>DYFB01000088.1 GCA_020725405.1 Symbiobacterium sp. | reverse complement strand
GGGGCTGGAGGCCATCCGGGCCCACGAGAAGGACCTGGGCGCCCGGGCCCTGGAGCTGCTCGGTCAGGTGCCGCGGGTCACCCTCTACGGGCCGCGGGACCCGTCGGCGCGAGTCGGCGTCGTCTCCTTCAACGTCGAAGGTCTGGAACCGGGCGAGGTGGCCCGGCGGCTCGACGTGGACCACGGCATCATGGTCAGGGCCGGCCTTCACTGCGCTCCCTGCGCCTGCCGGACCATAGGGGCCGAGGAGCACGGCACGGTCCGGGCGAGTTTCGGACCGTTCAACACGGACGAGGACGTCGAGAGTCTCGTCGACGCCGTTCAGGCCATCGCCTCCGGCCGTTAGGCCATCGCCTCCGGCCGTTAGGCCACCGCCTCCGGCCGTCAGGCCACCGCCTCCCGCCGTTGGGCCACCGCCTCCGGCCGTTAGGCCACCGCCTCCGGCCGTTGGGCCATCGCCTCCGGCCGTTAGGCCACCGCCTCCGGCCGTTGGGCCATCGCCTCCGGCCGTTAGGCCACCGCCTCCGGCCGTTGGGACCGACTCAGTCTGGTCCCCTGGTTGCCGCCGCTCGGAGCACGTGCTATAATCCACTCAACTTTCCCGGTCCGTCCCGGGCTCTGCGGGCTCACCCGCCGGGCGCGGGCCGGCCGGGGCAATTGGACCGAAGAAGACCCCGAAAGACGATGACGGGGAGAGTAGGCGGGCGGGCGCCGGCCGGAGCGAGCCCTGCGGGTGGAAGAGGGTGCCGGGGAGACCGCCGAAGATCACCCCCGAGTCGTGGCCCGAAAGCGGCCGGGGCCGGTCACTGGGCGGGGATCCCGCCCGGACCCGCCCCTGGGGCCCGTCGAGTAGGCGCCAACGTGGGTCCCCGGCGTTAACGGGGCGGGCGTCGGAGGCCCGGCCGGTCGTGCCGGCCGGTGGGATGCCTCCCGCGCCGCTGAGAGAGCCCGCCCGCAGCGGGCTAACCAGGGTGGTACCGCGAGCCGGCCCTCGTCCTTGGACGAGGGCTTATCGCTTTCCGGCCCGGCCAGGGCCCGGTCGTCGACCTGGCGACTCGGTCCGCGCCGGACAGGCGACACCGCACGACAGGGGAGGACGACGCGATGTTCCGCGAGGTCAGCGCCAAGGTCAGCTATCCCGAGATGGAGGAGCGTGTCATCGAGTTCTGGCGCCGGTCGGACGCCTTCCGGAAGGTGCAGGACCTCCGCCGGGACGGGCCGGTCTTCACCTTCTACGAAGGTCCGCCCACGGCCAACGGCCTCCCGCACATCGGCCACGTCCTGCCCAGGAGCATGAAGGACCTCTTCCCCCGCTACAAGACCATGCTGGGCTACTACGTCCCCCGGAAGGCCGGGTGGGACACCCACGGCCTGCCCGTCGAGCTCGAGGTCGAGAAGAAGCTGGGCATCAGCTCCAAGCCCGAGATCGAGGAGTACGGGGTCGAGAAGTTCATCGAGGAGTGCAAGCGCTCCGTCTGGAAGTACGAGAAGGAGTGGGCCAGGCTGACCGAGCGCATCGGCTTCTGGCTCGACCTCGACAACGCCTACGTCACCTACCACACGAGCTACATCGAGTCGGTCTGGTGGGCTCTCAAGACCATCTGGGACAAAGGCTGGCTCTACCAGGGCTACCGCGTCGTGCCCTACTGCGCGCGGTGCGGGACCTCGCTCTCCAGCCATGAGGTCGCCCAGGGCTACAGCGAAATCGAGGACCCGTCGGTCTTCGTCCGCTTCCCCCTCGCCGCGGCGGACGGCAGCGAGGCCGGGGCGCGGGCCGGCAGCGGGGCCGGGGCGCCCACCTCGCTCCTGGTCTGGACGACCACCCCGTGGACGCTTCCATCGAACACGGCCGTCGCCGTCCACCCCGAACTCGATTACGCGGCCGTGGTGCCCGAAGGCGATGAGGAGGTCCTGGTCGTCGCCGCGGCCCTGGCGCCGAAGCTCTTCCCTCAGGGCTACCGGACCGTCGATCTCCTCAAGGGCCGGGACCTCGTCGGCCGCCGCTACCGGCCCCTCTTCCCCTTCTTCGAAACGGGGGGGGAAAGGGACCGGGAAGCCCGGGGCAAGGCTTTCACCGTGGTCCCCGGCGACTTCGTCACTCTCGAGGAAGGCACCGGCCTCGTCCACCTCGCCCCGGCTTTCGGCGAGGACGACATGGAGGCCGCCCGGCGGCACGGCCTGCCCATCTTCCGCCCTGTCGACGCGGCCGGGCGGTTCACGGACGAGGTCCCGCCCTGGGCGGGTCGTTTCGTCAAGGACGCCGACCCGGACATCGTCGCGGCCCTCCGGGAGAGCGGTCGCCTCTACCGGTCAAACGTCTACCAGCACATCTACCCCTTCTGCTACCGCTGTCACGCGCCGCTCCTCTACTACGCGGACACGACCTGGTTCATCAAGATGACGGCGGTCAGGGACGAGCTCATCGCCCTCAACCGTGAGGAGGTCAACTGGTACCCCGAGCACCTCAAGGAGGGACGCTTCGGCGACTGGCTCGAGAACATGGTCGACTGGAACTTGAGCCGGAACCGCTACTGGGGGACCCCGCTCCCCATCTGGGTCTGCGGGAACGAGGGCTGCGGGCGCCAGGTCTGCGTCGGCTCTGTCGCCGAGCTCCGGGAGCTCGCCCGTCCGGAGACCCTGCCCGACCCCTTCGACCCCCACAAGCCCCACATCGACCGGGTCGTCATCCCCTGTCCCGCGTGCGGCGGGGACATGCGGCGGGTCCCTGAGGTCATCGACTGCTGGTTCGACTCCGGGGCGATGCCCTTCGCCCAGTGGCACTACCCGTTCGAGAACCGGGACCTCTTCGACCGGCACTTTCCGGCCGACTTCATCTGTGAGGCTGTCGACCAGACCCGGGGGTGGTTCTACAGCCTTCTGGCCATCGCCACCCTCCTGTTCGGGCGCCCGGCCTACCGGAACGTGCTCGTGACCGAGTTCGGCGTGGACGAGGAAGGCCGGAAAATGTCCAAGCACCTCGGGAACGTCGTCGACCCGTGGGAGATCCTCAACGTCCAGGGGGCCGACGCCCTGCGCTGGTTCCTCTACGCCGTGAGCCACCCCTGGTTCCAGAAGCGCTTCTCGGCCAGGGTAATCACCGAGTTCCAGAGCCGGATGCTCGACACGCTCTGGAACGTCTACTCCTTCTTCGTCCTCTACGCGAACCTCGACGGCTTCGAGCCCGACCCGGCGGCGGTCCTCCTAAGACGCGGCGGGCCGCCGAGAGCCAGACTCGGAGGCCGCGAGGTTACCGTGCCTCCGGCGGCGGATCGCGGTCCGCTCGACCGGTGGATCCTGTCGAGACTCAACCGGACCACGGCCGACGTCCGGGCCAACCTCGACGCCTACCAGGTCCTCCCGGCGACACGGGCCATCGAGGGCTTCGTCGACGACCTCAGCAACTGGTACGTCCGCCGCGGCCGCCGCCGCTACTGGCGGGCCGGGACAGACGAGGACAAGGTTGCCGCCTACCAGACCCTCTACGAGGCCCTGGTGACCCTGTGCCGGCTTCTCGCGCCCTTCGTCCCCTTCACGACCGAGGAGATGTACCAGAACCTGGTCCGCTCCGTCCCGGCGGGCGGGGCGGCGGAGGCAGGCGGCCTGCCGGAGAGCGTCCACCACTGCCTTTACCCCGAGCCCGATCCCACCCTCGCCGACGAGGACCTGGAAAGGCGGATGGAAACGGTCCGGGCCTACGTGGCTCTGGCCCGGGCGGCCCGGAACCGGGCCCACATCCGGACGAGGCAGCCTCTCAGGCGGGTCGTGCTCGTCGGGCCCGAACGGGCCCTGGAGGGCGCCGCGCCTCTCTTCGACCTCCTCGCCGACGAGGTCAACGTCAAGGAGGTCGGCTCCGCCCCCGACCTCTCCGGGCTGGCGACGCACAGCCTGAAGCCGCGCTTCGACCTTCTGGGGCCCCGGCTGGGCCCGCTCGCCCCAAGTGTGGCGAGAGCTCTGGGCCGCCTGACGCCCGAGGAGGCGGCCCTGGCGGTCCGCCGGCTCGCCGCCGGCGACGACCTCGCCGTCGACGTCGAGGGTCAGGACGAGCCCGTCAAGCTCGAGGCGGGCGAGGTGGAGGTGAAGACCGAGGGGCTCCCGGGGTGGGTGGTTGAGGGCGGCGACGGACGCTACGTCGCTCTGGACACCGAGGTTTCCGAGGAGCTTCTCTGGGAGGGCCTCGCCCGGGAGATGGTAAACCGCGTCCAGCGCCTGCGCAAGGAGGCCGGGTTCGAGGTCGAGGACCACATCGAGATGGTCTACAAGGCTTCCGGAGAGGCCGCCCGGGCCCTGGAGCGGACGCGCGATTACGTGGCCTCCGAGACCCTGTGCGACTCCCTGACCGCCGGGACCATCCCGTCGGAGGCCGAGGCCGGGGCCGGCGGCTGGACCGTCCAGGTCGTCGACCTCGAGGGCGACGTGGTCCGGGTCGCCATCCGCCGCTGCAGGAGACC
The DNA here is from genome assembly GCA_020725405.1 of Symbiobacterium sp. Classification (GTDB taxonomy): domain Bacteria; phylum Bacillota; class Sulfobacillia; order UBA995; family UBA9673; genus DYFB01. The sequence continues at coordinate 31,168 of DYFB01000088.1, read as the reverse complement.
GGGCCTCTGACGGGAACCTGTAGGGCCATGTTCGAGCTGGGAGTGGCTCCTGGAGTCACCTTCTTCGAGGGCGAGCGCCGCGGGCGCTTCCCGTTCGGGAACGTGCTCCTCCTCGAGGGTCGCGACGCCCGCCTCCTCGTGGATACGGGAGCCGGCGACGAGGTCCTCGAGGCCGTCCTCGGCCGGGGCCCGGTCCATATCGTTTTCAACACCCACTACCACATCGACCACGTCCGCGGAAACGCGCGGTTCCGCGGCGCGGTCTTCTGGTGCCCCGAGGGAGAGGCGGGGGCCTTTTCTTCGGAGGAGGAGTTCTTCCAGCTGAGCGGCTGGGACCTCGTCGGGACCGAGACGGCCCGCTCCGTTCTCTCCGGTCTGGGCTGGCGGCCGACCCCGGTCGCGCGGGAGCTGGCCGACGGAGAGGTTCTCGACCTGGGGGGTCTCTCCGCGGCGGTCGTGCGCCTGCCGGGGCACACTCCCGGACACTCGGGGCTGGTTCTGGAGGACAAGGGGATCCTCTTCACGGCCGATATCGATTTTTCGAGATTCGGTCCGTGGTACGGCGACGTCCACTCGAGCGTGGACGACTACCTGGCGTCAGTCCGCCGGCTTACGGCCCTCGCCGCGGCCGGGCCCGGCTTTGAGACCGTCCTCACCTCCCATCGGCGTCCGCTGACCCGCGAGGCGTTCGCGGCCGGGCTCGCCGCCTTCGAGAATCACTTTGAACTGCGCGAGGAGAAGGTTCTGTCGGTCCTTGCCGCCGAAGGGCCCCTGACCCTCACGGAGCTCACTGCGAGGTGGCCCATCTACGGTCCCCGGTCGGAACTCCACCCCGGCCTCTACAAAGCGGAGTTCTTCATGCTGCAGCACCACCTCGACCGCCTGGCCCGGGCCGGGAAGGTGGAGAGAGTGCCCGGGGCGGCGGGGTCCGCGACCGACGGCGCGGGGCCGGAGTCCGTGCCCGGGGCGGCGGAGCGCGGGTCCGCGCCCGAGGCCGCGGGTCCGGGGTCCGACCGGGTGGACAGCTACGGAGGTGGTGACCTGTGGCGGAAGCGCTGAACCCTGTTTCCAAGGACGGCCCCGGTGACCGCCCGGGAGGGCCGGCTCCCGGGGGCCGGCTGAAGCCCACCGCTCTCAAACCCGGCGACCTCGTGGCCGTGGTCGCTCCGGCCGGCCGGGTCCGGAACGAGAAGGCTCTGGCGGGAGGGGTGAGGGTCCTCGAGCATCTCGGCTTCCGGGTGGTCCTCGGGCGCCACCTCACCGAGCACCGCGGCTACCTCGCCGGTCCCGACGAGGCCCGGGCCGACGACCTGAACCGGGCCCTGGCCGACCCGGAGGTGCGCGGTATCGTCGCCGCCCGGGGCGGCTACGGGGCGTCACGAATCCTGCCGCTGGTGGACTACGCCGCGGCTAGGAACGACCCCAAGGTCTTCGTCGGCTACAGCGATCTGACAGCCCTCCACCTGGCCTTCGCCCGCGAGACCGGCCTCGTCACCTTCCACGGTCCGGTCGTCGAGAGCCTCGGCGAGAGACTCACCCGCTTCACCCTCGACTCCTTCGTGCGGGCGGTGACCTCCACCGACCCTCTCGATGTCCTGCCCGTCCCGGACGACTATCCGCCTCCGCGGGTGGTCTCGGCGGGAAGGGCCGTGGGCCCGCTCGCCGGCGGCAACCTCAGCCTGGTCGCCGGCCTCCTCGGCACCCCCTACGAGCTCGACGCGCGGGGAAGGGTCCTCATCCTCGAGGACGTCCGCGAACAGCCCTACCGGATCGACCGGATGCTCACGCAGCTTGTACTGTCCGGAGCCCTGGGTCAGGCCGCCGGGGTCGCCCTCGGGGAGATGGTCGCCTGCGAGCCGGCGGCGGAGGGGGACGAGGACGGGGCCCCGTGGTCGCTCACCGTCGACGAGGTCATCGCCGACCACCTGGCCGGACTCGGGCGGCCCGTCCTCAGCGGGCTCCCGTGCGGGCACGGGCGGGACAAGTGGACTCTGCCTCTCGGCGTCGCGGCCACTCTCGACGGCTATAAGGCCCGCCTCATCATCGAGGAGGCCGCCTGCGGGTGACGGCGGACCGGTCGGAACGGGAGGGACGCGCTCAGGGGACGACGGTCACGATGTTGGAGGGATCGCTCTCTCCGAGCGCGTTCCAGGCCGTGACGTAGTACTCGGCGGTATAGGTCGGCTGCGCCGGGTTGAGGAAGCCGACCTTGATGGTGGTGTCGGACGTCCGGCCGCACTCCTCCCAGGCTGTCGGCGGGTCGCTGAGATAGCGCCGGTAGACCGTGTACTCCACGGCCGTGTCCGCCGGGTCCCAGGCGAGGGTCACGAACTGGTTGCGCGGCCACCTCTTGGTGACCCGCAGGTTCTGCGGAGCCGGCGGGACGCCCGGCGGCAGCGTGGTGAACTCGCCAACGTCCGACTGCCCCGTGTTCCCGGCCGCGTCACTCGAAACGGCGTAGAACTCGTAGGTCGTGTCCTGGGTCAGGCCGGTCACGGTCACGCTGTGGTCGGTGACCAGGGTGGTGTCTAGCGGTGTCTCGGAGTAGGTCCCGGTGCCCTTGACCCGGTACGCGATCCGGCTGGTCGACGGCTCGTCGGTCGTCCAGGTAATCACGCACTCGGTCTGGCCGGGGGTGACCGAGGTTATGGTCAGGACCGGCGGGGTGGCATCGTCGCCGCCCAGGGTCACGGTCACAACGTTGGAGCTCGTCTCCGTCCCGGCCCCGTTCACCGCGGCGACCCAGTACTCGAGAGTCTTGACGGTTCGGGCCTCCACGTTGTCCGTGTAGGATGTCGCCGTCGTCGTCGTGAGGAGGGTCGTGGTCCCCGTCGAGACGTCCTTGCGATAGACCTTGTAGCCGGTGGCGTTGGTCGAGGACGTCCAGCTCAGGTTGACCTGGTACTGGAAGCTCCCGCCCGTCTGGGTCACGCTCGCGCTGAGGTAGGGGGCCTCGCAGGGCGTCCAGAAGCTCGCCTCCGCGCTCTCGGTCAGGTTCCCCGCCCGGTCGGCGGAAAGGGCGCGGTAGAAGTACCTCGTCCCCGGGGTGAGGTCCGCGAGGCTCACGGTGTGGCTCAGCTCGTAGGCGGAGCCGAGGGGCGAGAGCGACCAGGAGGACGCCCCGTCCGGACGGTACTTCACCTGACTTGTGGCGGGCTCGTCGGTCTGCCAGGCGATGTTGGCTGTGGTGGAGGTCACGCCCGCGACGGTCAGCTCCGAGATGGCCGGAGGCACGGTGTCGAGGATTATCGAGTCCGAGGCCGGGCTCGACACGTTCCCGGCGCGGTCCCTGAAGCGCGCCCAGACGGTCTTCGTCCCGTCCGCCCCCGGGTCGGCCAGGGTGTAGCTGACTGTGGTCGCGTAATCCTGCCACGCCGACCAGGTGCTCCCGTCGTCGGAGAAGGACACGGAGTCGACGACACCGGAATCGTCGGTAGCTGAGAGGTCAAGGGTCACGACCGGGTCGTTGGTGTAGCCGGCCCCGCCGTTGATGACGACGGTGCCCGCCGGAGGAGTCTGGTCGGTGAACGATACCTCGTATTGGAGCTCGATGGTGTACGTCCCGGGGGAAAGGGTGAAGTCTACCGTCAGACGGAGGTCGTCCTCGAACGAGCCGCCGTCCGGGCACGGGTTCTCGGCCGGGCGGATGACCGCCCCCGAGGGCGAGAGGGCGACCCAGCCGCCGCTCTCCCGCGGCCTCTGCTCGAGAAGGCAGCCGGCGGGCAGGGCCGCGCCCGTCCAGCCGCGGAGACGCCACTCGAGGTCGCTCGAGACGTTGAAGACCAGGGCCCGCGAGACGACAGCCGGACTCCCGGGGTAGACGGTCCCGAAGTCCACGGTGCCGCTCCCGGGGGACCCATCCCAGTTATAGGCTTCTATCGACGTCAGGCTTATGGTCCCGAGTCCAGCCCGGGCGACCTCACTGGAGGCCGAGCTGAGGATGAGGAAAAGGCCGAGGATAAGGCAGACATGACCCGGCCACTGGGTTTTCGGGGAGCCCGTTTTTCTGGAGCCGGTCTCCTTCCTTTCGGTCGTCCTCACCCGCATCTCCGCGTCTCCCTGCCGGCGCTCTCCTGCCGCCCCCGCCGACCCGTTCTCCTTCATCGAGGCTGGCGTTCAGGCTGCAAGGCCTCTTCCCGGCCACCTTGCCGTCACGGTCCCTGAGCCGCCCTCCCCGCCTGCCGGCGGCGCCCGCTCGCGGCTGACAGGTAGCCGACTCCGAAGGCCACGGCCATCAGGCCGAGGATACCCTTGACGGGCAGGACCCAGAAGGCCCGCTCGACCCGGATGGGCTCCGGGCCTCCGTACTCGATCACGAGCTCCAAGCGGAACCGCCCGTAGACCGGAGCGTCGGTCCACGGGAGTTCGATCACCCTTGCCTGCCGGGGGAGGATTATCTCCCCCTCGACTGTCACCCGGCGCCGGAGGACGTCGCCCTCGTAGAAGCTTGCCGTCACCCTCGGCTGGATGTGGGCTGCGCTGGTGTTCTCAATGGGCGCGAACACCTTGAGGGGACGCGCTTCGACCAGGGGTGCGACGTTGCGCCCCCGGATGACGAGACAGCGCCACCAGTACCGGACATCCTCCACGAGACGGGCCCAGCCCTGGAGTCCCGTGGTGGTCCGCGGGACGTCGCCGTAGGGGATGAGCCGGGCCGAGCGGCCGATGTTCTCCCCGACGGCCAGACAGATGAGGGAGCCGATGCTCCCGCCGAGGCTGACCCCCGTCTCGGCTCCGGGACCGCCGGCCGGGACGGTCTCGACGAAGAAGGCCGCGTAGTACTCCCCGTCCGGGGTCCCCGGTGGGACGGTCACCGTCACCCGGAGCTCCCGCGACTCGCCCGGGGCGACCTGGAACTCGGCCGGCTCGACCGAGACCCAGGACCCGGCCGACCAGAACTCCCCGCCGGGTTCCAGGTATTCGAATCTGTCGCCGTGATGGAGGGCGTCCATGTACTTGACCCGAGCGCGGAGTGGGACCGTGCCCTCGCAGGTGAACCTGGCGACCAGGGTGAGAGTGGACCCGGGGGTAAGGTCGTAGGCGCTCTTGACGGGGGCGAGCCCGATGCTGAGGATGCTCCGCTCTCCAGAGTCGGCCTGACCGATGGTCTCAGCCGCGGCTCCGACCGCAGGGGCGACGAGAGAGAAAACCAGGCCCGCCAGGAGGAAAGGCGCGAGGCTACGTCCATATGGCCGGCCCACGTTGTTCCCTCCCCTGCGACGAAGACACCCGGTGGTGACCTCCCGCCGGCGGCGTCGGCGCGGGGGAGGTCACCTACCGGATGCTCGTCAAGCGTCCCGGAAGATACCCAAGTCCTCCGGCCGGTCAGTCGGGCGTCGAGAGAGTATACATAATTGAAGCCGAGTAGTCGTCAGGCGCAGCTACCCCGGGGACGTCCAGGGTGTAGTTGTAGAGATGGTCGGTGCCCCCGGTGGGTGTTCCGTTGGTCACGATGTCCACCGTGCCGACGACGAAGGACGTTCCATTGTACTTGAGATTGCCGATGTCGATGGTCGGAGGCGAGCTGCCCGTCCCGGTGAAGTCGGCGGTAACGGTGTAGCTCAGCTTGTAGTTCACGTTGCTCTGGACCGTGATGGTCGGACCGGGATAGGGGTTGCCCGTGCCCGGGTTCGTGGGTCCGGTCGGCGTGTTGCCCGTCGTTCCCGGATTGACCGTGCCGAACTGGATGGTAGTCGTATCGAGGGTGAGGTTCTGGAAGCTCGGGACGGTGAAGGTCACCGAAACGTTACCCGTGGTTCCGGCCGACGCCAGGGCCGAAAAACCGAAGGCGACCATGCCCAGACCCGCGACGACCAGGACGATTGCGAAGGCCTTGCGCACTTAAGTCCCTCCTCTCTCTGCGGGGTTGTCCGCTTCTCTGGCAGGTCGTCTTGGCGCCTGGTCAGAGGAGCTCGCGGGGCCCGGGGGGGGGCCCGGCTTGTATACAACTCGGGACATAGTATCGCTGACAAACCCTTCACTGTCAAGGCTTAGAAGCCATCGGAAGATACGGGTCTCTCAACCAGGTTTGCGGGATCAGCCCTGTCCGGCCCCCCGGTCGAGGGGGCCGGGCGGTCCTCGTCTCCTACCGGGGAGCGACGTGATAGATCAAGATGAACCTCTCCGGGAGCACGACCGATTCGTCAAGAAGCAGGGACCCGGCCGGGAGAATGTAGGTCTGACCGAGCGGGTTGGTCAGCGCTGCGCTCTGGATGCGGGGGGCGGCCTCCGAGCCGACGGCGGCTACGGTCCTCCACAGCGTGTACTCGACGGTGCTCATGACGCTCAGAGTGACCGCACCCCCGGCCCCCGGGGACGGCGAGGGCGAGGTCGTGGGCCCGGCCGCCCCGCCATCCGCGACCGGCCCGCCCGCGACGGCTGGCTCGCCCGTCACGGTGAGATGCTGAAAGGGCCGGACCCTGAAGGTGACGGACACCGTTGCTCCGACGCCTGCCAGGACGGGGGTCGACACGCCGACGACCATGAGACCGAGACCGAGGATGATGAGGAGACTTCCGAGAAGCCTACGGACCAAGAGGAATCAGACCCTGCACCCACGCTCTGGACCGCCTCGCTGGCGCGGGCCTTAACGAAAAACCAACTTGTATTCTGCTCTTTCGGGAAGAATCCTCCTTGCTTGGCGCTTTCCCGCCTGCCCGGCGCAGGGTCCGGCTGAGATAAGGTTGTAGGCCCCCGCGGCCGGGCTACAAGGATTCGCGGCTCGGCGGAGAAACTCATCGCATGACCAGAAGGCAGCCGGACGGTTTCAGGGCACCCGCCCCCGGCGAAGTCATCGATCTCGTCATCGACAACCTCGGGGTGGAGGGCCAGGGAGTCGGGCGGTGGCGCGGGGTGGCCGTCTTCGTCCCCGGAGCCCTACCGGGAGAGAAGGTGCGGGCCAGGGTGACCCGGCCCGGCGTTTCACGCGGCTTCATCGAGGCCGATCTTGCAGGCGTTGAGAGGCCCAGTCCCGAGCGGGTCGAGCCTGCCTGTCCGGTGGCCCGCCTCTGCGGCGGCTGCCAGCTCCTGGCTCTCTCCTACCCGGCCCAACTCGTATGGAAGACCTCGGTGGTCAGAGAAGCCCTGCGGCGTATCGGAGGGCTTGACGAGATCGACGTCCGGCCCTGTCTTGGGGCCGAACGGCCCCTGGGCTACCGGAATAAGGCCCAGTTCCCGGTGGTTTCCGCCTGCCGGCCCCGGGAGGACCGGGCGTCGCCTGACCGGCCCGGTCCTCGACGTCTGGCGGCCGGGCTCTACCGCCGGCGCACGCACGACGTCGTGCCGGTGGAGACCTGTCTCCTTCAGCGCCCGGTGAACAACCGCATCCTCGCGGCTGTGGTAAGGCTCGCTTCCGAGTACGGGGTCAGCGCTTACGACGAGGACACGGGCCGCGGCCTGCTCCGGCACATCCTGGCCCGGGTCTCGCGTGACGGACGCCAGGCCATGGCCGTCCTGGTCACCGCGGAACCCCGCTTTCCGGCCGGCCGGCGCCTGGCCGAGGCCCTGCGGCGGGTCGTCCCGGAGGTGACGACCGTCGTTCAGAACATCAACACCCGTCGGACGAACGTCATCCTTGGACCCCGAAACGTCGTCCTCAGCGGCCCGGGCTACATCACCGACCGCCTGGGGGACCTCGAATTCAGGGTATCGGCCACGTCGTTCTTCCAGGTGAAGCCGGAGCAGGCCGAGGTCCTCTACGGGGTGGTGGCCGGGATGGCGGAGGGCGCCCGCCGGGCAGCCGACGTCTACTGCGGGGTGGGGACGATAGCCTTATACCTGGCGAGCCGGCTCGGCTCGCTCAAGGAGATAGTCGGTATCGAAGCCAATCCAGCGGCCGTGCGGGACGCCGCGGCCAACGCCAGGGCCAACGGGGTAGACAAGGCGGCTTTCGTCTGCGGTGATGCCGCGGCCGTCCTGAGGGACATGACCGCCGCCCGCCTGCCGCTCGACACCGTGGTTCTCGACCCGCCGCGGAAGGGCTGTGAGCCGGAGGTCCTGGCGGCCCTGGCCGACCTCGCCTGCCGTCGGATCGTCTATGTCTCCTGCAACCCCGCCACCCTCGCCCGCGACCTCTCCGTGCTCCACGACGCCGGCTACCGGGTGGCCGAAGTCCAGCCGGTCGACATGTTCCCGCAGACCACGCACGTGGAGTGCTGCGCCCTGCTGGTGGGTCAGGGCGGGAGCGGCGGGCGCGGTTCGGGCCGGAGCGGCAGGTCCGGATACGCCGGCGGCGCCGGACATAGGATTCCCACCGGCCGGGGCCGGCCGGGGCCGGGACACGGGAGGGGGAGTGACGGGTGACCGGTCTCAAGGAAACCGCCGGTCTCTGCCGCGACGCTCTCGAGCGGTGTCTTGGGGCCGCCGTCCCGGCCGATCGCATCCTCCGGGAGGTTCCGATGAGCCTCCACACGTCCTTCAGAATCGGGGGCCCGGCGGACTACCTAGTCACGGTCGAAAGCCCGGCCGAGCTCTCGTCGGTCCTCGAGTGCTGCGAACGGTCGGGGACGCCCTTTCTCCTTCTCGGCCGGGGGACGAACATCCTTGTCCGCGACGGAGGGATGCGCGGTGTCGTCCTCCGGCTCGCCGGAGAGTTCCTCGACGTGAGCTATGAAGGCCCGGAGGTCGAGGCCGGGGCCGCTGTTCCCCTCTCGGAGCTCGCCCGGGACTGCGGCCGGAAGGGGCTCAGCGGGCTCGAGTTCGCGGTGGGGATACCCGGCACCGTGGGCGGGGCCGTCGTCATGAACGCCGGGGCCTACGAGCGGGAGATGAGGGACGTCGTCGAGTCCGCCGTCGTCTTCCGCCCCGGCGGGCCGGGTCGCGGTCGGCCGGAGCGCCTGTCGGCTCGGGACCTCGACTTCGGGTATCGCACGAGCCGGCCCCAGCGCGAGGGATGGATAGTGCTTTCGGCCCGCTTCGGGCTGGAACCCGGTGACCCGGTTGAGATCCGGCGCCGGGAGGAGGATTACACGGAGAGACGTCGGGCCCGCCAGCCGCTCGACCTCCCGAGCGCGGGAAGCGCTTTCAAGCGGCCCCCCGGCGGTTACGCCGGGACGCTCATCGAGGCGAGCGGGTGCCGGGGGCTCCGGGTGGGCGACGCGCAGGTCTCGGAGCGCCACGCCGGCTTCGTCGTCAACCTGGGAGCGGCCACCGCGACCGACGTCCTCGAGCTCATGCGGAGGGTCCGCGACGCCGTCTACGAGCGGTTCGGGGTCTGGCTCGAGCCGGAGATCCGCGTGGTCGGTGAGGACCTTCCGGACGAAGGAGACCCTGCGCTCTAGCTGCGTCCGCCAACTCCCCGCGACCCGCGTTTTCCGCCTCATTACAATTGGAGACTAAGCTGGACAATCTTCGTCGTGCTGTCATAGAATACCATTTGAACTGTCGAAAGGAGGTGGATGGGGGCGGACGCCCGGGGTGTCGATGCCATGCGCTGCGGATGAGGAAGAGAAAGCGTTCTTGCGCCGGATTGAGCATCTCAGGGAAAGAATCGAGCAGACCTACGGGCTGGGACAGAAGAGCCTGACCAGTGATGAGATCCTCAGGTTGAGCCGGAGGCTGGACCGCCTGATAAACGCCTACCTCGCCAAGCAGCTCGCGGCGGCAGGAGGATGCGCCGTGGTCAGGGGCGGCCGTACGCGCGGACCCCGCCGGACGGAGCCGCGGCCGGCCGGGCCGGGCGGCGAAGGACGGCAGATCGCAGGTCAGCAGTCGGTCTACCTTGAACGGTTCGCCGGTCGGGGTCGGGCACAGAGATTGGGATAGAGAACTTCGCCGGTTCTGCGCCTGCCCGTCGCTGGGGATCCGCCCGCGGCGGCGGCCCGGAGGACCGTTGGGATGCTTCGGGGGAGCAAAGCGCCGGAAGGCGGTCAGGACGGGAGCCGCTGCGGCCCGCCAAGGGCCGGCAGCGGCTCCTCGCTCGGTTGCACTCCCCTTCCTCGGGGTCTATAATTGCTGATGTCCACAAAACAACTAAAGTGTCCCGCCTGGGCTTCTTCAATACATCATTTACTGGCTCTTGGAGGCGGCCGAATGGGCAGTTATCTTGATGTCCTCGTCTTTCTCCTGACCGGCGTCGTCTTCGTCTTTGTGGGTCTCTGGGCGGCCTACCTTTTCCGGCCCCACCGCCCGAACCCGCACAAGCTGTCGACCTATGAGTGCGGGGAGCGCCCTTTCGGCGGTTCCTGGGTGAAGTTCAGGGTGAGGTACTACATCTTCGCCCTCGTCTTCGTCATCTTCGATGTCGAGGCCGTCTTCCTCTATCCCTGGGCGGTCATCTACCGCGAGCTCGGCCTCTTCGGTCTCGTCGAGATGTTCGTCTTCCTCGGGGTTCTCGTCATCGGTCTCATCTACGCCTGGAAGAAGAAGGTGCTGCAATGGGTGTAGAGCGCCGGCGGGGACGGGCTGACATCCGGACCCCTCGCCCCAAGGACGTCCGCATTGTCGAGGATATATCGCACCACTCGGTTCCGAAGGAGTCGCCCCTGCGGCGGGTGGTGCCGGGCGTCTTCATGGCCGATGTCCAGAAGCTCCTGAATTGGGGGAGGAAGAACTCGCTCTGGTACATGACCTTCGGCATCGCCTGCTGCGCCATCGAGATGATGGCCACCGGGGCCGCGCGCTGGGACCTCGATCGCTTCGGGTCGTTCTTCCGGGCGACTCCCCGGCAGGCCGACTTCATGTTCGTGTCCGGGACCATCAACGAGAAGATGGCCGAGACGGTCAAGCTCCTCTACGACCAGATGGCCGAACCGAAGTGGGTGCTGGCCATGGGGGCCTGCGCCTGCACGGGCGGCCCGTTCGCCGGCTCCTACAACGTCGTCCCCGGGGTGGACAAGGTCATCCCGGTCGACGTCTACGTCCCGGGGTGCCCGCCGCGGCCCGAGGCCCTTCTTGACGGCCTGACGCGGCTTCAGGCCCTCATCGCCCAGGAGGGCTTGCGGGCGGTGCCGCGCACCGCCGCCGAGCGGGCAGCGGTCGGCCGGAGCGCCGGGTCGTCCGCCGGCCGGCCGGTCGAGCCGGCGGGGTCGGACGCCAGCGGTGAGAGGGAGGTCCAGGCGTGAGCGATACCGGCGAGGCGGGTGCGCCCGCCGTCAACCAGGAGAGACTGGCCGCGTCGGAGGCCCTTCGGGCCCACCTCGGCACCGCGGTCCCGGGGGCCGAGGCCGTCGTGCGCCCTGATGGAGAGCTCGATGTCCGTGTTCGGGCGGCCGACCTCGAAGCCGCGGCGCGGGTCCTGGCCGGTCGGGCTCCGCACCCGCTCAACTACCTCGCCTGCGTCACCGGTCTGGACTGGCCGGAGCGCGGGAGGCTCGAGGTCGTCTACACTCTCTACTCCCTGCCGGGCCCGGCCAAGGTTCACCTGCGGGTCGAGGTCGACCGCTCTTTGGAGCGGCCGTCCGTTCCTAGCCTCACTTCCGTGTGGCCGACGGCCGAGTTCCAGGAGCGGGAGGTCTTCGATCTCCTCGGCGTGTGGTTCGAGGGTCATCCGGACCTGCGTCGCATCCTCCTCAAAGAGGACTTCGAGGGCCACCCGCTGCGGAAGGACTTCGTCGACCGGCGTCCGCCGTGGCGGCGCGTGACGAGGGAGGACTACCAGCCATGACCGCCATCTCCGAGGTTCGCCCGGTGCCCGGGGGCCTGGGCGAGCACGAGCTCCTCGTCAACATGGGCCCCCAGCACCCGAGCACCCACGGGGTCTTGAGAGTCATCCTCCGCGTCGACGGCGAACGCATTGTCGAGGCCCGCCCGGACGTTGGCTTCCTGCACCGCTGCTTCGAGAAGGTCTCTGAGGGCTGGACCTACCCTCAGGTGGTCCCGCTCACCGACCGCAACGATTACGTGTCGGCGATGACCAACGAGCTGGCCTACGTCCTCGCCGTTGAGAAGCTCCTCGGTCTCGAGGTCCCGGAGAAAGCCCAGCACCTGCGGGTCCTCATCGCCGAACTCCAGAGGGTGGCGAGCCACCTCGTGTGGTTCGGCACCTTCGCCCTGGACCTCGGGGCGACGACCCCGTTCCTCTACGCCATCCGGGAAAGGGAACACATCCTCGACCTCTTCGAGGCCCTGTGCGGAGCCCGCCTGACCTACAGCTACATGCGGATCGGCGGGGTGAGGAACGACCTTCCCCCCGGGTTCGACCGGAGGACCCGCGAATTCCTGAAACTCATGCCCTCCCGCCTCCGAGAGTACGAGAACCTCTTCATGAAGAACCGCATCTACGAGCTCCGGTCCCGGGGCATCGGCCGGGTCAGCGCCGAGGAGGCCGTGGCCTACGGCGCCAGCGGCCCGACGCTCCGCGGGTCGGGCGTCGACTGGGACCTCCGGCGGGACGAGCCCTACGCGGCCTACGACCGCTATCGCCTCCGCGTCCCGCTCGGTCGGAACGGCGATGTCTACGACCGGGCCTACTGCCGCTTCGAAGAGATGAGGGCGAGCCTCGACCTTATCGAGCAGGTCCTCGAGAGTCTCCCTGAGGGCGAGGTCCGGGCCAAGGTCCCCCGGGTCATCAAGCCGCCGCCCGGCGAGGTCTACTCCCGGGTGGAGTCGCCTCGGGGCGAGGTCGGGGTCTATCTCGTCAGCGACGGCGGTCCGAACCCCTACCGGGTGAAGTGGCGGGCCCCGTCTTTCGTGCACCTCCAGCTCCTGCCCCTGATGGCCAAGGGCCATGTCATCGCCGACATGGTGGCCATCATCGGCTCCATCGACATCATTCTGGGAGAGGTGGACCGGTAGATGCTGACGGACATCGCGGCCAGGCTGCAGGCCCTTTTCGACCAGGTTCACCTCTGGTGCTCCCAGAGCGCGTTCTGGTCGGGGGTCTTCGCCGTCGGCTGGAGCCTCTTCAAGGTCGTCCTCATCATCGCCTTCATGGTCGTGAACGTGCTCGTCCTGGTCTGGCTCGAGCGGAAGGTCAGCGCCCGCATCCAGAGTCGCCTGGGGCCGATGCGCGTCAGCCGGCCTCACGGCTGGGCCCAGAGTCTGGCGGACATGGTGAAGCTCCTGGGTAAGGAGGACATCATCCCCCGTTCGGCCGACCGGGCCCTCTTCGTCATCGCCCCCATCGTCTCGTTCACGGCCGCCCTGCTCGTCTACGTGGTCGTGCCTATGGGGCCGTCGGCCGTCGTCTCGGACCTCAACATCGGCATGCTCTACCTCGCCGCGGTGACCAGCTTCACGGTCATGGGCGTCCTCATGGCCGGTTGGGGCTCGAACAGCAAGTGGACCCTCCTCGGCGCCATGCGCGGCGCGGCGTCCATCATCAGCTACGAGATACCGATGGTCCTCGCCGTTCTAGGGGTGGTCATGCTGGCCGGTTCGCTCTCGACGACGGCCATCGTCCAGGCCCAGTCAGGCCTGTGGAACATCGTCCTCCAGCCCATCGGGTTCCTGGTCTTCCTGGCGGCCCTCTTCGCCGAGCTTAACCGGGTCCCGTTCGACATGGCCGAGGCCGAATCGGAGCTCGTCTCGGGCTTCAACACGGAGTACAGCGGGCTGCGGTTCGCCTTCTTCTTCCTGGCCGAGTACGCCAACCTGGTGGCCCTCTCGGCCATCGGGGTGACGCTCTACTTCGGCGGCTGGCAGGGACCGGTTCTGCCGCCGCTGGCCTGGTTCCTCATCAAGACCTACGCCTTCATCGTCCTGGTGATGTGGATACGCTGGACCCTTCCCCGCGTGCGGATCGACCAGCTTCTCTCGTTCGGCTGGAAAGTGCTGCTTCCGGCCTCGCTCGTGAACCTCGCGGTGACGGGCATCTACCTTCTCTGGGTCTAGGCGGGAGGCTTCGTGGATGCGCAGCCTTATCGACATAGTGACAGGGTTCTGGAGCTTCGTCGTCGGGCTGGGAGTGACTCTTCTGAACGCCCTCCGGCGTCCGGTCACCTTCCAGTACCCTGAGAGGTACTACGTGCCTCTCGAGGGCTTCCGCGGCTATCCGGCCCTGGTGGTCGACCCGGATTCGGGCGAGGTGATCTGCACCGGGTGCCAGGCCTGCGCCCGAGCCTGCCCGCTCGGCGTCATCAGCATGGAGGTCGCCCAGCGCGAGGACAAGAAGCGCTACCCCACCGAGTGGCGGCTCGACTTCGGCCGGTGCATGGTCTGCAACCTCTGCGTCGAGGCCTGCCCGTTCGACGCTCTCCGGATGTCCCCGGACTACGAGGTCGCCGAGTACCGGCCGGAGGACCTCCTCTACGACCTGGAGCACCTCAAGCTGCCGCGTGAGCCTATCGCCGTCTCACGCCTGGACGGCACGACGGTCAAGGTCAGCTTTGCGGGAGGTGAGCGCGGGTGAGCTTCCTCGACGGCCTCGCCGCCCTCGCGCCGACCATCGGCTTCTTCGTCCTGGCGGTCATCATCCTGGTCTCGGCTTGGATGGTGAGCCACGCGAGACGGATAACGCACGCCGCCTTCTTCATGGTCCTGGTCTTCACCGGTGTGGCCGGGGTCTTCGTCCTCCTCGGGGCCGACTTCCTTGCCGGCGGGCAGGTCCTCGTCTACGTCGGCGCCATCGCCGTCATGTTCCTCTTCGCCATCATGGTCTCCGATCTCAAGGAGATCTCGGACGCCGAAACCCGGGCCCGCGGGGCCGGGACCGGGTCGGCCGCCGCTGGCGGCACCGGGACCCGCAAAGTCTGGTTCGTCCTCGCCGGTCTGGTCACGGTCGGCTTCGCGGGGCTCGTTCTCGCCGCCCTGGCCCGCTCCGGCCTGCCGGCCGGAGCGGTGGGCGCCGCCGCGGGGCCCGGAACGACCGCCCCGATCGCCCGCGAGCTCTTCACGACCTTCCTGGTGCCGTTCGAGCTCGCGTCGGTCGTCCTCCTCGTGGCCATGGTCGGGGCCATCGTCCTGGTGGCCAGGGAGAGGGAGGAGGAGGTCGAGTGATAGACCTGCACCACGCGATTGTCCTGGGCGTCCTGCTTTTCGCCGTGGGGCTCTACGGGGCTCTCCGGACGACGAACGCCGTGCGCATCCTGATGTGCATCGAGCTCATGCTTAACGCGGTCAACCTGAACTTCGTGTCCTTCGCCCGCCTGGCCGCCGTGAGTGGGACCGCCCAGGCGGCCGTCCCAGGCCAGGTTTTCGCGATATTCGTCATGACCGTCGCCGCCGCCGAGGTCGCCGTCGGACTGGCCATCATCCTCCAGATTGTGCGGCAGCGCGGTGTTGTTCATATCGACAGGATCAATCTTCTCAAGGGCTGACGGTCTCAAGGGCTGACAGTCCGCTCCGGCTTAGGGGTTGAAGCGAGGCTGAAGTCCGCACCGGCTCAAGGGCCGGAGGGCTCGTTCCGGCGCGACCGGTCGGCGGCGGGAAAGGCAGGTAGGATGGTGGTCATCTCATGACCCTGCTCGAGAAGACGATGGCAGCCGCGGCTCTGCCCCCGGCGCTGCTGGAGAACATTTGGCTGGTGCCGGCCCTGCCGCTGGCGTCATGGGTCGTCATCACCTTCTTCAACCGCCGCCTCGGCGAGCGGGCCGCCCACGTCGGCACGGCCGCCGTCCTGGGCTCCCTCGTCCTGGCCGTGGCGGCTTTCGTCGGCCTCCTGCGGATCGGGCACCCGGTGTCGAGCGGCGGCCACTGGCTGACTCTCGGGCCGGTCGAATTGCGCATGGGCTTCACGGTGGACAGCTTGGGGGCGGTCATGCTCCTCGTTGTCAGCATCGTGAGCGCCGCCGTCCACGTCTACTCCGTCGGCTACATGCACGGCGACCGCCGCTACCAGCGCTACTTCGGGACCCTGAGCCTGTTCACCTCGGCCATGCTCGCCCTGGTCCTCGCCGACAACTTCCTTCTCCTTCTGATCTCCTGGGAGGTCATGGGTCTTTGCTCCTATCTCCTTATCGGCCACTGGTTCGAGCAGGCCTGGCCGAGGATGGCGTCGATGAAGGCCTTCATGACCACGCGGGTCGGCGATGTGGCCATGATGATCGGCATCTGGCTCTTGTTCACTCAGACCGGGACCTTCAACATCGCCGACATCACCCGGTCGGCCGCCGAGGGGCACCTCGGCCCGGCGGTCATCACCATCGCCGCGGTGCTCCTCTTCGCGGGGGCCGTCGGTAAGTCGGCCCAGTTCCCGCTCCACGTCTGGCTTCCTGACGCCATGGCCGGTCCGACGCCGGTCAGCGCCCTCATCCACGCGGCGACGATGGTCGCCGCCGGCGTCTACCTCGTGGCCCGGTCCTACGGGATCTTCATGCATTCGGCCGAGGCCATGCTCACCGTGGCCGTCATCGGCGGCTTTACCGCCCTCTTCGCCGCGACCATTGCCACGGTCATGACCGACTTCAAGAAAGTCCTGGCCTACTCGACCGTGAGCCAGCTCGGCTACATGATGCTCGGCCTTGGCGTCGGCGGCTTCGTGGCCGGGGTCTTCCACCTCGTGACGCATGCCTTCTTCAAGGCCTTGCTCTTCTTGACCTCGGGCAGCGTGAGCCACGCCGTGGGCACCTTCGAGATTCACGAGATGGGCGGCCTTGCTCGGAAGATGAAGGTCACCTTCTGGACTTTCCTCGCCGGCGCGGCGGCCCTGGCCGGCATCCCGCCGCTGGCCGGCTTCTGGAGCAAGGACGAGATTCTCCTGGCCGTCTTCGGCTCGGGCTACCACGTCCTCTTCTGGATGGCCGTGGCCACGGCGTTCCTCACGGCCTACTACATGACCAGACTCACCTGCCTGGTCTTCCTCGGCCGGCCGCGGGACCGGCACCGCTACGAGCACGCCCACGAGTCGCCGCTGAGCATGACCGGCCCGCTGGTCGTCCTCGGCGCCCTGGCCGTTGTAGCCGGCCTTCCCGGGTCGGCCTGGATGGGGCATTGGCTCGGCCACTTCCTCGATTTCGGGCACACCCTTCCGGGTCTTTCTGCCGCAGGGCACGACGCGGCCGCGCACGCGGCGCACGGAGCGGCGGGTCACGGTGCCGCCGCCCTGGTGATGCCCATCGCCATCGGCTCGGCTGTTCTCGGCATCCTTGTCGGCTACGCCGTCTACGGGCTCCGGCTCGTGCGCCGGGAGAGTCTTATCCGGGCTTTCCGGCCGATCTACACCCTTTTCAAGAACAAGTACTACGTTGATGAGCTTTACCAGGTCGTTTTCGTCCGCCCGTCCGTGCGCCTGGCCGAGATGTGTGGTATCTTCGACAACCGGGTCATCGACGGGCTCGTCAACGGGGTGGGCGCGGTCACGGTCGAGACCAGCGCCGCCGCGGGCGAGTTCGACAATATCGTCATCGACGGGGCCGTCAACGGCCTCGCCGACGGGACGGTCGCGGCCGGGCGGCAGCTCCGCCGCGCCCACACCGGGCAGGTCCAGTCGTACATGGTCGCCCTCTACGCCGGGGCGGCCGTATCCCTGCTGGCGCTCCTGTGGTTCCTGCTCTGAGGGCCCCCGGCCGCGCCGGGCGCGACCGCGGGAGCAGGGCAGGGGCTCGACACTGGGGGAACGGGGCCGGAGCCCGACCGGGAGACAGCACTGAGAGGATAGACCCGAAGGAACGGCGCCTGCGCGGTCGGGGCGTGAGCCGCCGCCGGCGACAGGGTGAACAGGAGGCAAGGACATGTCAGGTTCCTACTTGACCCTCATAACCTTCATCCCTCTGGCCGGGACCGTTCTCATCCTTCTCCTTCCGCGCCAGCGGGTGGAGCTCATCAAGAGAGCGGCCGCCCTCTTCAGTCTCGTGCCCCTTCTCCTGGCCGTCGCCATGTGGGCCGAGTGGGGGCAGAGAGCGGCCGGCGCGTACGGGATGCGCTTTCTCGAGAGGCTGGAGTGGATACCGAGCCTGGGCATCTCCTATCTCATGGGCACCGACGGCCTCAGCTTCCCGCTCGTCTTCCTGACGGCCCTTCTCAGTTTCGTCGCCGTTATGGCCTCGTGGGGGATGATAAAGCACAGGGAGAAGGACTTCTTCGCCCTCCTGCTCCTCCTGGAGACCGGGATGATGGGCGTCTTCCTCGCCCTCGACTACATCGTCTTCTACGTCTTCTGGGAGCTCGTCCTGGTCCCGATGTACTTCCTCATCGGCATCTGGGGCGGGCCACGTCGGGAGTACGCGGCCATTAAGTTCTTCATTTACACCCTGGTCGGCAGCGTCATCATGCTCATCGGCATTCTCGCCCTCTACTTCGGGACGGGGGCCGTGAGCTTCAACATGATGGAGATCGCCTCGAAGGCCGGGGGAATGCTCACCTGGCGGGCCCAGCTCTGGGTCTTCCTGGCTCTCTTCCTGGGCTTTGCCGTGAAGGTCCCGGTCTTCCCGTTCCACACCTGGCTTCCGGACGCCCACGTCGAGGCGCCGACGCCCATCAGCGTCGTTCTGGCCGCCATCCTCCTGAAGATGGGGACCTACGGCTTCTTCCGGATAAGCTACCCGACCCTTCCGGACGCCGCCCGGGCCTTCGCCGTAATGTTCGCCGCCCTGGGGCTGATCAACATCATCTACGGGGCCCTGACGGCCATGGCCCAGAAGGACCTGAAGAAGCTGGTCGCCTACTCATCGATCAGCCACATGGGCTTCGTTCTCCTGGGCCTGGCGGCGGGGACTCATCTGGCCCTGGCCGGGGCGATGTACATGAATATCTCCCACGGCCTCATCTCCGGCCTGCTGTTCCTCATGGTCGGCGCCATCTACGACCGGACGCACACCCGGGAAATCCCCAAGCTCAGCGGGCTCTACGTCACGGTCCCGGTCATCGCCACCGTCCTGGCCTTCGGAGCCTTCGCAAATCTGGGCCTGCCGGGCCTGGCCGGGTTCATCGCCGAGTTCTTCGTCCTGGCCGGCGTCTTTCCGGCCAGCGTCACCTGGGTGGCCCTGGCCGTCCTCGGGATGCTGGTCGTGGCCGGCTTCAACCTCTGGATGATGCAGAGGACCCTCATGGGCGAGAAGCGGGCGGAGTACGCCGAGCTGCCGGACGCGACGCCGCTCGAGCTCTTCACCTACGCCCCCGTCGTGGCCCTCATCGTCATCCTGGGTGTCGCCCCCGGCCTCCTCATGCGCTTCTTGGACGGCCCGGCGGCCGACATCGTCCTCCGGTTGGGAGGTATGTAGCGTGGACTGGAACCTGGTCACGCCCGAGCTCATCGTCGCGGGCACCGGCCTTGCGGTCCTGGTCCTCGACCTCTTCCTGTCCGAGGAGCGGCGGCGCTCGGCGGCCTACCTCAGCCTGGCCGGGCTCCTCGCCGCCCTCGTCGCCTCGGTCCGCCTCCTCGCCGCAGGCCTCCCCGACGGGAGCGGCGCGGCCGCCGCCGGCCCCGGCGCGGGCCTCTGGGGCGGCATGCTCGTCGCCGACCCCTTCGCCCTGCTGGTCAAGCTGCTGTTTCTGGGTATCGGCCTCGCCGTCATCATGCTCAGCGTCGATTTCGTCGAGAGCCGCCGTATCGCGGCCGGCGAGTACAACGCCCTCGTCCTGTTCTCCGTGCTCGGGATGATGATCATGGCCGGGTCGCGCGACCTCATCGTCATCTACCTCGGTCTTGAGACGACGGCAATCGCCTCCTACGTCCTGGCCGGTCTCCTGCGCGGCGACGCCCGCTCCGGGGAGGCCGCCCTGAAGTACTTCCTGACGGGGGCCCTGGCGTCGGCCGTCATCCTCTTCGGGATGTCGCTCGTCTTCGGCGGGACGGGGAGCACGAGCCTCACGGCTCTCCTCGCCCCGGGCTTCCTCGGCCTGTCCGGCGCCGCGCCCGTGAGCGGACCCCTGGCCCTGGCCGGGCTCGTCCTGCTTGTGGCCGGGTTCGGGTTCAAGATAGCCGCCGTGCCGTTCCACTTCTGGGCGCCCGACGCCTACGAAGGCGCTCCGACGCCGGTCACGGCCTTCTTCTCCGTCGGCCCGAAGGCCGCCGCCTTCGCCGTCGTCCTCCGGGTCTTCGCTCCCGTCCTGCTCCTCGGGCAGGCGGGCGGCCCGCCCGCCGTCCTGCCCGTCCTCTTCGCCGGCCTCGCGGTCGTGACCATGACCGTCGGTAACCTCGTGGCCCTGACCCAGAAGAACATCAAGCGCATGCTGGCCTACTCGTCCATCGCCCACGCTGGCTACATGATGGTCGGCCTGGCCGTGGCCACCCCGCAGGGCACGGCGGCCGTCATCTACTACCTGCTCGCCTACGCGGTGACCAACCTCGGGGTCTTCGCCGTGGTCATCTGGCTGAACAACCGCGGTACGGGCGACGAGATCTCCGATTACACGGGCCTGGCCGGGCGCGCGCCCCTGGCCGCCGCGGCCATGCTCGTTTGCCTTCTCTCGCTCATCGGCATCCCTCCCATGGTCGGCTTCTTCGGCAAGTTCTACCTGTTCATGGCCGCGGTCGAGGCCGGGATGGCTTGGCTGGCCGTGGTCATGGTCGTCAACAGCGCCGTCTCGGTCGGCTACTATTACGGCATCGTCCGGAACATGTACCTCCAGGACGAGCCGGCCGGCGAAGCGGTGCGGGCCACTCCGATGGTCGGGACCGCGCTCGGGCTCACGGTCGCTGCCGTTCTGGCCCTGGGCTTCCTCTCCGAGCCGCTCTCCCACCTGGCCCGGCTGGCCGGTGGGGGCCTCTAGAGGAGCGGCCCCTTGTCAGGCCGTGCGAAACGTGTAGGATTATGGCAAGGAAGGGCTGGTCGCGGGCCCTGCGGGGCTGTGGCCGGCCTCCCGGCCTTCAGGGTGAAAGGATGGCGATTCGGTGGGTGCCGGGAAGGCTGCGGGCCGAAGGAGTTCCTTCCGGGCCGCCGCCTACCAGGTGGCCGTGTCAACCGGCCTGCTCTTCGTGTTCTGGCTCGCGCTATCGGGGCGAAGCGACCCTGAGTACCTTCTCATCGGTCTCGCGAGCTCCCTGGGCATAGCCGTCCTCACCCGGCGCCTCCTTCTCCTGCCCTGGGACGACGCCCCGCCGTCCGAGGCCGCCCCGCCGTCCGAGGTCGCCCCGCCGTCCGAGGCCGCCCCGCCGTCCGAGGTCTCCCAGCCGCCGGCCCAGCCGCGCCAGCGCCCGGCCTGGGACCTTCCCTGGCCCAGGTTCCTCGCCTACCTCCCGTGGCTCGCCTGGGAGATAGTCAAGGCGAACTTCCAGGTGGCCTATCTGATTCTTCACCCACGGCTCCCGGTCGACCCCGGCCTCATCCGCTTCAGAAAGCGCCTGCCGGGACCGCTGGCCCAGCTCGTTCTGGCCAACTCCATCACCCTGACCCCGGGGACCGTTACGGTCGACGTCGAGGGCGACGACTACCTCGTTCACGTTCTGTCGCGAGAGGCGGCCGAAGGGCTTAGGCCGCGCGCCGGCGGCGAGGGCGAGATGCTGCGCCGGGTGGGACAGGTCTTCGCCAGCGGAAGGAGGGTGAGAGAGCCATGACGACGCTCTTCCTCGTCCTGCTGGTCGTCGTCGGGCTGAGCTTCATCCTCCTCCTCTACCGGATCTTCACCGGGCCGACGGTCTTCGACCGTCTGGCCGGGTCCGGGCTCATCGGGACGAGCACCATCTTTCTCTTGCTCCTCCTCGGCTTCATCACCGGCCGGCCCGACCTCTTCGTCGACATCGCCATCGCCTACGGGGCCCTCGGTTTCGTGAGCTTCCTGCTCATCGCCAAGTACTTCGAGCTGAAGGGGGACCACGCCTCATGACCTTAGTCGCCGGCTCTTTCCTCATCGTCGGGGTGGCCTTCCTCTTCATCGGCGCCGTGGGGCTCGTGCGTCTCCCGGATTTCTACTCCCGTCTTCACGCCACGGGCAAGTGCGACACTTTCGGGATGACCCTTTGCCTTATCGGCCTTGCCCTCTACGGGGGCTTCACCGTCACCAGCCTGAAGATTCTCATCGTCGGAGCCTTCATCCTCGTCGGCAACCCGACGGCCACCCACGCCATCAGCCGGGCCGCCTACCGGTCGGGCCTCCGGCCCTGGACCAGGAATCGAGGTGGGGACGCATGATCGAGCCCTCCGTCCAGGCCGTGTTCCTCATCCTCCTCGTGGCCTCGGCGGCCTTTGTCATCGCCGTCCGCGATCTCCTGGTGGCCGTGGTCGTCTTCGCCCTGTTCAGCTTCTCGGCCGCCTTCGTCTACGCCCTGATGAACGCGCTCGACGTGGCCTTCATGGAGGCGGTCATCGGGGTCTTCACGACAGCCTTCTTCGTGGCCATCCTCTTCCGGACCGGAAGGAGGGCGATGCGGTGAGAGCCGCGGGCCTGGTCCTTCTCGTCCTGGTCGGGGCTCTCTTCTTCTACTCCTCGGCCGAGCTCCCGCCGACCGGCGACCCGGGTTCGCCTCCGGCCACCCACGTCTCGCCGCGCTACATCGAGGCGGCCTACAAGGAGACCGGGACCATCAACCTAGTCACGGCGGTGCTGGCCGACTACCGGGGCTACGACACCCTGGGAGAGACGGTCGTCATCTTCACGGCCGGGATAGCGGCCATCCTGATTCTCGCCGGCCTCGCCGAGAGGAGGGAAGAGCCGTGAGGCGCCCCTTCGGTAGCGTGGTCCTCGACGCGGCGGTCCGCGTCCTCGTTCCGGCGCTGATGCTCTACGCGGTCTACGTCCTGGCCCACGGTCACTACAGCCCGGGAGGCGGCTTCCAGGCCGGAGCGGTCCTGGCCGTAGCCATGGTCCTCGTGCCGCTCGTCCAGGGACCCCGGTCGAAGTGGGGTCTCGGCCGCCGGGCGGCTGTGATTCTAGCCGGCCTTGGGACCCTGGTCTTTCCCGGACTCGGGCTCCTGGCTCTCCTCTGGGGCGGGAACGTTCTCGACTACGGCGCCCTCCCGTTCGGCCTCGAGGGCGCGGCCGGTCGGGCCCTGGCCACCATGCTGGTCGAGACGGGGGTCGCCCTGGCCGTGATGGGCGTCTTCGTCATTTTCTTCGAGCTCTTCGAGACGGGGGAGATATAGGCGTGGCGCCCGACGGTCTCATCGGACACCTCAACTACTGGGCCATCGCCCTTCTCTTCCTGCTCGGCCTTTACGGCATGACGGTCCTCAACAACCTCGTCAAGAAGCTCATGTCGATGAACATCATGCAGGTCTCCATCATCATGTTCTACCTCAACCTCGCCCAGAAGGCCGGCGGCACGTTCCCCGTCCTCCTTCCGGGCGAGCTCCATCCCGAGGCCGCCGCTTACGTGAACCCCCTGCCGCACGCCCTCATGCTCACGGCCATCGTCGTCAGCTTGGCCACCACCGGTGTGGCCCTGGCCCTGCTCATGCGGATATACCGGCGCTACGGCACCCTCGAGGAGAACGACATCCTCCGGAGGATGGCCGGGCGATGACCAGTCACCTGCCCGCCCTCATCGTCCTGACGCCGCTCGTGGCGGCCCTGGTCGTCCCGGTCCTGGCCATCCTGGCCCGGGTCCTGGTCCGGCCTGTCGCCGTCCTCAGCCTCGCCGCCTCGCTGGCCGCCTCGCTCGCCAGCCTTCAGCGGGTCCTGGCCGAGGGACCGTGGTCCTACCATTTCGGCGGTTGGGCGCCTCCCTGGGGCATCGAGTACGTCATCGACCCGCTGTCGGGGGGGATGGCCGTCCTCGTTTCCTTCTTCGCCCTGCTCGCCGCCTTCTACGCTCCGGCCTACCTGGGCGTCCTGGCCCAGCTCAGGGAGGGGGCCCTCGGCTCCCTCTTCCTGCTCCTGGTCGCCGGCCTTCTCGGCGTGGTCGTCACCGGCGACGTTTTCAACCTCTTCGTCTTCCTCGAGATATCTTCCCTGGCCGTCTACGCTCTTGTCGCCGCGGGCGGTAACCGGGCCACGGTGGCCGCCTTCCGCTACATGCTCATCGGCACCGTCGGCGCCTCCTTCTACCTCCTGGGTATCGGCTATCTCTACGCCGCGACCGGGACCCTCAACATGGCCGATCTGGCCGCCCGCCTCCCGGCCGCCCTCGAGACGCGGGTGGCCGCAGTGGGTCTCGCCCTCATCGCCGCCGGCCTCGGCGTGAAGGTTGCCCTGTTCCCGCTCCACGGGTGGCTCCCCGACGCCTACAGCACCGCGCCGGCGCCCGTGGTCGCCTTCGCCGCTGCCGTCCAGACCAAGGTGGCGGCCTACGCCTTCTTCCGGATCTTCTACTTCGTCGTCGGCCCGGGAGGTCCGGTCGAGCCGCTCCTCCGCCTCGTGGGTCTCGCCGCTGCGGCCGGCATCGTGGCCGGCTCGCTCCTGGCCCTCGCCCAGCGCGACTTCTGGAGGATGCTGGCCTACTCCAGCGTGGCCCAGCTCGGCTACGTCGTGCTCGGCCTATCGCTCGGCACCCGGCTGGGCCTCTACGGGGCCCTTCTGCACATCCTGAACCATGCCCTGATGAAGGGGTGCCTCTTCATGGTGGCCGGCGCCGTGAGGTGGCGGACCGGTCGCCAGGACATCGCGGCCCTGACCGGGATGGCCCGGAAGATGCCGCTCTCCATGGGGGCGCTCTTCGTCGCCGCCGTCTCGATGATCGGGCTTCCGCCGACGGGTGGGTTCTTCAGCAAGTGGTATCTTGTCCTCGGCTCCCTGGAGGCCGGGGCGTGGGGCTACGTCGTGGTCATAATCGTCAGCAGTCTCCTGAGCGCGGCCTACTTCTTCCGGGTCATCGAACAGGTCTATCTTCGACGGGCACCCGCTCCCGAGAGCGAGGCCGGGCGAAAGCCGGAGGAGGAAGCCGGACGAGAGCCGGAGGCGAAGGCCGGGCGGGAGCAGGAGGCCGGGCGGGAGCAGGAGGCCGGGCGGGAGCAGGAGCCGGAGGCCGCGACGGCTGCCAGGCGGCGGCCCTGGGAGCTTCCCTGGCCCATGCTGGTTCCCATCCTGCTTCTCGGAGCCGGCGTGGTCGTCGCCGGGCTCTCCAGCGGGTTCATCATCCGGGAAGTCATCCAGTTCGCCGTGCCGGTGGAGCCGTTCTGAGAATGAGCAGTCTGAGCGAGTTCATCATCCAGAGCCTGGCGGGCGGCCTGCGGCCGCTCCTCGCCGTCGGGGTCTCTCTGGCGGCCGCCGGTGGCATTCTCCTTCTCGGCCGTCGCCCGAACCTGCGGGATGCCCTGCTCCTCGCGGCGGCGGCCGTCAAGTTCGCCCTTGTGGCCTCGATGGTCCCGGACGTCCTCGCCGGACGGGTCGTCGAGACCGCCCCGCTCCTCCTCACGCCAACCCTGGCCCTCCACCTCCGGGCCGACGCCCTGGGCCTCGCCTTCGCGGCCCTGTCGTCGGCCCTCTGGGTGGTCACGGCCGTCTACTCGATAACCTACATGCGCACCCTGGAGTACGGTCACCAGACGGGCTATCACGCGGCCTTCGCGGTCTGCCTCGGCGCGACCATGGGCATCGCCTTCGCCGGCAACCTCCTCACGTTCTTCGTTTTCTACGAGCTCCTGACGGTCGCCACTTACCCCCTGGTCGTCCACCGGCGGACGCCGGAAGCCGTCGCCGCCGGCCGCAAGTACCTCGTCTACACTCTCGGCGCTGGCCAGGTCCTCCTTGTGGCCGTCCTCTGGACCCAGCATCTCGCGCCCGGGGGCGGCTTCACGGCCGGAGGCTTCCTCGGCGGGGCGGCGGGAGCGGTGGCCGGGGCGCCCGGCGACCCGGCGGCGGGGGCGGCGGCGTCCCTGCCGGCCCTGCGGGTCCTCTTCACCCTCTTCGTCGTGGGGCTCGGGGCCAAGGCGGCCATCATGCCCCTGCACGGCTGGCTGCCCACGGCGATGATCGCGCCCACCCCGGTCAGCGCCCTCCTTCACGCCGTAGCCGTGGTCAAGGCCGGCGTCTTCGGCATCCTCAGGGTCACCGGCTACGTCTTCGGCCCGGAGGCCGTGGCCGGGATCGACCCCGGGCAGGTCCTGGCCTGGGTGGCCTCGCTGACCATGATCCTCGCCTCGCTTCGGGCCCTGGCCGAGGACAACCTCAAGCGCCGTCTAGCCTACTCCACCGTGGGGCAGCTCTCCTACGTCGTCCTCGGCGCCGCCCTGGGCGCCCCGGCGGCCTTCGCTGGCGCGGTCTTCCACATCACGGCCCACGCCCTGATGAAGATAACCCTGTTCTTCTGCGCCGGGGCCATCTACGCGGCCACCCACAAGGAGAACGTCAGCGAGTTCGACGGTCTGGGCCGGTCCATGCCCGTAACCGTCGGCGCCTTCGGCCTGGGTGCCCTGGGCATCACCGGGATGCCGTTCATCGCCGGGTTCGTCTCGAAGTGGACTCTCGGGACCGGAGCCGCGGCCGCCGGGCGGCCGGGGTTCATCGTCCCCCTTCTCCTGAGCGGCGTTCTCAGCCTGGGCTACCTCCTGCCCGTCGTCTACCGAGCCTACTTCGGGCGCGCGGCCGGGGACGGCCCGGACGGGGACGGCCGACCCGAGGAGGGCGGCCTCCGGGAGGCTCCGGCCGGACTCGTCGTCCCGCTCGTCCTGACCGCACTCGCGGCCGTGGCCCTCGGCCTCCTGCCGGACCTCGGCCTGAACCTGTACGAGCTCGCGGCCACGGCCGCCCGGAGCGTGTTCGGCGGAGGGTTCGGGCTGGCGGGAGGGGGACCGTGAGGCCATGACGACCAGGAGACGCCTTTATCTCACCCTAGGCCTCGGACTCGCCGGAACGGTGGCCTGGCAGCTGCTGTTCCCGCACCCGGAGCACGTCATCTACTGGTTCCACCGCGTGCCCGGGTTCGACGTCCTCCTCGGCCTGGCCGGCGCCTTCCTCCTGGTGTGGCTACCGAAGACGCTGGGGGAGTACTTCCTCCAGCGCGGGGAGGATTACTATGAGAGGTAGGGCCGGGCCGTGACCGGGCTCCACCCGGCGCTCATCCTCATAGCCGCCGCGCCGCTCGCCGCCGGCCTGCCGGGGCCTTGGCGGAAGGCGGTGCTCCTCGGCGCCCCGGTCCTGGCCGTCGCGTCCGTCACCGCCCTCGAACCGGGGACGGCCTGGCGTCTCGGCTTCCTGGGCTACGAGCTCCTGCCCCTCCAGGTCGACGCGCTCTCCCGCGTCTTCGCCCTCATCTTCGCCCTGACGGCCTTCCTCGGGAACCTCTACGCCCTCCACGTGCGGCGGGGCGGGGAGCACGCGGCGGCCATGCTCTACGCCGGGGCGGCTCTCGGTGTGGTCTACGCGGGGGACTGGCTGACCCTCTTCGTCTTCTGGGAGCTCCTCGCGGCCTCTTCGGTGTTCCTCATCTGGTACCGGAGCACCCCCGGCGCCCTGGCCTCCGGCCTGCGCTACCTGGTCATCCACTTCATCGGCGGCAGCCTCCTCCTCGCCGGGGTCATCCTCCTGGCGGGCGGCGGTGACGTCCGGGTCGCCTCCCTCACCGGCACCACGGGACCGGTCTTCTGGCTCATCCTCATCGGGGTGGCGGTGAACGCGGCCATCCCGCCGCTTCACGCCTGGCTGACCGACTCCTATCCTGAAGCCACCCTGACCGGGAGCGTCTTCCTGAGCGCCTTCACGACCAAGGTCGCCGTCTACGTGCTGCTCAGGGTGTTCCCCGGCACCGGGCTTCTCGTCTGGTTGGGCGTGGCCATGGCCCTTTACGGGGTCGTCTACGCCGTCCTGGAGAACGACATCCGCCGGCTCCTGTCCTACCACATCGTGAGCCAGGTCGGTTTCATGGTCGCCGGGGCGGGGATCGGGACCGAGCTCGCCCTGAACGGCTCGACCGCCCATGCCTTCTGCCACATCCTCTACAAGGCCCTCCTGTTCATGGCCGCCGGAACGGTGATCCACGCCACGGGTCGACACAAGCTGACCGACCTCGGAGGTCTGGCCCGGGCCATGCCCGCCGCGCTGGTGCTCTATCTCATCGGGGCCCTCTCCATCTCCGGGGCTCCGCTGTTCAACGGCTTCGTCAGCAAGTCCATCGTCGTCTCGGCTTCCTCCAAGGCCGGTCTGCCCGCAGCCGAGCTCCTGCTCATCATGGCCAGCATCGGCACTTTCCTGTCGGTGAACCTCAAGCTGCCCTACTTCGCCTTCTTCGGCGAGGCGCGGGGGCTCGACCCCGCCCGGGCGCCCGTCAACAAGTACCTGGCGATGGGCGGAGCGGCCCTGCTGTGCGTGGCCATCGGGCTCTTCCCCGGTCTGCTCTACGCCTGGCTGCCCTTCGCCATGAACTTCGAGCCCTACACTGTGGAGCACGTCCTCCAGGTCGTCCAGCTCATGCTGGCGACCGGCCTGGTCTTCGCCCTGGTTCTCCCGAAGCTGGGCGGTCAGCCGACTATCACTCTCGATGTCGACTGGCTCTACCGCCGGCCCCTGGCCATCCTCCTGGGCCGCCTGGTGGAGTCGCTCCGGCGTCTGGAGCTCGGCGCGGAGGCCGGTGCCGGGAAGGCCCTGCGGGCCGCCCTGCCCTACTTCCGGAACCCCTTCCTGGCCCCGACCCGTCTTACCCGGGTTACCCTCGGTCCGCCCCGCGGGGCGGGGGCGAGCGCCGCCTTCGACGAAGAGAGGGGCGGGGGCGACCCGGCCGGGGAGGGTGCCGTTCCGGCCTACGACGAGAACCGCTACCGCCTCCGGGCCGGCCTGAGCATCCTTTTCATCCTCGCTTTCCTCGCCCTCGCGGCCGCCCTGGCTCTCGGCCTCCTCCGCTGGTAGGAGGGTCGGACCTGGCGTGCCGAGGAGGAGGGCGCTCCTCTCCGTAGAAGGACTCCGCCGTTGTTTAGTGACTCGTAAGGAGTTGACGGGCTTGGCCATCGCCATAACCAACGGCAGGGTCCTCACCATCACCCGCGGCACCATCGAGGGCGGGACCGTTCTCATCGAGGACGGGAAGATCAAGGACGTCGGCAAAGACGTGCCCATCCCCGCCGGTGCGGAAGTCGTCGACGCCACGGGCCTATGGGTCATGCCCGGCCTCATCGACGCCCACAGCCACATGGGCATCTTCGGCGAGCCGATGGTCGAGGCCACCGTGGATGGGAACGAGATGACCGACCCGGTGACCCCGCACGTCCGGGCCATCGACGCCGTCAACCCGGCCGACCCGGCCTTCCGTGACGTTCTTCCGGCCGGGATCACGGCGGCCTGGACCGGGCCGGGCAGCGGCAACGTCATCGGCGGAACCGGCGTCGTGGTGAAGCTGTACGGCCGGACCATCGACGAGATGGTCGTCCCCGGGTCGGAGTCGATGAAAATGGCCCTCGGGGAGAACCCGAAGCGTGTCTACGGCAGCCAGAAGAAGCTCCCCTCGACCCGGATGGGAAACGCGGCGGTCCTCCGCGACGCCCTCATCAAGGCCCAGAACTACATGGAGAAGATCCGGCGGGCGGAGGAGGAGGCCGAGAAGGAGTCCAAAGAGAAGGGGACGAAGGTCGAGCCCAAGTACCCCGAGCGCGACCTCAAGATGGAAGCGCTCGCCCGGGTCCTCCGCCGGGAGATCCGCTGCCGCATCCACGCTCACCGGGCCGACGACATCCTCACGGCCATCCGCATCGCCGAGGAGTTCAACCTCGACATCGCCATCGAGCACGCGACCGAGGCCTACAAGGTCGCCGATATCCTCGCCGCGAAGGGCGTCCCGTGCACCGTGGGACCGCACGACATGTTCCGGTCCAAGATGGAGCTCGAGAACTTCAACCTGGCCAACGCCGGCATTCTGGCCAAGGCCGGGGTCAAGATCGCCATCCAGGTCGACGCCTTCTCCACCACGCGGTGGCTCCCGGTTCACACCGGCGTCCTGGTGCGCTTCGGCCTGCCGGAGGAGGACGCCTTCCGGGCCGTGACCATCAACGCGGCCGAGATCATCGGGGTGGGGGACCGTATGGGAAGCCTCGAGCCCGGGAAGGACGCCGACATCGCTCTCTTCAGCGGCCACCCCTTCTGCTCGTTCACCCGCTGCGAGAAGGTCTTCATCAACGGCCGCGAAGTCTACGACGCGGTGAAGGCCGGCGCTCCCGAGCCCGGGACCCGGTCGTGCCGGAAGTGAGGGGCCGGTGAACCGGTCATGACCCCGGAGCCGGAGGGCGGCGGGAAGCAGACGGTACGGGTCAAGGCCATCGGCTACCTCGCCGTTCACCTTCCGGACGGGGGGCCGGTCGACCTCTCCGTTCCCGTCGGCGGGAGTCCGACGGCCGGGGAGGTCATGAGGCTCGTCGGAATACCAGAGGACGAGGTCTTCCTGGTCATTGTCAACGGCCGGCGCGTCAGGCGCGAGCACCGCCTCGTCCCCGGAGACGAGGTCGTCTTCGTGCCTCCGGTGGCCGGGGGCTAGGACAGAGACCCGTGGGGAGAATGGGATGTGCCCGGATACGCCGGTAAGGTCCTGAGAGTGGACCTCAGCCGCGGGGAGGTCTCGAGCGAGACTCCCCCCGAGAACTTCTACCGCCGCTACGTGGGGGGAAGGGCCCTCTCGGCCTACTACCTCCTCCGGGAGGTCCCCCGGGACATAGACGCCCTCGACCCGGCCAACCTCTTCATCCTGGCCCCGGGAGTGCTCAGCGGCGCTCCCATCGCCGGGGGGTCGCGGACACAGGTCGCCTCCCTCTCGCCGCTCACCGGCGGTTTCGGCAGCGCGGAGGGCGGCGGCTACTGGGGGGCCGAGCTCAAGCGAGCCGGGTGGGACGCGGTCGTAATCACCGGGAGGGCCGCCAGACCCACCTGGATGCTCGTCGAGGACGACCGGGTCGAGCTCCGCGAGGCCGGGCGGCTCGCCGGCAAGACGGTCGCCGAGGTCGAGGCGGCCATAAAGGAGGAGCTCGGAGACGACCGGGTCCGGGTCGCCCAGTGCGGGCCCGCGGCCGAGCGGGGCGTGCGCTACGCTAACGTCGTCTTCGACCTCACGCACTTCGCTGGAAGGTGCGGGAACGGGGCGGTCATGGCCTCGAAGAACCTCCGGGCCGTCGCCGTTCGGGGCTCGAAGACCCCCGAGATCGCCGACCCGGCTGGTCTCAAAGCCCTGGCCCGCTACATGGCCACCACCGGCGCGGAGAAATCGAAGGGCTTCACAACCTACGGAACCCCGGGGGTGGTCGCGCCGCTGAACGTCCAGGGAGGTCTCCCGACGCGGAACTTCCGGGAGGGCACGTTCGAGGGAGCCGACGACATCGCCGCCCCGAAGCTCAACGAGACCCTCCTCGTCGGGCGCGACACCTGCTTCGCCTGCCCCATCCACTGCAAGCGGGTGGTCGGGGCCGAACGGCCCTGGCCTGTCGACCCCGTCTACGGGGGACCCGAGTACGAGACCATCGGCGCCCTCGGGTCGACCTGCGGTGTGGCCGACCTCGCCGCCGTCTGCAAGGGGAACGAGCTCTGCGCCGCCTACGGGCTCGACACCATCTCGACCGGAGTGGCCATC
>DYFB01000087.1 GCA_020725405.1 Symbiobacterium sp. | reverse complement strand
CATCGGCTAGGGGTTGTACGTGGCCACCCTCCCCACGGGACTTTCACCCGCTAGCACTCCCTCATGCCGGGCGCACAACAAAGGGGCGCTCCCGAGGAGAGGGAGCGCCCCCAAGAACCGGGGCCGCCCGGCCCTAGAACCGGAGCTGGCCGACCCTGGTTCGTTCACCCGCCTCCGCCCTGGCCGGGGTTCTGCCCTTGACCGGGGGTCTGGCCCTGGCCCGCACTCTGGCTGGAACTCTGGCCCTGACCGGGGGTCTCACCCTGACCGGGGGTCTGGGCCTGGGCGGGAGCCTGGCTCTGTCCCAGGTCCTGACCGCCCTGCCCCTGCCCGGGAGCCTGTCCGGACTCGGCCTCATCATCGTCGTCACCGTCCGGCCCGCCGCCCGGGCCTAGCCCCGGAGGAAGCTGCCAGCCCGCCGGAAGTGTCTCCCGGATGCTCTGGAGCAGCTCGGCGATGACCTCCCGGCTGCCGGGGACGGCCCCCTGGTGAACCCGCTCCATCATCCTAAGGCAGGTCTCCCGTCCGAAGTTCGCCGCCTGGAGAGCCAGGCGGACCGCCGTCCGGGCCTGTTCCGGCACCTCGCCCATGACCCGGGTCAGGACCTCGCCGCCCTTCCTCGTGGCCCGTTCCACAGCCACGAGCGCCTCGGTGAGGTCCGCCCCCCGGCCGGCGGCCTGCTCCATCTCGGCCTCGGCCCTGTCGGCGAGGGCCCGGTAGTCCTCGAGCGTCCGGGCGAGAAGCCTCTCCCGGCCCCTCTCGGCCAGGGCGCTGCATTCGGCCAGTCGGACCTCGAGGAGATGGGCGATGTAGACCGCCCTGTCTTCGGGGGCCCGCGTAAGCCGCAGCTTCAGGCCCTCCCAGGCCCGCTTGAGGAAGTACAGCGGAGACCCCGGAAGGATGCCCGGATCCGGCAGGTCCTCGTCCCCCGCTTCGCTGCTCTCCACGGCCAGAACGGCCGGCCCGGCCAGAAACGAGCCAATCATCATAAACGTGAGGATGACCGCCAGTCTCTTGATCATTATCGACGTCGCCTCCCCTCTCTTGCGAAGTGACCGCTAAACCGGTCGACCGGTTAAATCGCATCCGGGGCAGGCCCCCGAACGGCCTTCCCGCTCGCCCGGAGCGGCGTTCTCTGTCCTCTCTCTCTCTCCGGAAATGGCGCTACCGCCCTTTCCTAGAGAGATTTCGGAGCCCAGGGCGGGTTTTTGGGGGCAGCGGCGGGCCGCGGACCGCAGGCGTGCACCTGGACCTAGGTACAGGTTTGCAAGAGATAGGCAGGACTGCCATATCCAGGGAGGGAATCTACCCCGGACGCGGCCCACCTGACCCCGCCCGGCCCCCGGCCGGACGGACGGAGGAGGACCAAAGTCATGTCTGACGGCTCTTTGCCGCTCCGAGCGCAGGAGCCGCGGGCGGGTTTCGTTTCCGCTGTCGTCAGTCGCCGCTGGCCCCACCTGACTTCGCGCGAGCTGGCCGTCCTGGAGCAGCTGTCGCAGGGTCGTTCGACAGACGAGATGTCCGCCGCGCTGTTCCTCTCCCGAAGCACCGTCAAGTTCCACGTCGGGAACCTCCTCAAGAAGACAGGGAGTCGCTCGACCAGGCACCTCCTCTCCATGGTCATCGCCCTCCTGGCGACTGAAGCCGCGGCCGCCCGCAGCCAGGCTGACCCCGGACGGCTGGGGCGGCCGCCGCCGCCCTGAGCACAGTCGGGTCCAGAGCAGAACAGGAGGTGCTTACAGGTGAACGCACGACGACCTCGCAGCCGCAGAGCGGCCTGGTTGGCCCTCGCTTTGGCCTTCGTCCTGAGCCTTGCCCTAGGGCCCGCGGCAGCCCTGGCGGGTGAGCCGGCCCCGCCCGGGGCGTCCCCCCTGGGCGGCCGACGGATGATGGACCTTGACGGTAACAGAATCTTCGACGACCTCGACAAACTCATCGGAACAGCGGCGGAGGACGAGACTATCCCGGTCATCGCCGTCTTCAGTCGTCCGGTGATCTCCCGGGAGCTCGAGCGGCCCCTCGGGGCCTTCAGCGTCAACCGCACCTACGCCAACTTCCCCTACCTCGCCCTCAACCTGAAGCCGGCCCAGGTGCGCGCCCTCGCCGCCCTGCCCGTCGTCGTCCAGGTCGAGTACGACCATCCGGTCCACGTCTGCATGGACACCGCCTCGACCTGGTTCGGCGTGGCCAAGGCCCGGGCCGACTTCGGCCTCACCGGCGACCGGGACGGGGCGGAAAGGACCTACACCAAAGACGACATCGTCATCGCCGTCATCGACACCGGGATCGACCCGGGCCACGTCGACCTTGACGGCGGCAAAATCATTGCCTGGAAGGACTACATCAACAACCGCGCCACTCCCTACGACGACCACGGGCACGGCACCCACTGCGCCGGCATCGCCGCCGGCGAGGGCGACGGGAACGCCGCCTACCGCGGCGTCGCTACCGGAGCGGCCCTCATCGGCCTCAAGGTTCTGAACTCGTCGGGCTCGGGATCCATGAGCACCATCACCGCCGCGGTGGACTGGTGTATCACCAACAAGAGCACCTACGGCATCGAGATCATCAGCATGTCCCTCGGGTCGAGCGGAAGCTCGGACGGGACCGACAGTCTGAGCCAGGCGGTGAACCGCGCGGCGGCCGAAGGCATCGTCCCCGTGGTGGCGGCCGGCAACAGCGGACCGGCGAAGTACACCGTCGGCTCCCCGGCGGCGGCCGAGCACGCCATCACCGTCGGGGCCATGGCCGACTGCGGCGAGAAAGGCTTCTCGCTGGCCTCCTTCTCGAGCCGCGGGCCCACGGCCGACAACCGGATCAAACCCGACATCGCCGCCCCCGGCGTCAGCATCATGGCCCCCAAGGCCAACACGCCGAACAGCTACGTCGCCTACAGCGGGACGAGCATGGCCACGCCTTTCGTCGCCGGGACGGTGGCCCTCATGCTCGACGCCGATCCCTCCCTCACCCCGGCCCAGGTCAAGAGCCTGCTCGGCCAGACATCCCAGGACTGGTGCGTCTCCGGGAAGGACATCGACTACGGCGCCGGACGCCTCGACGGCTACGAGGCCGTCCGGGCGGCGGGCGGCTTCAGCGGGACCGGGCCCGCGGTCCCGGTCCACCGGGTCGCGGAGTCCTCGCTCGGCGGGACGGGCGACACCCACTGGTATAACCTCGAAGTCACGACGACCGACTACCCCATCGCCCTGACCCTGATCATGCTCAACTGGTCGAGCTCGTCGAACCCCGATTTCGACCTCTATCTCTACAGTCCGTCAGGTTCGGAGCTCGCCAAGAGCATCGGGACGTCTCGGCAGGAGACCATCGGCGTCGTCCCCTCGGTGACAGGGACCTACCGGGTCAAGGTCCACTCCTACGCCGGAAGCGGCCCCTACACCCTGGATATGAGCGCCGGTCTCGGCGAGCCCCCGCCGCCGCCGGACAACCCGCCGGCGGTCAGCGTGGTCAGCCCCGCCGAGGGCGAGACGGTCTCCGGGACCTACACCGTCAAGGCCCAGGCCTCTGACGACAACAACCTCGTGAAGGTCGAGGTGAGCATAGACGGCGGGGCGTGGGTGGACATCACGGCGAACTTCGACGGCTCCCACTACACGTACACCTGGGACACCACAGCCTCCGCCGACGGGACCCACACGGTCACGGCCCGGGCGACCGACGACGCCGGCCAGACGGCCACGGACTCGAAGAGCTGCACGGTCGCCAACGAGGCCCCGGCCACCGCCCACGAGCTCAACCTACCCGGCCGGGTCACCTCGTCCCAGCGCGACGCCTACCTCTACTTCACGGTCCACACCGCGGGCTACGTCTACCTCACCCTGTCCTGGAACACCTCGGCCGACCTCGACTTCTACGTCTACGCCCCCGACGGCACCTACATCGGCCGGGCCTACACCCTCAGCAACCCTGAGAAGCTGAGAGTCTACACCGACCAGTACGGGACGGGCACCTACACCGTGCGGGTCAACCTCTACAGCGGCGCTGACAGCGACTTCAATCTGGAGGTCGAGGGTTACGAGAAGAAGGCCTGGACCGGGACAGTCTCGAGCAGCGCCCGCGACCAGTGGCATACCGTGACCTGCGATTACACCGGCTACTCGCTCTTCCGCCTGAGCTGGCCGGGAAGCGCTGACCTAGACTTCTACGTCTACGACCCGGCGGGGACCTACCGCGGGCGGGCCTACACCCTCAACAACCCGGAGACCCTCTGGATGACCATCGACATGACCGGCGACTGGCGGGTGCGGGTCAACCTCTACTCCGGCGGGACCACCTCCTACACCCTCGAGGTCTACGTCCCGGAGGACAACCTGAGCCAATAGCCCAGCGGACCGGCCCGCCGGCCGCCCGCGCCCAGGGGCCGGCGGGCCGGTCCGAGCCCACGTTTCCCGCGATGACGAAGGGGGAGCCGAAGAGTGCGGAAACGTTGCCATCAACGCTGCCGCCGGTAATTAGGTTCGCCCCGTTATTCATCGCGGGACCGTACTCATACCACAAACTCCCCGGCTCCTCGTGGGCGTCCATACCCGCTCGCCCTGGCCCCGTTTCGCCGGAGCTGCTTGAGCACTTCAGGCAGTAGGAGCCACCTGCCGCTCTGAACCTAGAGGTGCATCGCCAGGGAGACCGCCTCGCGCGTGACCCGGTAGCCCATGGATTCGTAGAGAGCCCGGGCCCCGCTGTTCTCGGTGGCCACGGCGAGTTCGGCCCGGGAGAGGCCCTTCTCGACGAAGTGCCTCAGGGCCGCCCGGACCAGGCACCTCCCCACCCCCCGGCCGCGCCACGGTCCGGAGACGAAGAGGTACTCGATGGTTCCGACCCCGTCCCCGCTGATCACCGTGGCGCTCCCGGCCACCTCGGCGCCGGCGAAGGCCCCGAAGACGGTCGCGGGGCGGGCGGCCAAAAGACCCCGGAAAGCCTCGGGGTCGAGGTAATTGTAAGGGAGGGAGGCGTTGTGGGCCAGGAGATAGCGGGAAAGCTCCTCCTCCGTGTCGAGCGCCCACGGTCTCACCTCCACCCCGAGCGGGATGGGGACCTTGGGCACGGGCTCGGAGAGGTCGCGGACCATGGTGTAGACGCAGAGCGGTTCGTGGCGGGTGAAGCCCTTGCCGGCGAGATAATCGAGGCTGGCTGCGCCGGAGGTGAAGCAACAGCCGTAAAGCAGGGTCTCCTGGTACGGCGGGTACCCGGCCTTGATCTCCCGCGCCCGGGCGAGGACCCTCTCGAAGACCGCGTCCCTGACCGCCTCAGGGTCGGGGAGACCGGGATCGACCTTGACGTCGAGGTAGAGGTAGGCCGGGTCGGGGAGCCGGAAGACGAGGGCGTAGCCGAGGAGCCTTTCCCCGGGCCCCTCCCCGTCGACGGCGCAGAAGATGTTGCGCCCGCCGTCGAAGCCCGGGTTCTCGAAGAAGACGGGCGGCTGCTCGTCCATGTCCGGGCAGACCTCGAGGCACTTCCTCTGAAGCGCGGCGAGCCGCCCCGCCTCCCCCGGAGCGGCCTCGCGCACCCGGAAGCCCCGGGGTCCCTCCTGCCGGTCCGACACCACCATGTCGAGGCCACCCTCCAGCCGCTGCTTGCGCGCTTGTGAGGAACTTCTCCCGCTGGGGGAGGAAGACCTCCCCTCCCGGGCCGGGCCACCGCCCCTAGACCGCCGGCGGGTCCAGGAAGAAGGCCACGAGGCCGTCGAAGAGCGACTGGGCGAACCGCTCCTGGAAGGAAACGTCTCTGAGGAGACCCTCCCCCATGTGGCTGGTGATGTACTCGGGGAGGACCGTGACCGCCGGAGCGCGCAGGCGGCGCAGAAATGGGTCGCGGGCCGGCGACACGCCGACGTCCTCCAGGAAGGGACTATTATGAAAGATGGCGGCGTGAAGACAGCGGGCCAGGCGCTCGCTCGGCGGGTCGCCCCGATGGAGGACCGCCGTCCCCCGCCGGCGCCGGTCGGTGCTCGCCCCGGCGTGGAAGCTGACGAAGGCGTCGGGCCGTTCCCGCCGGGCCAGGCGGATCCTCGTCTCCACGGAGACGGTCTCGTCCCGGTCCCGTGTGACCGGGACGGACACTCCGTGGCTCCGGAGCCACCGGGCCAGGCGCCGGCTGAACTCCAGAACTACGTCCGCCTCCCGGTAGCGGCCGCCCCGGGCCCCGCCGTCCCGGCCGCCATGGCCGGGGTCGACCCCGACCCGGGTGCCGGCCAGAGCGCAGGTCACGGCCTCGCGCGGTATCTCGAGGACGAGGCGTCCGGGCAGGCCGGGCCTCCAGAAGACCCGGGGCTCCACCGGGAGGCGAACGGCCACCTCGACCTCGACTCGGGAAGCGGGGTGTGGTCCCCCGCCGGCCGACCCGGTCCCGGAGCCGGGCCCGGCCGGCTCCGGCCCGCGCCACGCGACCGCCTCGACCAGGCCGTCGGCCACGGCCAGGGCGCCCGGCGGATGGTTGAGGACGGCTCCCTCGAGGACCAGGACGAGCCGCCCGGCTTCGGGTCGCATCCCGACCGCCGGCTCGCCGGAGGCGACGAGGTCGAGGGTGACGAGGGTGACGGGGGGGGAGCGCCCGAGGTCGACCGCCGCCCGCAGGTTGGTGACAACCGCCGACCACGGCTCCCCGCTTCCGGCCCGGCCCGGTCCGCCGTTCACGGCTCGCCCCGCCCCCTCACCCCGACCGTCCTCCGCGACCTCCATATTCGGGCGGCCGTCCGAAGATGAGCCTCAGGAGGGTCGGCAGGGCGCGGGGACCCGGCGCGGCCCCCGGCCATATCATGGACACGAGGGGGGCTTCGTGGACTTGGTAGCTCTCATTCCGCTCAGGACCCACGTCATCGGCCCCGGGGAGGACCTGGCCGGTATCGTCCGGCGCTACACCCGCCTGGTCGCCCGGGCGGGCGACATCGTGGCCGTGGCCGAGAGCGTGGTCGCCATCACTCAGGGCCGGCTCGTTCTCCCCGAGGAGATCCGGCCGGGTCGCCTCGCCCGCTTCCTCTCCCGCTTCCCGGGAAAGGATGGAAGCCTCACGTCACCCCAGACCATGCAGCTCGTCATCAACACGGCCGGTCGGGCCCGGGTGCTCCTCGGCGCGGTCCTGGCTCTGGCCGGCCGGCTGGTCGGGAAGAGGGGGCTCTTCTACGCCGCGGTCGGGCCGGAGGTCAAGCTCATCGACGATGTCTCGGGCACGATGCCCCCCTTCGAGCGGCATATCGTCCTCGGCCCGGCCGACGCCGACCGTCTGGCCGAGGAAGTGAGGGCGGGCACCGGGCTCCCCCTGCTGGTGGTCGACGTCAACGACCTCGGCCGGGTCGACCTCGTCGGCCAGTCGACCGGCCTCGACCCAGACCGCCGGGACGAGTGTCTCCGGGCCTTGCGGGCGAACCCCTTCGGCAACGCCGACGAGCAGACGCCCCTCGTGCTCATCCGCCCGACGGCCCCGCCCTCCGCTGA
Organism: Symbiobacterium sp.; assembly: GCA_020725405.1. Taxonomy (GTDB): domain Bacteria; phylum Bacillota; class Sulfobacillia; order UBA995; family UBA9673; genus DYFB01. Next base: position 34,246 of record DYFB01000087.1, on the reverse strand, counting down.
CCGCCGCCGGCCCGGGCGCATACTCTGACCCCGTAGAGGGGACGGTGGAGCGGCGGCCGTGGCTGGACCCCAGCAGAGACTCCCCATCCTGGAGGCCATCCGGGACTACGTCGGCGTCCGGCGCCTCCACATGCCCGGACACAAGGGCGGCGGCGCCGTGGCCGCCCCGTATCTCGAGTATCTGGGGCGTAGGCTGTTCGAGGCCGACGTGGTCAGCGCCGAGGGGCTCGACGACCTCCACTCCCCGAGCGGGTGCATCGCCGAAGCCCAGAGACTCGCCGCCGAAGCCTGGGGGGCCGACCATTCCCTTTTCCTCGTCAACGGGACCTCTTGCGGACTGCACGGCCTGATCCTCGCCCTCTGCCGGCCGGGAGACAAGCTCATCGTCCCGCGGAACGCCCACCGCTCGGTCGTCGGAGGGCTCATCCTGAGCGGCGCCTACCCTGTCTACCTCGAACCCGACTTCGACCGGTCCTTCGGCCTGCCCCTGGGAATAGCGCCCGAGGCGGTGGCCGGGGCCCTGAGCCTCCACCCCGACGCCAAGGGGGTCCTCGTCGTCAGCCCGACCTACCACGGCGCCCTGTCCGACATCCGCAAGATCGCCGAAATTACCCACTCTTACGGGCTCCCCCTTCTCGTCGACGAGGCTCACGGCGCTCACCTGGGCTTCCACCCCGAGCTGCCCGACTCGGCCCTCAGCCAGGGAGCGGACGGAGTGGCCCAGGGCATCCACAAGACGGCCGGCAGCCTGACCCAGACGTCGATCCTCCACCTCAAGGGGACCCGGGTCCCGGTCGACCGCGTCCGGGCCGTCCTCCGGCTCCTCCAGACCACGAGCCCTTCGTACATTCTGATGAGCTCACTCGATGCCGCCCGGTATCTCCTGGTGAACCACGGCCGCGATCTCCTGGACGGGGTCCTCTCGCTCTCACGGCGGGTGACCGGGGCGGTCGAGGCCCTGGGTGCGGTGAGGTGCCTTCATGTCCACGCCGCCGGAGGGCCCGCCGGCTTCGACCCCACCCGCATCACCGTCAACGTGAGCCGGGCCGGCCTCACCGGGCTCGAGGTCGAGCGGGCCCTCAGGCGGGAGTTCGGCCTCCAGGTCGAGCTATCCGACTTCGCCAACGTCGTCCTTCTCCTGAGCCTCGGCGACAGCCCGGAGGCGGTGGAGGCCTTCCTCGCCGGGCTCGAACGCATCGCCGCGGAGTCCTCCGCGGGCCGGCGCGGCTCGCCCTCCGCTCCCAGATCCGCGGGCCGGGCCCTCCTCCCGCCGACCCCGCCCACGGTCCTGAGTCCGGCCGTGGCCTTCCGCGGCAGGACGCGGCGCGTGCCCCTCGACCGGGCGGTCGGGTGCGTGTCGGCCGAGATGATCGCCGCCTACCCGCCCGGCATTCCGGCTATATACCCCGGCGAGCGGGTGACCGAAGAGGTCGTCGCCTACCTCAGCGAAGCCAAGAGGGCCGGGATGCACCTCCAGGGCCACCAGAGCCCCGGTCTCGACTTTCTCCAGGTCATCGACCAGGACTGACCGGCAACCCGGCCAGACGCCATCGACCGACCCCGACCGACGAGAGAGGGGGCCGCGCCTGCGGCCCCCTCGAGTTCATCGCTGTCCCGGTCCGGCTTATGCTCTTGACGTTCCTCGTCAATCGTTTAGTTACGCTCTTGGTGTCTTCCCTGCTTCAGTTACTCACCCGTGATCTCGAGCTCCTCCGGCTCGCCGTCGGTGATGTCGCGGACCTTGATGCCAAGCCCCGTGTCGGTGATTTTCACGATCTCGTACGGGTAGGTCAGGGCCATCGTCACCATCGAGCCCGGCTCGGGCTCGGCGAACCTGACGTCGACTATCCAGTTGTCTCCGGAGGTGGCGATCTCGTCGATGATGACCGCGTAGCCTCCGGTCGGCCTCTCGCCCATGGCGATCAGGACGATGAAGTGGTCACCGAACTTCTTGACGTACACCCCGGCCTCGCGGCTCCGCCCTTCGATCCAGGTGAGCTCTTCCTCGGTCGGCTCGTACTGGTCTCCCGGCACGGCCAGGGCCGGACCGCTCCCGGACCGTTCCCCGGGGTCGGCCACCGGTCTCTGGCAACCGACGAGCCAGGCGGCGCTACCGCAGACGATGGCCACCGCCAGGATGATGAGAACCAGCTTCCTCACTTAGCGCACCTCCTCCGCACCGCTGGAACCCGTCCTCGGGCGGACGGGCTCGCTTGTCTTGGTCCCGAGGGTCTTCCGTCCCCCGACAGGCCAATAGACGACCGGACCCGCCCGCAGGTTCCATCGGGCCCGCGCATTCCCGGGCGAGGAGGTGCCGCGGGAGGGAGCGGAGCAGGCTCGGGTACCGGCCCCAGGCAGGTAATGCCTCGCCCGGTCAGAAATCCCCCGGCATGCGCTTTTTCTCTCTGGCGAGCTCGAGTCGGGCTGGCAGCGCCTATCTCATCGAGGGCGGCGACGGAACGCGGGTCCTCGTGGACTGCGGGACGGGCATCCGGAGGCTCGAGAGCGGACTCCGGCGAGAGGGGGTCGAGCCGGGCGGCCTCGCGGGCGTGCTCGTCACCCACGGCCACTCCGACCACGTCGCCGCCCTGCGCCTCCGGAACCCTTTCACGGTCAAGCACAGGGTCCCCCTGTACGCCTCAGGCCGCGTCCTCGACTCCCTTCTGGCCTGGGACGGGTGGGTCGGCGGATGCGGAAGGCTGGCCGCCGGGGAGAACCACGCCGTCCAGCCGCAGCGACCGTTCCGGGTGGGTGGGCTGGAAGTGAGGGCCTTCCTGAAGCCGCACGACTGCGAGGACCCGCTCGGGTTCCTCATCGATGACGGCGAGAGCCGGATAGCCGTGGTGACCGACCTCGGGTGCGTCCCGGCCGAGATGGTCGCCCTCCTCCGAGACTCGACCTATCTCATCTTCGAGAGCAACCACGACGTCGATATGGAGCTCGGGTCGGACCGGCCGGTCGAGCTCATCCGGCGGGTCCTCGGGGACCGCGGGCATCTCTCGAACGAGCAGGCCGCCGAGGCCCTCGCCCGCATCGTCGGGCCCGGGACCAAGATGGTCCTCCTCGCCCATCTCTCGGACGAGTGCAACACGCCCGAGCTGGCTTACGGCGCCGTGGCCGCGCGTCTCGAGGAGGCGGGCTACCGGGACGGGCTCGGCGTGGCCCCGCTCTTCTCCCCGTCCCGCGTCTTCTCGGCCGCCCACGCTCCCCGTCTGGCCGGCGAGGCCGTCGCCCTCTGAGGCCCCGCGCCGCACGGCGGGGTCGGTCTGCCCGGCCTGCCGGACCCGGAACCCGCGGCGCCGGGTGCGGGCCAGAGCCCCCGGGCGGGCTAGAGCTTCTTCCGGAGGAGCTCGTTGACCAGTTTCGGGTTCGCCTTCCCCTCGGTCTCCTTCATGACCTGGCCCACCAGGAAGCCGAGAGCCTTCTCCTTCCCCGCCCGGAACTCATCCACCGCGGCCGGGCTGGCCTCGATCACCCTGTCGACCACGGCCTCGAGTTCGGCCGTATCGGATATCTGGCTGAGGCCTTTCTCGCGGACGAGGTCACGGGGGGACCGGCCCGTCCGGAAGGCCTCCTCGAGGACCTCCTTGGCCATCTTCCCGCTGATGGTCCCCTCCTGGACGAGCGCGACCAGCTCGGCCAGGGAGGCCGGCGGGAAGGTCGAGTCACGCCCGCGGAGGACCGAGGCCCCGACCCCGGTCTCATTCAGGAGGCGCATCACGTCGCCCATCAGCCAGTTGGACACTGTTTTCGGGTCGCCCGTCAGCCGGACCGTCTCCTCGAAGTAATCGGCGAGGGACCTTGACGCCGTGAGGACGGCCGCGTCGTAGGGGGGAAGACCGTAGTCGCGGACGAGGCGCTCGCGTCGGGCCGCCCGCAGCTCGGGCAGGGAGCGCCGGATGGACTCGATCCAGGCGGCGTCGAGCCCGAGCGGCAGGAGGTCCGGCTCCGGGAAATAGCGATAGTCGTCGGCCGTCTCCTTGACCCGCATGAGCCGGGTCGTCCCGGATCCCTCGTCCCAGCGCCGGGTCTCCCGCCGGACCTCGCCCCCGGCGGCGAGCAGGGCGGACTGCCGCTCTATCTCGTAGACCAGGGCCCTCTCCACGGCCCGGATGGAGTTGAGGTTCTTGAGCTCGACCGGCACCCCCAGCCGCTCGCTGCCGACCGGGCGGAGGGAGACGTTGGGCTCGCAGCGCAGCGAACCCTCCTCCATGCGGACGTCGGAGACCCCCGCGTACTCGAGAACCGAGCGGAGCTCCTCGACGTAGGCGCCGGCCTCGGCCGGGGAGCGGCAGTCCGGCTCGGAGACGATTTCGATGAGGGGCACCCCGGCGCGGTTGTAGTCCACCAGGGAGTGCTCGGGCGAGGACCCATGAGCGTCGCCGCCGTGGAACGACTTCCCGGTGTCCTCCTCGAGGTGCACCCGCCGGATGCGGACCCGGCGGACCTCACCCCCGACCTCCAGGTCGAGGTGCCCGCCTGTCGCCAGGGGCCGGTCGTACTGGGTTATCTGGTACCCCTTCGGCAGGTCGGGGTAGAAGTAGTTCTTGCGGGCGAAGACCGACTCCGGGTGGACCTCGCAGTTCAGGGCCAGGGCCGCCCGGACGGCGAGTTCCACCGCCCGACGGTTGAGGACCGGCAGGACCCCCGGGTGTCCGAGGCATATCGGGCACACCTGGGTGTTGGGCTCGGCCCCGAAGGTCGTCGGGCAGCCGCAGAATATCTTACTCCGCGTCGCCAGCTCGACGTGGACCTCGAGGGCGATGACGGCCTCGTAGTTCACCGGCGCTTCACCCCCAGAAGAGGCGGCCTCTTGGTGTGGTGGTCGGTCCGCTGCTCGTAGGCGAAGCCCACCCTGAGGAGCAACTCCTCGGAAAAGGGCGGACCCATGAGCTGGAGACCGACCGGCAGGCCCTGCGAGAAACCGCACGGCAGAGACAAGGCCGGTAGACCGGCGAGGCTGGCCGGGATGGTGCAGAGGTCGGCGAGATACATCTGGAGCGGGTCGTCGACCTTCTCACCCAGCGGGAAGGCGACGGTCGGGCAAGTCGGCGAGATGAGAAAGTCGTAGCGCGAGAAGGCCCGCTCGAAGTCCTGGCGGAGAAGGGTCCGGGCCTTCTGGGCCCGGAGGTAGTAGGCGTCGTAGTACCCGGCCGAGAGAACGTAAGTGCCGAGCATTATGCGGCGCTTCACCTCCGGCCCGAAGCCGCGGCGGCGGGTCTCGACGTACATTTCCAGAAGGTCGGCCGGACCCGGCCGGGCCGCCTCGGCTGCCAGACCGGGCGGGGGGTCCTCCCCGCCGGGCTCGGGCCGCGCGGGCCCTTCGGCCGGGCTCTCCCCGACCCCGTAGCGGAAGCCGTAACGCGTACCGTCGTACCGGGCGAGATTCGAGGACGCTTCGGCCGGAGCGATGATGTAGTACATGTCAAGGGCGTAGGTGGCGTGCGGCAGGGAGCACTCCTCGACCTGGACCCCGAGGTCACCGAGAACGCCCGCGGCCTCGCTCACCCTGGCCTTCACCTCGGGGTCGATGCCCTCTCCGAAGAGCTCCTTCGGCAGCCCGGCCACGAGCCCGTCGACGTCGGGGACGAGGGCCTGGGTGTAGTCGGGAGCCCTTACCCTGGCCGACGTGGAGTCGAGGGGGTCGGGGCCGGCGATGAGGTTCAGGACCATGGCCGCGTCGGTGACGTCGCGGGTTATGGGCCCGATCTGGTCGAGGGACGAGGCGAAGGCCACGAGCCCGTAGCGCGAAACAAGGCCGTAGGTCGGCTTTAACCCGACGACGCCGCAGAAACTGGCCGGCTGGCGGATGGAGCCGCCGGTGTCCGAGCCGAGGGCGAACGGGACCTCGAAGGCGGCCACGGCGGCGGCCGACCCGCCGCTCGAGCCGCCGGGGACGCGCCTGAGGTCCCACGGGTTGGCCGTGGGGAAATAGCCCGAGTTCTCCGTCGAGGAGCCCATGGCGAACTCATCGAGGTTGGTCTTGCCGAGCAGGATGAAGCCGGCGTCCTCCAGCCGGGAGGCCACGGTGGCGCTGTACGGAGGCCGGTAGCCTTCGAGGATGCGTGAGCCGGAGGTCGTGGGGATGCCTCTGGTGCACATGTTGTCCTTGAGGGCGAAGGGGACGCCTCCCGGCGTGGCCCCTCCCTCGGCCGCCTTGTCGGCCGCCCGGGCGAGCCGCCGCGCCCGGTCGGCCGTCACATGGAGGAAGGCCGCCACGGACTCGTCCACGGCGTCGATGCGGTCGAGGAAGGCCTCCACCACTTCCGAGCGGGTGACCTCCCCGTCCTGGAGCAGGGTCGCCAGTTGACTGGCCGTCCTGTCTATGAGCTTCAAGGGCACTCCCCCAGTGTCAGTTCGAACTCGGGTCCGGCGTGAAGGCGACGGAAGGGGTTAGTCGACGATCCGGGGGACCTTGAACAGCCCCCGATCGGCCGCTGGCGCGCTGTCCAGAGCCTCCTCGCGGGTCAGTCCCTCCCACGGCTCGTCTTCCCTGAGCGGGGTCGTCCGCCCGGCGCTGACGCTGGCCGTGGGTGAGGCCAGGGCGGTGTCCACTTCCCCCAGGCGATTCACGTGCTGCAGAATGGCGTTGAGCTGGGTGGTGAAACGATCGAGCTCGTCCGGCTCGAAGGCCAGACGGGCCAGGTGGGCTATGTGCCGGACTTCCTCGCGGGTAAGGGCCGTCACCGGATACCTCCCGGGCGGGTGAGCGCGCGGCCGGGCCGGCGGCGCGCCGTGCCCAACCCCAATAGCATTGCCCTTTTCACCGGGTAAGTCAATCTTCCTTCAGCCTTCAGCCGACGAGGTCAGTCTTCCTTCAGGCAGCGTCGGGCCGGTCGTCCTTCGGAAGACAACAACGAGGTCGGCCTTCCTTCAGACGACGGTTAGCTCGGACACCACCCAGGCCGGGGTCAGGACGGAGAACGGGCCGGCGACGTCCTCGGGCTCGCCGGCCAGCGCCGAGACCATCTTCAGCATCTCGTAGATGTTGCCCGTAAGCATCGCCCTCCGGACAGGGTAGGCGGGAGAGCCTCTCTCCAGGGCCCAGGCGTTGGTCGTGGTCACGGAGAAGTCGCCTACGGCCGGGTCGATAACGAAGGCTCCCATGACGTCGGCGACCAGGAGCCCCCGGTCCACGCCGGCCTCGCCCGGACCGGCGTAGGTCCGGCCCGGAGCCTGGACGACAAGGGTCGACGGCGATACGCCGGACCTGTAGCCGAAGTGGCCGGAGGGCTCGACGAACGTGGTCATCCGGTCCGACCGGTCGCGGGAGGCGTTCCCGCTGGAAGCCTCTCCGGCCGGGCGGGCCGCGGCGGCCGTGCGGTTGTTGTGAAGGACGGCAACCAGGATTCCGTCCCGGATGAGCGGCGTCACGCCCCCCGGCGTCCCCTCGGCGTCGAACTCGTAGGAGCCCGTCCCGACCGGCCGGGTGGCGTCGTCGGTGACGGACAGGAGGGAGGCGGCCACCTCTTCCCCGAGGCGCGGCCGGCCGTCCCGCCCGGAGAACGGGGATGAGCCTTCACCGACCCGGTCGGCCCCGAGAGCCGGGCCGAGCGAGCCGGCGAGCAGGGAGAGGACGGCGCCGGGACCGAGGACGACCGTCTGGCGCCCGGGGACGACGTCCCGGGCGCCCTCGGAGGAGAGAGCCATACCGGCCGCCCGCCGCCCGACGGAGAGCCGGCGGAGCCCCTCGAGGCTCCGCGACGCCCGCGACCAGGAGGCGAGCCCGCCGCCCGGGGACGCGGCGTAGGCCCCGGCCGAGACCAGAGTGTCGAGCGAGGAGCGGGCGAGACCCAGGCTGTTGGCCACGGCCACCCGGCGGCAGCGCGCGAAGGAGACAACGCCCACCGCGAGGCCCCCGGCCTCCCAGACCTCCTCGGCCACCTCCCGGGCCACCTCGACAAGGTCGGCAAGACTCATCTCCACGACCCGCCGGTCGACGAGGTCCGAGGGGGTGGGGCTGGGCCGGACGCCGGAAGGAGGCGTCAGGGCGAGGCCGGGCTCCTCCGGGAGGGCCGCGTGGCGGCAGGCCCGGACGACGTCTTCGAGGCCGGCCGCCGAGAGGTCGGTGGTCGAGGCGAAGCCGACCAGGCCGCCCCACTGGGCGGTGAGGCCGAGCCCCCGGTGGGGGACGGTAACGGCCGTCCTGAGCCTCACGCCGCCCGAACCCGCCCCCGCGCGCTCGAACGAGACGGCGTCGGCCGGGGCGTCGATGACGTAGGCCTCGGCCGCCGCGGCGCCCGCCCGGCGGGCGAGCTCGAGGGCCTGCTCGGCCCGTTCGAGGAGGTCCTGCATCAGGCACCGCCCTCCTTCCGCCCGGCCCAGTCAGGGTCGCCGGAGCCGGCGCCGCCGATGGTCGCCCTCGTCAGCCGGAGGTGGGGTGAGCCGGAGCCGGCCGGGATGGTCTGGCCCGGGAAGCCCTTGCCGCACCCCCCGGGGTGGAAGACGAGGTCGCGCCCGACCGCGTCGATGCTCTGGAGGATGTCGAGAATGCTGCCGGAGAGAGACGGGGCCCGGACCGGCTCGCCGAGCTCGCCCCGGCGGATGAGACGGGCCCGGTCCGGCCGGAACTGGAAGACCCCCCGGGCCGGGTCGACCTGCCCGCCGCGCTTGCCCATCAGGTAGATGCCCCGGTCGATGTCCTCGAGCATCTCCTCGAGAGTGAACTCGCCGGGCTCGATGTTTATGGTCCCCATCCTGACGATGGGCACGTAGCCGAAGTCGCGCGCCCGGGCGTGCCCGTTCGGCTCGACCCCCATGGCCGCGGCCGTCCGCCGCGTGTGGAGGTAGGCCCGGAGGACTCCTTCCTCGATGAGGGTGACCGACCGCGCGGGAACGCCCTCGTCGTCGTAGACGTACATCCCGACCGTCCCGACCCGCCCCGGGTCGTCGACCACGGTCACGCCCGGAGCGCCGATCTCGCGGCCGAGCCTGCCACCCATGACCGAAGCCCCGGTCAGGACGGCGTCGGCCTCGCAGGAGTGCCCGACGGCCTCGTGGACAAAGTTCTCGCCAGCCTGGTTGTCGAGCACGGTCGTCATCTCCCCGCCGGGAGCGGCCGGAGCACCCAGCCAGTCGGCCGCGTTGGCGGCGAGGCGCCGGGCGAGGTCCTTGACGGCCAGCTCGGATAGGAGCTCGAGCCCGCCCACGCCCCCCAGGCTCTCGGCGCTGTCGAAGGCCCGCAGGGCGTGCCGGGCCTCGACTCCGGCCCGAAGGATGACGCGGGCCGAGTCGGTCTCGACCCGCGAACCCTCCGTGCTGGCGAAGACGTCGGTTCCCGCGGCGTCCGCGTAGGCCAGGCTCACCGTCGAAGTCTCGGAGCGGGCGAAGGCCTCGGCGGTGAAGGTGCGGAGGATGTCCCGCTTCTCCTCCAGCTCGAGGTCGTCGGGGTGGAGTCGACGGGGCGTCGCCGCGCGGCCCACGGTCCTCACAGCCGGCCCGAGGCTGGTTCCCTCGCCGCCCTCGCCGGACGGACCGGCCCTACCCGACATCGCACCCGCGGCGGCGTCGGAGACGACCTTGGCCAGCGCCGGGCGGCTGAGGTCGCTGGTGGCGGCGAAGCCCTCCCTTCCCCCGGGACCGACCACGCGGACGCCGAGGCCGCGCTCGGTATGGCGCGAGACCTCCCACGCCGCCCGGCCCCCGCCGGGTGTCCCACCCTCCCGGCGGGCCGTCAGGCCAACGAGGGTCAGCCGGCGGTCCTGGAAGCGGGCGTCGGCGTAGACGGCGCCCATTCCCAGGGCGCGGTCGAGGACGAAGCGCAGGGTCCGATCAAGGTCGTCGCTAGGCAAACCCGAAGTCGCCACGGTCCAGGTGGACCTCCTCCCGTGGCCCGGCGGGACCGGCCGGCCGGGCGGCCGCTACCCGGAGCCCTCCAGCATCTCCTTGAACTCCCGCTCGCTGAGGATTCTCACGCCGAGCTCCCGAGCCTTCTCCAGCTTTGAGCCGGCCTTCTCGCCGGCCACGACGTAGTCGGTCCTGGGGCTGACCGACGACGCCGCCCGCCCTCCCAGCCTTTCGACGAGCTCTTCGGCCTGGCGCCGGTCGAACCTCTCGAGGGTCCCGGTGAAGACCACCGTCTTGCCGGCGAGCGGCGACCGGGACGCCGCGGGCCCCGTCGGAACCGCAGCCTCGACCGGACCCTCGAAGAGGGGCCCGAGCCCGGCCTGCTCCCGGCCGCCGGGGCCGGTCACCTCCGGTTCCGTGAAGTTCACCCCGGCCGCCCGTAACTTCTCGATGAGGGCCCGATTCCGGGGCTCGGCGAAGTACTCCTGGACGCTCCCGGCGATCTTCTCCCCCACCTCGGGCACGGCGGTGAGCTCGGCCCGCCCGGCCTCCATGAGGCGGTCGAGGGTGCCGAAACGCCGGGCGAGGACACGGGAGACGCGACCGCCCACGTAGCGGATGCCCAGGGCGTGGAGCAGGCGGTGAAGCGGCCGGGAGCGGCTCCGTTCGACGGCCTGGAGAAGGTTCTCCACCGACTTCTCGCCCAGGCGCTCGAGAGCGGTGAGCCGCTCGCGGTGCTCGTGGAGCCGGTAGAGGTCGGCCGCGTCGCCGACGAGCCCGGCTGAGAGGAGCTGGCCCAGGACCGCCGGGCCGAGGCCCTCGATGTCCATACCGGCCCGGGAAGCGAAGTGGATGAGCCCCTCCATCCGCTGGGCCGGGCAGGTGAGGGTGGCCGTGCACCTGTGGGCGGCCTCGCCGGGCTCACGGACCACGCGCGAGCCGCAGGCGGGGCAGGTCTCCGGCATCCGGAAGACCCGCTCCCGACCGGTGCGTCTCTCGGGCAGGACCCTGACCACCTCGGGGATGACATCCCCGGCCTTCTGGACCACGACCCAGTCTCCCACGCGGACGTCCTTCTCACGGACGTAATCCTCGTTGTGCAGGGCCGCCCGGCTGACCGTCGAGCCGGCCAGACGGACCGGGCGGAGCTCGGCGACCGGGGTGACCGCCCCGGTCCGGCCGACGTTGACCACGATGTCCAGGACCTGGGTCACCTCCTGCTCGGCCGGGAACTTGAAGGCCACGGCCCAGCGCGGGGCGGCCGAGGTGTAGCCGAGGCGCTCCTGCTGGTCACGGGAGTTCACCTTGACCACCACGCCGTCGATCTCGTAGGGAAGGTCGCGCCGGCGCTCGCGCCACGCGGCGCAGTAGGCGAGGACCCCCTCGACGTCCGGCACGAGGCGCGCCTCGGGGTTGACCTTGAAGCCGAGTTCCCTCAGGAGCTCGAGGTTCTCTTGGTGGGTCGGTCGGGGCCGGAGGTCTCCTGAGGCCTCGACGACGGCGTACATGAAGCTGTCGAGGGCCCTCTCCGCCGTGACCCTGGGGTCGAGCTGGCGGACCGACCCGGCCGCCGCGTTCCTCGGATTGGCGAAGAGAGGCTCTCCGGCCGCCTCCCGGCGGCGGTTCAGGGCCTCGAACTCGCGGATGGGCATGTAGACCTCTCCGCGCACTTCGAGCCGCCCACGGTGAGCCGGCGGGCGCCCGGCTCCGCTCCGCCCCGGGACGGCGAGTCCGAGGCGGAGGGGAATGCTCCCGACCCGCCTCAGGTTCTCGGTGATGTCCTCCCCGGTGGTCCCGTCTCCGCGGGTCGAGCCCTGGACGAAGACGCCGTCCTCGTAGACAAGGGCCACCGACAGGCCGTCGATCTTGAGCTCGACCACGTACTCCACTACCTCGCCGGGGAGGAGGGCCCTCACCCGCCGGTCGAAGGCCCGGAGCTCCTCCTCGCCGAAGGCGTTGGCCAGGCTGAGCATCGGAACGCGGTGGACGACGGCTCCGAAGGCCGGCACCGGTCGTCCGCCGACCCGCTGGCTCGGCGAGTCCGGGGTGACAAGGTCGGGATAGGCTTCCTCGAGCCGCCCAAGACGCCGCATAAGCCGGTCGTACTCGGCGTCGCTGATGAGCGGGTCGTCGAGGACGTGGTAGCGGTAGTCGTGGTAGCTGATCTCCTCCCGGAGCCGGGCCAGCTCCTCTCGAGCCGCCTCCGGCCCCGGAACGTCCGGGCCGTCGCCCGGACCGGCCGGGCCGCCGGGCGCCCGCTCCGGCCCGCCTCCTGGACCCTCCTCCGTGTGGGACATCCGTCGCACACCTCCGCCCCTATCTTTCCCTCCGCTGGGCTTCCGCGGCCGGGAACGTCCGCAGACCCCGGCCGGCGAAGGCGACCTTGAGGTGGACCTCCCCGGGGGAGCCGGGTCTCGACCCCACCCGGTGGAGGCCAACGATGACCCCCTCCCCCCACTCGGGGTGAACCACCCTCTCCCCGGGACACCAGCGCTCGCCCTTCGCCCCGGACTCCTCACTTTCGGCCGTCGCGACCGCCCGGGCCGGACGGTCGTCCTCGGGCGGGCCGGCGACGGCCCGGTGGACAGTCGGGCTGGCCACAAAGAGCGTCTCTCGGGGCAGCTCGGTCAGGAAGATCGACGGCTCCGCCGAGTGGCTGTAGCCGTAGACCTGGCGCTCGCGGGCGTGCGTGACGTAAAGGCGCTTCATGGCCCGGGTCATGGCCACGTAGCAGAGGCGTCGCTCCTCCTCGAGTCCGCCGGGCTCCTCGAGCGACCGCGAGTGCGGGAAGAGCCCCTGCTCGAGTCCGACGATGAAGACGTTGGGGAACTCCAGGCCCTTGGCGTTGTGCACGGTCATCAGGATGACCCCGTCGTCCCCGTCGCGCATCACGTCGATGTCGGCGAGGAGCGAGGCCGTCTCCAGGAAGGTCGAGAGGGATGGGTCCTCCGAGGTCCGGGCGAAGTCGGCGGCCACGGTCGCAAGCTCCCGGATGTTCTCCATCCGGGAGGCCGCCTCCGGCGTCCCCTCGAGGCGGAGGGCCTCCATCATGCCGCTCTCCTCAGCCACCTCGCGGACCATGTCCGGGACGGGCAGGGTCTCCACCGAGGCGGCCAGGCTCTCGATGAGGCCGACGAACCGCTCGAGCTCGCTTCTGAGCTTCGGTCCGAGGCCGGGTATCTCGCACTCACCGGCGGCGGCCGCCCGGATACCGGCGTAGAGACCGCCGGCGCCCGGCCGGGCGTCCCGCCGGCCGCCGACCTCGGCCGCCGCCTCTCTCAGCCGGGCCAGGAGGACGGGGCCGATGCCCCGCCTGGGCGCGCCCAGAGCGCGTTCGAGGCTCAGCTCGTCGGCCGGGTTGAGGACGATGCGGAGGTAGGCCAGAACGTCCTTTATCTCCTTGCGCTCGTAGAAACGTACGCCGCCGACCACCTGGTAGGGAACGGCCCGACGCATGAAGACGTCCTCGAACGCCCGTGACTGGGCGTGGGTCCGGTAGAGGACGGCGAAGGAGCGGAAAGCGAGCCCCCTCGTCCGCCGTCCTCCGAGGACCTCCCCGGCCACGAACTCGGCTTCCATCCTCTCATCCTCGGCGAAGTAGTAGATGACGGGGTCGCCGGTCTCGTTCTCGGTCCAGAGCTCCTTCCCCTTACGGTTCTCGTTGTGGGCGATGAGCCGGTTCGAGGCCGCGAGGATGGTCTTCGTGGAGCGGTAGTTCTGCTCGAGACGGATGACCCGGGCGTCGGGGTAGTCCTGCTCGAACTCCAGGACGTTCCGGATGTCGGCGCCCCGCCACCTGTAGATGGACTGGTCGTCGTCACCCACGACGCAGAGGTTCCGGTGCTCGGCGGCCAGGAGGTCGGCGAAGACGTACTGGGCGTGGTTGGTGTCCTGGTACTCGTCGATGAGAACGTGGCGGAAGCGCTCCCGGAGACGGGAGAGGATATCGTCGTTCTCCCGGAGCAGGGTCACGGTCTTGAAGATGAGGTCATCGAAGTCGACTCCGCCGCTCGCCTCGAGCCGCGCCTGGTAGAGACCGTAGGCCTGGGCGACCCGCTCCTCGCGGTAGTCCCGGGCCCTCCGGGCGTACTCGGCCGGACCAACGAGCTCGTCCTTGGCCCGCCCGATGGCGGCCAGGAGCCCCCGGGCCGGCCAGCGGGACTCGTCCCAGCCCTGCTCCTCGAGGACCCGCTTCATCACGGCGACCTGGTCGTCCTCGTCGTAGATGACGAAGTTGGGGCCGAGCCCCACCCTCTCCCCGTAGCGCCGGAGAAGGCGGGCGCAGGCCGAGTGGAAGGTGCTCACCCAGAGGGCCCGGTCGCCGGGCCCGGCTGCCGGGAGGAGGTCGCCGGGCCGGTCCGCCGGGAGGGAGTCCTCGGGCCGCGCCGCCGCAAAGGGGTCGCCGGGCCGTGCTTCCGGGAGAGGGCCGCCGCGGCCGCGGCCGCGCCCCTGTCCAAGAAGCCGGGCGATGCGCTGCCGCATCTCGCGGGCGGCCTTGTTGGTGAAGGTGATGGCCAGGATGCGGTCGGGGTCGAGCCCCAGGCTCCGGACAAGATAGGCGAAGCGGTAGGTCAGGCAGCGGGTCTTCCCGCTCCCCGCGCCGGCCAGGACGAGCAGAGGGCCGCCGGTGTAGGTGGCCGCTTCTCTCTGCCTCGGGTTGAGGTCGTCAAGGAAGTCGGACGATCCGCTTCTTGGTCTGCCTATGGCTCCGCCCCCCCCCAGAGACGGACCGTCTTTCGACGGGCCGTCGGGCATCCCTGCCCGACCGGCCTGGCCGGTGCGCGCCGCGGGTCTCCGCGAGCGGCGAGTCACCGGCCTTTCCGCTGCTCCGTATTATTAACCTGAAGGCCGAGACACAGGGGGCCGAGACAGAGGGGTTCGGGGGAAGACGCCTTGCCGTCGCCGGGCAGCGTGCCGCTCCATCTTCTGCCGCCGGGAGCCGCCGCCAAGGTGGTCGGGATGGAGGCCGGAGGCCCGAAGCGACGACGCCTGCTCGACCTCGGGTTCGTGCCCGGCGCGGTCGTGGAGGTCGTGCGCCGCAGCCCGTTCGGAGACCCCACCGCCTACGCGATAAAGGGGTCCGTCATCGCTCTCAGGCGCGAGGACGCCGCCGGCATCCTCGTCCGAGGCGACGTCTGAGGACAGCAGGCTCGACCGCCCGGAGCCCCGAACCGGGGGGAGTGACGGCAGTGGCGTCGGATGGGCTGTTCCGGACAGGCCCCCGGGCCGCCTCCGGCAGCCATCCGGTCGTGGCCCTCGCCGGGAACCCCAACACCGGCAAGAGCACGGTCTTCAACGCCCTCACCGGCCTTGCCCAGCACACCGGGAACTGGCCGGGTAAGACGGTCCGGACCGCCTGGGGCACAGCCCGTCACCGCGGCCGGCTCTACACCCTGGTCGACCTGCCCGGGACCTACTCCCTCCTGGCGGGTTCCGCGGAAGAGGAGGTCGCGAGCGACTTCCTCTGCCACGGCCGCCCGGACGCGACCGTGGTCGTGGCCGATGCCACCGCCCTCGAGCGGAACCTCAACCTCGTCCTCCAGGTCCTGGAGGTGACCGGTAAGGTCGTCGTCCTCCTCAACCTCATCGACGAGGCCCGCCGCAAGGGCTACGACATCGACGTGGGCGTCCTCGCCGAGGGTCTCGGGGTTCCGGTCGTCCCGGCCGTGGCTCGCGACGGACGGGGGCTCCCTGAACTCATGGACACCGTAGCCGCCCTGTGCGACGGCTCCCTCGTCACCCACCCGAGGCCCGTCGTCTACCCCCCGGACGTGGAGGAGAGCCTGCGCCGCCTCGAGGCCCGCCTGGCCGGGCGGCTGCCCCGAGGAGCGCCTCTCCGTTGGCTGGCCGTCAGGGCTCTCTGCGGCGACGCCAGAGTTCTCCGCCTCCTCGCCGGACCCGCTCCCCCTCCCGGGTCCCCTGCCCCTGCCGGACCCGCTCCCCCTCCCGGGTCCCCCCTCCCTTCTCCGGGCTTCTCCCCGGTCGTCCGCCCCCGACCGGCGGTGTCCCGGACCAGTCCGGAGACCAAGAGGAGCGCGGGTCCTTGACGCGGACGGCCGACGCCGACCGGATCGTGGCCGCCCTCTACGAGCGAGCCGGGACCCTCCACCGGACCGCGGTCACCCGCCGCGTCCCGGGCCGGGACCTGACGCCGGTCATCGACAGTATCCTGAGCTCCCCCCTGACGGGCTTCCCGCTGATGCTCCTGACTCTCGGCCTGGTTATCTGGGTCACCGTCGCGGGGGCCAACTACCCGTCCGAGGTCCTGGCCCGGGCCTTCCAGGCCGGCGAGAGGGTTCTGGCTGCGGCCCTCTCGGCGGTCGGGGCCCCCGCCTGGGCCGGCGGGTTCCTCCTCGACGGCGTCTACCGGGGTCTGGCTTGGGTGATCGCGGTGATGCTCCCACCCATGGCCATCTTCTTCCCTTGCTTCACCCTTCTCGAGGACCTCGGCTACCTCCCCCGCATCGCCTTCAGCCTCGACGCCGTCTTCAAGAAGGTCGGGGCCTGCGGGAGGCAGGCCCTGACGATGGGCATGGGGCTCGGCTGTAACGCCGCGGGAGTCGTCTCCTGCCGGATCATCGACTCGCCGAGAGAGCGGATGACCGCCATCCTTACCAACGTCTTCACCGTCTGCAACGGCCGCTTCCCGGCTCTCATCACCCTGGCCGCCGTGTTCGCCGGCGGGGCCGGGGCCGGCCGCTCCGCGGCCGGCGGCGGGGCCGCCGCGGCGCTCGTCGTGACGGCCGTCGTCCTTACGGGTGCGGTCGTCACCCTGGCCGTCTCCTGGCTCCTCTCGCGGACCCTCCTCCGGGGAGCCCCCTCGTTCTTCGTCCTCGAGCTTCCCCCGTTCCGGCGGCCGCGGCTCGGGCAGGTCCTCGTCCGCTCGGTCCTCGACCGGACCCTCTTCGTCCTCGGCCGGGCCGTGACCGTGGCCGCTCCGGCCGGGGGCCTGGTCTGGGTCCTGGCCAACACCTCGGTCGGCGGCTCCACCCTCCTCGCGCACCTCGCCGGCTGGCTCGGGCCCGCCGGGGCCGCTCTGGGGCTCGACGGCTTCATCCTGGCCGCCTTCGTCCTCGGCCTGCCGGCCAACGAGATCGTCCTCCCCATCCTTCTGATGAGCTACCTCTCCACCGGGGCGATGGTCGAGGTGGGGAGCCTCGAGGCTCTCGGGTCCATCCTCGCCGCGAACGGCTGGACCGGGCTGACCGCCCTGTGCTTCATGCTCTTCTCCCTCCTGCACTGGCCCTGCGCCACGACGCTCCTCACTATCCGGAAAGAGACCATGAGCGCCCGATGGACGGCGGCCGCCGCCCTGCTCCCGACGGCCGTCGCCGCGGTCGTCTGCGCCGCCGTGGCCGCCGCCGGGCGGCTTCTCGGGGTCGGCTGAGGCCGGGATGGGGACCTAGCTGGTCGAGCCGGTCGGCGGCGGAGGTTCGCAGGGGTTCCGGCAGCGGTCGCAGTCGGGGGCCCGCCGGCAGGGTTCGATGTGGATGAGGACCGACGTCCGCTCCCACCACTCGCGGAGGGCGGTCTCGATGCGGTCGGCGAGCTCGTGGACCTCGGAGACGGCGTGGTCGGGGTGGACGACGAGGTGGAGGTCGATGTGCCTCTCCGGCCCGGCTCGCCTCGTCCGGAGCTTGTGGAACTCGACGAACTCCTTGGCGAACGACCCGACGATCTCCCGGACGCGGGCTTCTTCGTCGTCCGAAAGGCGGACGTCGAGGAGAGGACGGAAGGCCTCCCGGGTGAGGCGCCAGGCGACCCTGACGATGAGCAGGGCGACGACGATGGCGATGAGCGGGTCCAGGACCGTGAGTCCCGTGAAATGGATGGCCGCCAGGCCGGCGGCCACGCCGACCGAGGTGTAGACGTCCGTCCGGAGGTGGACGGCGTCGCCCTTCAGGGCCACCGAGTCGGTCTCGCGGGCCACGCGGTAGAGGTGTTCGGACACGAGGTAGTTCACGAGCGCCGACCCGGCCATGACGGCGACTCCCAGGCCGAGGGCCTCGACCCGCACCGCTCCGAGGAGCTTCCGGACCGCCTCGAGCACTATCCAGCCGGCGGCGGCGAAAACCAGGAGAGCCTCCACCAGCGCGGCGACGTTCTCTATCTTCCCGTGCCCGAAGGCGTGGGTCTCGTCGGGCGGCCGGGCGGCCTCCCTGACCGAGAAGAGGGCGATGAGCGCGGCCACGAGGTCGAGGGCCGAGTGGATGGCCTCCGAGATGACGCTCACCGAGCCCATGACCAGGCCGGTGACGAGCTTGACGGCGACGAGGCCGGTGTTGGAGACCACCGATAGCCCGGCGGCCCGGACCGCGGGTCTCAACCTCCCCCTCCCCTTCCCTCTTCGTCCGGCGCCGCCGGAGCAGGCCGCCGCAGGCGCCCTCGAGCCGCCTCCCGCGGGGCCACCAGGGTTCGCTCCAGGACCTCGTCGAGGCCAGCGGGCCAGGGCCGGACGGCCCTCTCCCGGCGGAGGTCCGGCCGCGTCGATGAACGACCGCGAGAGCTCCTCCGGGAGCCTTCGACCGTGGCCGTTGTTGCCGCTCAAGCCCACGCACCTCCTACTCCAGCCCGAGGACTATCACCGGCCCCGGCTCGGGCAGGGTACCCGGGAGGGTCTCCTCTATCCTCTCGTACGTCCCGGGACCGGTTTCTAGACCCGCCCCCTCCAGGGCCAGGAGGTAGGCGCCGACGACGGGGTGGTAGAGCGGGAGCCGCGGCCGGGCCCGAGGGGCGAAGCGGTGGATGTGCAGGGTCAGGGAGTCGATGAGGAGGGGGCTCTCGCCCCGGAACAGGCTGCCGGCCATGACGACGTCGGCCTCCTCCCCGTCGAGCCCCACCCGTCGCATCACGGCCCCGGTCTGTTCGCCCATCATCCGGCCCATGTCGATTAGGACGCGCTGGGCCGCCTCGTCCCCCTCGTTGGCCAGCCGGAAGACAAGGGGCGTCACCACGGCCATGGCCTGGTAGAGGAAGGCGAGGTCGCCCGTCTGGCCGCACCGCAGAACGGAATCGTAGTCGGGCAGGTCGAGGGCCCGGAGGATGGCCCCGTGGAGCCTCGTCTTGGGACAGGAGCCCTCGTCCATCCGGAAGGCCCAGAAGACGGCCTCGCGGGCGATGTCGCTCGAGCCACCGGGGTTCCCCGTGTCGCGCCCGAGACCCCGGGTTATGGCCCGGCGACCGTCCCGGCCCCGGGCGGCGGAGTTGGTCCCCGTGCCCCCGATGACCACGGCGCCCCAGGGCCGGGGCGTGCCGCCCCGCAGGGCGGCCCAACTGTCGTTGTCCCAATCGAAGGGAAGGCCCGGGGGGAGCCTCGCGGCCAGGGCCTCCCCGATGGACGCGTGGTCCCGGGGTGAGTCGTCGCCGGAGAGGTAGAAGCCGGCCCGCTCGAGGTCGGAGAGGTCGACGCCCGCCGCCGCGGCGGCGGCGCCGGCCGCAGCCAGGACCGAGCCCATGGCCGACTCCATGCCGACCACGTGGTAGTTAGCCGGGCCGGCGGCGCCGAAGCCGAGAAGACGTCCGGCCGCGTCCCCGACGACAGCCCAGGTCTTCGTGGCCCCGCCGTCCACCCCGCAGAAGCACCGCTCCGCGCCCACGGCGTCCACCGCCTTCCCGAGCCCTCCCTGTACGGGGGGTTCTGCTTAGGGTTTCCCCTGGAAGAGTCTTCTCACGCAGGCCCCTTCCTCCTCCCGGGCCGCGGATCCCGGCCGGGCCGGGGACACCGCCCGGGCCCGGGACACCGCCCGGGCCGGGGACACCGCCCGGGCCGGGGACACCGCCCGGGCCGGACTGACCTCAAGTGGGCCAACCGGCTAAGCGAAGATGTCGCAAAGCCCCGAACCGCAGGCAGGCACCCAAGTCGGGCGGTCGAATCCACCCTCCGGGATCAGCCTAGGCGGGCGGGAGCGGGTTCCGTGGAAGAGAGCGAGAGCGGGCCCCCGGGCCCGGCTCCGGCGGCCCGCGGAAGGAACACTCCCACACCGTCCGTCGCGAGAGGAGCCTGTAGGACCCGTAACCATGACCAGACTGCCAGGACCGAAGCTCGATGCCCGAACCGCGGCCGGCGACCGCGCCGCTGCCCGTGACCCAACCGCAGTCCGCGACCGCGCCGCTGCCCGCGACCGAGCCCCCGCCCGGGCTCTTATCCGCCGAGCGGCGGGGCTCGCCCTGGCCGCCGCCGTCATCCTCGGCGCCTCACCGCCGTCCCTCCAGCCGGTGCCGGACAGCGGGACTCCCGCGGGCATCGCCCTGGCCAACTCCGCCCTGCCGCCCATCACCGTCTACCTCGACCGCCTGACCGTGGACTTCGACGTTCCCCCGGTCATCAGCGGAGACCGCGCCCTCGTCCCCTTCCGCTTCCTGGCCGAGGCCCTCGGCTGCACCGTCGACTGGAGCGAGGCCGACCGCCGGGTGACGGCCGTCGACATCTACAACGGCCGGACGGTCATCCTCTTCGCCGACAGGGTCGAGGCCTTCGTCGACGGTCAGGTCCACCTCCTGGACGTCCCGGCCCGCATCATCGACGGCCGGACCCTGATACCCCTCCGCTTTTTCTCCGAGGCACTCGGCGCGCTCGTCGAGTGGCGCGAGGCGACCCGGACGATAACCGTCGTCTCCCCCCGCCGCCCCATGACCGTCCTCGGCTACTACGCTCTCGGCGGCCGAGACGACAGCAGCTGGGCCGAGCTCTTCGGAGCCCCGTACCCGGCCGTCGCCTCGGGGGGGACCGACGTCGTCTCCGAGATAGCCTGCTCGTGGTTTGTCCTCGACCCGGCGACCGGTCGCCTGATCCTCGACGACGATTACTACCGCCAGACTCGCCCGGCGTCCTGGCAGGACGTCCTTCGGCAGGCCGGCGAGCACGGCCTCCGGGCCGAGATGATGGTCTTCAAGGCCAACGCCGATGGGGACCTTGACCGCTTCCTGGCCGATCCCGCGGCCATGGCCCGGGCCGTCGAGGAGATTCTGGCCTACGCCGTCGACTTCGCCGGCGTGAACCTCGACCTCGAATACCTCGGCCGGCGTCAAGCCGGCGAGGAGCTCGCCCTGACCCGGCAGAGGTTCACGGGGTTCGTCCGGCTCCTCGGGGACGCGCTCCACTCCCGGGGCAAGACCCTGACCCTGAGCCTCCACCCGCTGAACAGCTGGTTCCCCGGCTACGACTGGGCGGCGCTCGGAGAGATCGCCGACCGCATCGTCATCATGGCCTACAACTACACCACGTTGAAAGGCCCCGAACCCCTCGACAAGGTCATCGAAGCCGTCGATCTCGCCCTGGCGGTCGTGCCGGGGGAGAAGCTTCTTCTCGGCCTCCTGGTGGGCAGGGACGGGACCTACGAGACGCCCGAGTCCCTGGTCGCGAAGATAGGGCTGGCCAAGCGGAGGAGGCTTGCGGGGATAGCCGTGTGGCGCCTGGGGGTGGTCGGGCCCGAGCGGCTGGAGGTCATCCGCAGGGCCGTCTCGCGGCCGCCGGCTCCCTGATCGAACCGGAGTGCGCCCTCACCTCTAAAGAACGCAGGCGAAGACGCCCCACGTCGCCACGGCGGCTATCAGGGCTCCGGCAACGGTCTGAGGCCAGGTGTGACCCTTCACCTTCACCCGGGCCCACACGACAAGCGGCAGGAGGAGGAGCGACGGCAGGGCCCAGGCTCCATAGAGCATGAAGAAGGCGACCACCGGCCCGGCGACGCCCGAGGCGTGACCGCTGGCCTTGTAGAAGAGGTTGACCAGAGCGAGCGCGGCGACCGTGGCCACGTAGGACCAGGCGATGGCCGAGAGGACGGGCGGAGCCTGGCCGATGAGGAGGATGACGGCTCCGACCGGATAGCTGACGAGGTTGACGAGGAACGAGACAAGCCTCTGGACCCGTTCGTTGCCGGCGGTCCGACGGACGAGCGCCGGGAGGACGTAGCCGGCGAGCGGGATGACCCCGAGGAAGACGGCGGCCACGGCGGCCCAGCCCATGTTGGCCGGGGTCGACGGCAGGAGCGTCGCCGCGACCAGGATGACCACTCCTACCGCCACCACCGGGGCGCTGAGGAGGTAGGTGAGGACCGTTCCGACGACCACTCCGGCGCTCTTTTTCATCGGGCTTCTCCTCCCGGTCTCCCCGGTATTGACACCGCATGGGCAACAACGTAGGATGTGGAATGGTGCATAAGCACCACCACCCAGAGTATAAGCCGGAAGTGGTGCCCTTGTCAACAGTAGGGGGCGCTAAATGGTGCCCAGGCACCACCACACCGCGGCCCGGAAGGATGAGAGCCCTTGGCCGCCCCCATCAGGACGCTGACCCAACTCGTCAAGGCCCACGCCGGCGGCGACACCGCCCGCCTTCTCGAGCCGGAGGAGGTCAGGCGCGGGCTCGAGGCGGTGAAGGCCATCCTGGCCAAGGGGCTTCCCGGTAAGGACCAGTTCTACGGGGATCCGAAGATGGCCGCCGCCGCTATGGAGCTCGCGGCCTTCTACGCCGGGGCTGGGCACCCGACCTGGGAAGATACCGGGGCTGGAAGCCCGACGGGGGAGGAGGCCACGGCCGGGCGTCCGACCGCGGGACAGACCGGAGCCAGCCCTCCGACCGGTGAAAAGGCCCGGACCCGCGAGGTCCCAGCCGGACCCACCGGACCCGGGGTCTCGGGCGGCGGCGACCGCCTCTACCGGGCCGAGGTCGCCGAACTCGCCCGCGGCCTCGCCGACGTGGCCGACCGGCTGAGACTCGCCGCCGCCCTGCGCCGGGCTAGACGGGAGGCAGGCTTCAGCATCCGTGAGCTCTCGCGCTTCTCGGGGGTGGACCACTCCTATATCAGCCGGGTCGAGCACGGAGCCGTCCCGCGGCCTTCCAGGGCCGTGATGGACCGGCTGGCGGGGGCCCTCGGTGTCCCCGGTCTCGCCGGCGGTCCGCTCGGGGACGGCGGAGCAGGCGGAGGGACCGCGGAAGATCGAACCGGCAACGGCGGGGATCCCGCGGGCTTCCCGGACGGGGCCCGAGCCGCGGAGAGGCCAGGGGCCGACCTGGTAGGGCTCGGTCTTCACCGAGCGGCTGTCCGCAATCTCCTGAAGGTCGCCCGGGACCTACCCGACGACTACCTCGAGCTCCTGGCGGCGCAGGCCCGGACCATGCGGGCCCGGGTGGGTAGGAATCGACCCTGAGTCGCCGGAACCTCCCTACCGGAAGAACCGCCCGAGGTGCTCTCGACCGGCCTCCAGGATGTCAGCGAGGAGGCCCCCGGCCGCCCGCACCCCGGGCACGAGGGGATGGGCGAGGAGGGCCAGGAAGGCCGTGCGGCGGTCGCCCGTGACCGCGGCCTCGATGGTGAGCTCCTCGTAGGCCTTGACCTGCTGGATGAGCCCGCGGATCTCCTTGGGGAGGGGGCCGCCGCCGAGCGGACGCGGCCCCCGGGGCCCGACGAGGCAGGGAACCTCGATCACGGCCCCGGCGGGAAGATCGGGAAGGACCGGACCGCCCCCAGGGGATCCGGCCTCGCCGCCCGAGCCGCGCTCGTCATCGACCATCAGGTTGGGCACGTTCACAACGTGGCGGTTCCGGGGCCCGTCAGGCGGACCGTCGGCCGCGCCCACCAACGAGACCATGACGTCGACAGCCGCCTCCGAGTAGTAGGCCCCGCCCCTCTTCTCGAGCTCGGGAGGCTTCTCGGCCAGGTCGGGGTCCCGGTAGCGGGCGAAGAGCTTCTCCTCGACCGCCAGGACCTGCTCCCCCCGCGTGCCCTTCCCGCAGGCGATATCCTCCTTCACCTTGGCCAGGAGCTCGTCGTGGAAGTAGTAGTACTGCAGATAGGGTGAAGGGAGCATCCGCAGGGACTCGAGAAGAGGACCGATGCCCGAGGCCCCCGGGATGTTCCGGACGAACTGCTCCTCGACCACCGGATGGTAAAGGACGGCCGGCAGGATGTCCTCGCCGTCCAGGCGCACGGCGGTCACCCAGCCCAGGTGGTTCAGACCCACGATGTCGAGCTCGACCCGCCAGGGCTCGGCGCCGACGAACCCGCACACGGCCCGCTGCAGGCTGACGGGGACGTTGCACAGGCCGATGCACCTCACCCCGCCGGAGTGCTTGAGGATGGCCTCGGTGACGATGCCGGCCGGGTTGGTGAAGTTCATCACCCAAGCTTCCGGAGCGAGCTCCCGCACGTCGCGCGCGACCTCGAGGGCCACGGGGACCGTGCGGAGAGCCTTGGAGAACCCCCCGGGCCCCGTCGTCTCCTGCCCGACGATGCCGTAGGCCAGGGGGATGCGCTCATCGTTCACCCGGGCCCGGAGCCCGCCGACGCGGAACTGGCTCAGGACGAAGTCCGCCCCGTCGATGGCCCGACGGCGGTCGAAGGTGACCGTCACCCGGGCCTCGAGCCCGGCGCGCCGCAGCATCCTCCGGGCGAGGCCCGCGACAGCCTCGACCTTCTCCCGGCCGGCCTCGATGTCCGCCAGGGCCAGCTCGGCCAGGGGCAGGCGATCCCGGCGGGCGATGAGACCCTCGACGAGCTCAGGGGTGTAGCTGGACCCTCCCCCGATGACGGCCAGCTTGTAGCCCGGGCTTGGCATAATCTCGGAAGACCTCCCTCGTCTCACGCGCGGCGGCTCGGAGACGTTCGGCGGGGCCGAGGCGGCTCCCTTCCCCGAAACGCACTCCCCTTCCCTCCGTATCGAGCCCCCTCTTCCCCGAAGCGGGCTACCCTTCCCGGGGGGACGGGCGTCGCCAGGCACCGGGAGCGCGGGTCGACGACGTCGGGAGGAGGACCTCGAAGACCGTCCCGGGACCTCGGGTCGGCCGGACCTCGATGGCTCCCCCGTGGGCCTCGACGATGCCCTTGGAGACCGCCAGCCCCAGGCCCGTGCCTCCGTCCTTGGTGGTGAAAAAGGGCGTGAAAATCTGGGCTTCGTCCCCGGGCGGCAGGCCCGGCCCGTTGTCCCTGACCCTGACGCAGGCCAATCGGCGGCCGCTTCGTCGCCGGAAGCCCACGGAGACAACGACGCGCCGCTGGCCGGGCGGCGGCCCCCCCGGCCCGGACACGGCGTCGAGGGCGTTCTGGATGAGGTTCATCAAGACCTGCCGTATCTGGCGGGAGTCGAAGTAGGCCGTCACTCCCCCGGGTTCAACCGGTCCTTCGAGCACCGTCGCGAGTTCGGCCGCCCGGCCGGCGTAGCCGCTGACGACCTCCAGCACCGGGAGAGAAAGGTCCCCTCGGGTGATGTCGGGGCAGGCCGGGCGGGCGAGGACGAGCATGGACTCGACTATCTCGTCCAGGCGCTCGACCTCCTCCCTGATTCGGTCGATGAAGGTCGAGCACTCGCCCCACTGGTCCCTCACCGGACAGTAGAGACGTAGAAGCTGGGCGAAGCCCTGCAGAGACGTCAGCGGGTTGCGAATCTCGTGAGCGGCCCGGGCGGCCATCTCGCCCGCGGCAGCCAGACGTTCGTTGCGGGAGGCCTCGGCCTCGAGTTTCTTGGCCGCGCTCACGTCGTTCAGTATGACCAGGAGCCCGCCCGCCCTCTCCCTGCGGGTGTCGCCGAGCGGCGCGACCCACACCTGGAAGAAGCGGTCCCCGCCCGTCCCAGCCACCCGCACCGTCTCGGGTCCGGCGACCTCGCCTCCGGCCGACGACGCCCCGCGAAGCTCGAAGCCCAGCCGGGCCCGCAGCCCCTCGGCCAAATCGCCCTGCCCGGCTCCCCCGGCCCCGTTTCCGTCCCGAGCCCCGCCTCCTTTCCCGACGCCCCCGCTCCCGGCCTCGAGACCGAGAGTCTCGAGATAATGATAGGCCACGCGGTTAGCCAGCGACAGCCGGCCCCGGGCGTCCAGGGTCAGAATGCCGATGGGCGCCGTGTTGAGGACCGTCCTCAGGAACGACTGGGTCTCGATGAGCTCCACCAGGCGGTCGGAGGCCTTGGCGTAGAGGACCGCGTTCTGGAGGGTGAGCGCGGCGAGGTTGGCTACGGCCGTGAGAATCTCGGACTCGGCGGGAGAGAACCGCTCGACGGCAGGCGAGTACACCGAAATGGTCCCGAGAGGCGTGCCGGCGACGGCCAGGGGGACGACCATGTAGGATTTCAGACCGAGCTCCCTGACCTTGTCCGGTTGGAGCGCCCGCGGGTCGTTCGACATGTCCAGGGAGACGACGGGCCGTGATTCGGCGAAGGCGACCCCGGTGAGTCCCCGGTTGACCTTCCGGGTGAGGCCGGCCGTGGCCCCGGGCGGCAGGCCCAGAGAGGCCACCGGCGACAGCGTCTCGCCGTCCTCCTGGACCAGGCAGACCTCGCACGGGAGGGTGGTCAGGTTGTGGACGGCCTGCGAGAGATGGCGGGCGATGTCCCCGAGGTCGAGCGAAGAGCTGAAGACCTGCCCGAGCTCGTAGAGGCTGCGGTACCAATCGCTCGTCCGGTGGAGGACCTGAACCGCGGTCCACGGCGAGAAGAGCCGCGCGAGGAGCCAGCGGGTCCTCCAGACCGGGGCGAGCCAGAAACCCCGCGGCGTCGCCTCGGGGAAAGGCCTCCCCGGCAGGCCAGGCAGCTCCTTGGCCCGTCTAAGCCGGGACACGGCCTCCTCGACCAGGCGGGAAGCACCCGGGGTATCCAGCCGTTCGAGAGCCCCGGACTCCAGGAGCTTCTCGATGGCGGCGACGGCGGCCGGATGGAACTGCTCGCCGCTGTGGGCTCTCAGGTACTCCACGGTCTGCTGGGGACTCCTCGTCCCGGTCCGGTAGGGCCGCGGGGTAGTGAGGGCCAGGTAGGCTTCGGCCAACCCCAGGAGAGCCGCGGGCAGCGGTATCTCGTCCCCCTTCAGCCCGAAAGGGTACCCCCACCCGTTGTAGTGCTCGTGATGGGTCTCGAGAATCCTCGCCACCCACAGGAGGTTCCCGACCTCGCCCACCCGCATTGCCGCCCGGCGGGGGTGCTCTCGTATCTTCCGGAGCTGTTCGGGCGTCAGGGGGTCCTGGCTCGCGGCGGCCTGAGCGTCCGTTTCGGTGAAGCCGGCGTCGTGGAGGAGGGCCGCGTTCTGCAGGGCCTCGGCCTCCTCGACGGGGAGGCCCGCGGCCGAGGCCAGGGCGGAGACGAGACTGAAGAGCGCCTCCGCGCGGTCGGACACTCCGGTCTGCGGCGCCGGGGCGAGGGGCAAGAGACGGGTCAGGGCCCGGCGCTGAGACCGCAGGGCGGCCACCCGCGACACGCTCGAGGCCAGGACGATGACCACCACCGTGGCGACCAGCGCGGTCGAAGGGCCGAACACCTCGAGGCCCCAGAGGAAAGGGATGGAGAGAGACGCGGCCCCGAGAGACAGGAGCAGGGACAGGCCCCCCAAGTCCCTGAGGCAGGCCCAGAGAGGCCGGACCTTGTAGAGGCTGAGAGCCAGGGCGGTGAAGAGAGCCTGCGCGGCGCAGAGGGTGACGATGGAAAGTGCCAGGGCCGGCATCCCGCTTCCGGGGGCCTGCCCGGGAGCCCCGCCGAGAGCCCTGTAGACGAGGGCGGCTCCGGCGGCCGAAAGGACGTAGTTCGAGAAGTTCTCCGCGAGGCGGACCGCCGGCGTCCGGGTGATTACCCCGCTCGCGAGGGCCCCGGCGCTCTGGAGAAGAACACCTGCTTGCGGGCCGAGCCAGGCGATGGCCGCCAGGGTCACCGTCGAGCCGAAGGACAGGGCCGCCCCGGACGGAAAGACGACCTGGAACCACTCGGCCGCGACGTAGGTGAGGACGAAGGCCGCCAAAAGGAAGGCGGGCGGGCAACCGCCCAGGGTCGCTAACGTCCCGATGATAAGGATGATGCTCGAAACCGTGAGGACCGTCCTATAGGTGTTGAACGTTAGCCCTAACACGCCGCTCCCGCCCGCCTTGCCCCTGGCTTAGGCGCGTCTCATCAGGGCGGAGCCGGGGGCCCCCACGGGAGCCCGAGGTTCGCCGCCGCCGAGAGAGCCAGGGCCAGGATGAACAGCAGGGTCGTGACGATGCGCCTCATCCATTATCCCCCCCATCATACTACAGACCTGCCACGCGCTGGCAGGGCCTGCAGGTCGGTCGTCCCGCGAAGGGCAAGGCGTCGCTCGGGCGGCGGAGGGCGGCAAGGCAGCCCGCGCGTCAGGCGCGGGCTGCCTTGAAGGACAAGCGATGGCTGGGACGTGAGGTTCGGCAGCCCGGCCGTCATAGCCCTTCGGCCTTAGACCCGAGGCTTTGCGTCCCCGTCTTTCGACGGGTTTGCCCTTATCGCCGGGAGTCCCGTTCTACAAGTTTCTTTCTATTCCTCCATGTTTCGCCAGGTACTTTCAGCAAAATCTTGCGGGGATTGAAAGCCCTGGTAAGGTGTCCCTTCCGGCGGCTGGATCGCCACGAGATAGAGCCACTCGCCTTCCGGCGACCAGCCGGCGGCCTGCCCCCGGAAGGTCGCCACAGACGGGGGGATCCCCGCACCACGGCCGAGGCTCGATGCCTGGCCCAGCCCGCGGAGGGATTCGCTGCAAGGCCGTGTCCGCTCCTCCGAGCGAGGAGGGGTAGAGCCCGGGGGGCGGGGAAAGCTAGGGTCGGCCCGACCGCACGGCGCGGCGGCGCGGGGAGCGCCCCGGAGGCGGGCCGCGGGGCGGTCCGGTCGGGCCGAAGCTCCCGCAGAACGGAGGCCAGTCTTGGTTAAGTCCCGCCGGCGCGCCCGCACGGGCGTGGTCGTTCTCCTGCTCGCGGCCGGGCTCGTGGCCGCGGCGGCCGCAGCCGCCGTGGCCGTCGGCGTGAGCCCGGCCCGGCTGGCGCCCTGGGCCCGGGAGGAGACCTCGCCTCCACCCGGCGTGACGGCCACTCAGACCTGCCTTGGCCAGGTGGAGGCCATGCTCGCCGGCCTCGCCGCCCTCCTCGACGACCTCGAGGATGTCAGCGAGGACGTCCTCGCCGCGGCCGCGGAGCCCGGCCACGACCGGCACGAGCGGGCCCTCGAAGCGGTCCGGGCGGTCCGGGCTAACCGCCAGGCCATCGCCGACCTTCTCGGGGAGATAGCCGGCGTGAGCCGGTCCATCAGCCGCCGGGTGGGTCTGCTCCGCTCGGGTCGAGTGGCTCTCGGGGAGAGAGCCCTGACCTCCCTGGAGGGGGCCATGAACAGCATCTGGCACAGCCGGGTCTCTCTGCGGGACACGGTGGGGGACATCCGCCGCGAGGAGTCCGAGCTCCTCGACGCCCGCCGGACCCACGATTGGGCCGGGGTGGTCCACCGGGTGGAGACCATCGCGGCCATCCAGGAGGTGCGTCTGGAGGAGCTGGAGAGCATCCACGGGCGCCTCCGGCACATCCTCGGTCTCATCGACTGACGCCCTACGCCGCCGCCGGGAGGGAGACCTACCGCTAGCGGGGAATACCCGGGACATTCAGCGCCCGGCGCAGGGGGCCCGCCGCTGCCCCCCCTCGCCCCGCGCCAGCCGGCCGCCGGACCGGGACCCGTCCGGACCGGGACCCGTCCGGTCCGGGAGCCCGCCGGGTGAGGCCGGCATCCAGAGCCCGGGAGGTCGACCGATGCGTCTTCTGGCCCTCGACATAGACCACACCCTGACCGGAGCCGGTCGGCGGATAACCGACCCGAACCTCGTGGCGGTCAAGAAAGCCATCGCCCAGGGAGTCAAGGCCACCCTCATCACCGGACGACGCTACACCGGATCGGCCGCCGTCTACGCCGATATCCTGGGCGTCTCAGGTCCCGTGGGGTGCCACTACGGACGGCGGGTGGTCCTGCACCCCTCCGGAGACATCCTGACCAGCCACCCTCTCCCCCGCGGCGCCGCCCGGGCGCTCGTCGACGCCGCCCGGCCGTTCGAGACGGCCATCGTTTCGCTCTTCTCCGGGGACGAGCTCCTCTTCGACAAGCTTCCCCCGGCGCTCGAAGAGACAGCCATCTCGCAGTACGCCCAGGCGGACCTGGACGCCATCATCGCCGCGCGGCCCCAGGAGATAATGGCCGTCCACGTATCGATGATCGGGGGGACCGCCGCCCTGAGGGCGGCCGCGGAGGCCGGCCACCGGCTCTACCCGGGCGCCCTTGACTACTACTACTCCCCCTCCTGGTCGGGCGAGCCCCTCGGCCTCATGAGCGCCGTCTCGTCGGCGGCCGACAAGGGCACGGCGCTCCTCGAGATCGCCCGCCTCCTCGGGGTCGAGCCGTCCGAGACCGTGGCCATGGGTGACTCCGTCGCCGACATACCGATGCTCCGGGAGGCCGGGGTGGGGGTGGCCATGCCGTGGGCCGACGAGGAGGTCCAGCGGGCCGCCGACGTGGTGGCCGAGGGTGATTACGAGGACGCGGTGGCCCGGGCCATAGAGGCCCTCCTCGACCGGGCGGGCGGGGCTCCCTAGAAACCCCTGCCTCCACGCGCGCGGCCCCGGCCGACCTCTCTCTCGCCGGCCTGGACCGCCGGTTTCAATCGTCCGCGACAGCGCGGGCGGCGATGTCCGACCGGTAGTGGGCACCCTCGAAGTGGATGAGAGCCACAGCCCGGTAGGCGTCCCTGACGGCGTCGCGGAGGGTGGCGCCCACCGCCACGACGTTCAGGACCCGCCCGCCGGCGGTCTCGACCGTCCTCCCGTTAGGGCCGATTCTGGTCCCCGCGTGGAAGACCTTGATCCCGGGGCGGGTCGCCACCACTTCGAGGCCCTCGACGGGCTTGCCCGCCTCGTAGGGCCCGGGATAGCCGCGCGAAGCCATCACGACGGAGACGGCGCTGCCCGGCCTCAGCCGGAGACCCCTTGCCCTGATCCGGTCGAGACCTCCGCCTCCGTGGCCAGCCCCGGAGCCCAGGGCCGCCAGCATCAGCTCGGCGAGGTCGTCCTCAAGGAGAGGCAGGATGACCTGGGTCTCGGGGTCGCCGAAGCGGCAGTTGAACTCGAGGACCCTCGGCCCGTCCCGGGTGAGCATGAGCCCGGCGTAGAGGACGCCTCGGTAGGGGGTGCCGGCGGCAGCCATCCCGCCCACGGTGGGAAGAAGGACCCGGTCCATGACGAAGTCCTCCTCGTCCGGCGAGAGGACCGGCGCCGGGCAGTAGGCCCCCATGCCTCCCGTGTTCGGACCCCTGTCGCCGTCAAAGACCCTCTTGTGGTCCTGGGCGGGGGGGAACGGTAGGACGGTTTCGCCGTCCGTGAGGGCGAGGACGGAGACTTCCGGTCCCTCCAGGCACTCCTCGATGACCACGCGGCGCCCGGCCTCTCCGAAAGCCCCTTCCTCCATGGCCGCGCGGACGGCCTCCTCGGCCGCCCGGCGGTCGGGAGCGACGGTCACCCCTTTACCCGCAGCCAAACCGTCAGCCTTGACCACCACCGGGGTCCCGAAGCGGGCCACGGCCGCGAGGGCCGCGGCCGGGCTGTCGGCCACCTCGAAGCGGGCCGTGGGAACGCCGTGCCTGACCATGAACTCCTTGGCGAAGGCCTTGCTGCTCTCCAGCCGGGCGGCGGCCCGGGACGGGCCGAAAAGGGGAAGACCGGCCTGGGCGAAGGTGTCGGCCACGCCGGCGGCGAGCGGGTCCTCCGGGCCGACGACGGTGAGATCTGCGCCGAGATGCCGGGCGAGAGCCAGGACCTCCTCGGGGTCGCCCGGCTTCAAGGGCTTCCCGCCGGGGAGGCCGGCGACATTGACGACGAGCGGCTCGCGGGCCGTGCCCGCGTTCCCCGGAGCGCAGTAGACGCGCGCCACGAGGGGGCTCTCGGCGAGCTTCCAGGCCAGGGCGTGCTCGCGCCCGCCGCCACCGACGACAAGAACCTTGAGGTCTCCGGCCAAGACCTTCAGCTCCTTCGCAGCCGGGTCAGCCCGGTCGAACCGCGGACCGGCTAGTGGCGGAAATGCCTCTCGCCGGTGAAGACCATGGCCATCCCGGCCTCGTCGCAGACCCGGATGACGGCGGCATCCTTGAGCGCCCCGCCCGGCTGGATGATGGCCGTGACTCCGGCGGCCGCCGCCGCCTCGGCCGAATCGGGGAAGGGCATGAGGGCGTCGGAGGCGAGGACGGCTCCCCGGGCCCGGTCACCGGCGTGGCCGACGGCCAGGCGGGTCGAGTCGACCCGGTTCATCTGCCCCGCACCCACTCCCACGAGCTGGCCCCTCCGGGCCACGGTGATAGCGTTGGACCTGACGTGCTTGCAGACCTTCCAGGCAAAGAGGAGGTCGCGAAGCTCGGCCTCGGTCGGGCGGCGGCGGGTGACGACCTTCCACTCGTCAGGACCTACCCGGAGGACATCCGGGGTCTGGGCCAGGAGACCGCCCGCCACGCCCCTCAGCTCGAGAGCGGAAGCGCGGCCGGCCCCCACCGGCAGGACGAGGAGCCTCACGTTGGGCTTGGCCTTGAAGACCTCGAGGGCTTCCGGGGTGACGTCCGGGGCGAGGACGACCTCCAGGAAGATTTTCACCATCTCCGCGGCGAGGTCGGCGTCGAGGGGCCGGGTCAGAGCGACGATGCCGCCGAAGATGGAGACCGGGTCGGAGTCGTGGGCCAGACGGTAGGCCGTAAGGATGTCGGGAGCGACCGCCGCTCCGCAGGGGTTCTGGTGCTTGACGGCCACGGCGGCCGCCGGGGCGTCCGTGAACTCCTCCACGCACCTCAGGGCAGCCTCGGCGTCGGCGATGTTGTTGTAGGACAGCTCCTTGCCCTGGAGCTGGACCGCGTCCGTAAGGGTCGCCCCGAGGGAGGCCCGGACACCGCGGAGCGGATGCCGGTAGAAGGCGGCGGCCTGGTGCGGATTCTCCCCGTAGCGCAGATCGTAAGCCTTCTCGTAGGCGAGAACGAGGCGGGTCGGCAGGACGGAGGCCGCTGCCTCTGACCCCGCCGCCCCGGCCCCGGTGGACGCTGCCCTGATGGACGCTCCCTCCGCGCCGCCTCCGACCGCCCTCTCCAGGTACGACGAGATGACCGCGTCGTAGAAGGCCGTGTGCCGGAAGGCGGCGAGGGCCAGCTCGCACCGGGCGGCCGGCGGGACGTCGCCCGTCTTCCGGAGGTGCTCGAGGACGGGGCCGTACTGGGCAGAGTCGGTGACGACGATGACGGACTCGTGGTTCTTGGCCGCCGACCGGATAAGGGCCGGGCCGCCTATGTCGATGTTCTCGATGGCTTCGGCGAACGCCTCTTCGCCCACCTCTTCCGCCTGCCGGTTGACGGTGGCCTGAAAGGGATAGAGGTTGACGCCCACGAGGTCTATCGGCTGGATGCCGTGGCGGGCGAGCTGGTCCATGTGGTCGTCGAGGTCGCGCCTGGCGAGGATGCCGCCGTGGACGAGAGGGTGGAGGGTCTTCACCCGGCCGTCGAGCATCTCGGGGAACCCCGTCACCTCGTCGACCGGGACGACCGGCAGGCCGGCCGCGGCGAGAGCCCGGGCCGTGCCACCGCTCGAGACGAGTTCGAACCCGGCTTCCAGGAGGCCGCGGGCGAATTCGACGAGCCCTGTCTTGTCGCTGACGCTGAGAAGGGCCCGCCTGCGCCGCGGTGACGGGAGTATCTCCACGCGGCGCCCCTCCACGACCCGCAGCCGGCCCTCGGCGAAAAGCCGGATGGCCCGGACATAGAGGCGGTGCTCCTGGGCCCGGATGCGCTCGGCCAGCGTCTCGACCGTATCCCCTTCGAGCACGGGGACGGCGGCCTGGAGGATGATCGGTCCGGAGTCGATCCCTTCATCCACGAAGTGCACCGTGCACCCCGCCACCTTGACTCCGTAAGCCAGGGCCGGGCTGAGGCCGTCCTTGCCCGGGAAAGCCGGCAGGAGGGCCGGGTGGATGTTCATCATGCGCCAGGGAAAGGCCTCGATGAAGGAACGGGTCACGAGACGCATGTAGCCCGCCAGCACGACAAGGTCGACCCGGTGCTCCCGGAGGACCTCGACCACCTTGAGGTCGTGCGCCTCCCGCCCGTCGAGGCCCCTCGGGTCGACCCACACGGACGCGATGCCGTGACGGCGGGCCCGCTCCAGAGCTTGAGCGTCGCCGCGGTCGGAGACGACCACGACCACCTCGGCGTCAATGGTCCGGGCCTCACAGGCGTCGATGATGGCCTGGAGGTTCGTCCCGCGGCCGGAGGCGAGGACCCCCAACCGGAGCCTGTCCCGACCGCCTCCTTCGCAGCTCACAGCTACCGCCCCCTCTTATCGGTGATGACGACCCGCCGGCTTGGGACCGGCGCGGCCGCGCCCAGGCGCTCGACCGGCACGACCTCCCCGATCGTCCAGGCCCTCCGCGGGGGCGAGGCCATGGCGACAAGAGGTTCGAGGGCCGGGTCGACAGCCGGCGGGGCCGTGCTATCCGGTGGGGCCGCGTCGACAGCCGGCGGGGCCGTGCCATCCGGTGGGGCCGCGTCGACAGCCGGCGGGGCCGTGCCATCCGGTGTGGCCGCGTCGACAGCCGGCGGGGTCGCGCCCGCAGGACCCGCGAGCGGGTCCTCCCACCCGGCCACGGCCCGGCAGAAGGCGTCGGCCTGGTCGGCCGGGACGACCACGGCCAGGCCGATTCCCATGTTGAAGGT
>DYFB01000086.1 GCA_020725405.1 Symbiobacterium sp. | reverse complement strand
AGTGATTACACCCACGGGCTGCTAGCGGCCCCGGGAGGCCGCCCGGCCGGGTCGGACCCACCGCGGCCGGGCCGGACCCACCACGACCGGGCCGGACCCACCACGACCGGGCCGGACCCACCACGACCGGACTCCCGCCCGGACCCCCGGCCTACCCCGTCCGGGGGCCCTGGTGTTTTTCTGCCAGGGATTCGGCCGGGGCTTCTGGTTAGACTAGTTCCCGCCTGAGGCGGGGCGGTGGGACGACCGCCGCTTACGGGCGGCGCCTTCCGCCCTCGGCCTCGACCGGTGGGAGGGGTCTTGCCACGGTGGCCCGCGACCCGATTCGCCATCCCGGTAACCAGGGGCTCTTCCGGGCCCTGGAGCTTTCGATCCTGTCCACGACGATGGGCCTCCCTCTTCACGTCCACGCCGAGGGGCTCCGCGGAACCGGGAAGACGACCATAATCCGCTCGCTCCGGCGGCGCCTGCCCCACATCGAGCGCGTCAAGGGCTGCCTTTTCAACTGCTCCCCGCAGGCGCCGCACTGCCCGGAGCATCGCCGGATGGCCCCGGAGGACCTGGCCGCCCTGGGCACGGAGCGGGTGCCCATGCCCTTCCGCGAGATATCCCACTCGGCCAAGATAGGGACCGTGGCCGGGAGCATCGACCTCGCCCGGCTGACCGACTCCACCCGTCCGGAGGCCGCCCTGCTGCCGGGGACCATCCCGCAGGCCCACCGGGGTATCATCTTCGTCGACGAGATAAACCGGCTGGCCGACACGGCTCCCGAGCTGGCCGACGTCCTCCTCGACGTCATGGGAACCAAACCCGGACAGCTCCAGCTGGAGGAGACCGGTCTTCCCTGCGTCAGCCTCCCGGTGTCCGTCTCGGTCTGGGCGGCGTCGAATCCCGACGAGGACCCGGGTCCGCTCGGTGACATCAGAAAGCAGCTCTCCGACCGCTTCGATTTCGTCATCGCCATGGAGCGACCCTCCGCCGTCGCCGTGGTGCGGGACATCCTGAGGGCCTCGAGGGAGAGCCAGATGGCCCTGGCGGCCGTCCCGACGGTCCCCGCCGGCGAGGCGCGGCTGAGGGGCCCCGCGCCGGACACTGCTGTCTGCGGCGTTGAGGCTGGCGGTGGACCGGGGCCAGGGGCGGCCGACTGGCCCGAGCTGGCCCGGACCCTGGTGAGCGTGGAGGTCCCGGCCCAGGTGGAGGAGGTCATCGCCTCCCTCTACGTCGATTTCGGCCTCGAGAGCTTGCGGGGGGTGGAGGCCCTGAGCCACGGGGCCAGGCTCAACTGCGTTCTCGAACGGCGAACCGCGGTCGGTCTTTCCGACGTTCTTGCCGTGGCTCCCGGAGCCCTCCACCACCGGCTCGACGTCTCGACCTTCGCCCGGGTCATGGACTACCTGGCTGAACGGGCCAAGGCGGATGCGAGAAGCGGCGAGGCCGAGGAGCCGACCCGGGGCGGAGGGGCGGAGCCCTCAGGCGGCGGAAGCGGAGAGACCAAGGCCGCCCCGGCCGGGACCGGCGGGCGGCCCGCCGCCGGTACGGCCGAGGCGGCCGCCGGCCTGGCCAGGGCTTCGAGACCAGACGGCGAGCGCTCCGGGGGTTCGCCCCGTCCCGAGGAGCGGAGCCGCCAGGGAGCGGGCTGGTCGTTTCTCCAGTGCCTCTTCCGGGCGGCCGGTCGCAAGGGTGGCGCCGCCGCGGGCGGCTCTCCGGAGGGCGACAGCCCGGGAGCTTTCGACGCCCAGGCTGCGGCCAGGTCGGACGACATCCCGCCCGGGCCGGGGTCATCCTCGATGGCCCGCTCCGCGCCGGCCGAGGGGGCGACCTCCGGCGAGGAGCGGCCCGTGCCGCCGCTCCACCGGGCCCGGCCCCTGTCGGAGATACTGCGCGACATGGAGCTCGCCGGGTTCCTGCCTCCCGGCCCGCGCGTCCCTTGACCCGCCAGCCCGCGGGCCGCCTCGTCGCCGAGATGGCCCGGAGTCTCGAACGCGGCGAGGGCTACCGCTTCGGCGAGAGCACCGTGGTCTCGAGGAAAGTCCACCTCGTGACGGGGGGGCGCCCGGGCGAGGTCGACGTCGTCACCGACGCCGACGCCGGGACGGTCTTCTACCATCGCCGGGTCGAGGGGCAGGTGCTGCACCTCGACGTGTTCCACGAGCTCGCTGAGGTCGACCACGTGTCCCTGGCCCGCCGCCTCCGGACGACCGTCCAGGCCTTCGGCGGGGGGGTCCGGGGTGCGGAGAGCGCCGGAGGCGGGACGGTCGAGGCGACCCTGGGCAACCGGCGGCTGGCCGACTACGTCGACGTGCAGACGGCCGCCGGGGGAGGGCGGATAACCGGAAGCCTCGGGTTCGGACAGGGGGAGACCCTGCGCCGGGCCCACCTCACCCATGTCCATCTCGCCCTCATCCTCTCGCCGCGCCACTATGAGCTCGTCCCGCGGCTTATCATCGCCGTCGAGGGGGAGATAGAGCGGCAGGGTTTCGAGATCCGCCGGGTTGAGCGCCTGAACCACGTCTCCGGCGGCGGGGGCCGCGGCTCGCTCGACCTCTCGGATTACTCCTCGTTCTCCGATTCGCTCCTGCGGGAAGCCAGGCGGGACTGGTCCAAGCCTGAAGGGCGGTTCCCCGGGACCAACCCGTCCTACCTCCGCGGCATCTTCGACCTGGCCGACGAGTTCGGCGGCCTCGCGGAGCTGCAGGAGGTGCTCGAGGCCCTGGACGACCGGCCGACCTGGTCCGATTTTCACAAGCGCCTGCGCGGGCGCGTCCCGCTGAACCAGGTCCTGAGCCGGCTCGAGTCCGAGGGGCTCCTCGAGTCGGAGCGCGGCCTCTACAGCCTGACGCAGGACGGGCGGACCCTGCAGGAGTACGTCACCCGGCACCGCAAGGACATCGAGCTCCGCTTCAAGATGACCCTCCGGAAGCTCCCGTTCTCGGGCCGGCCGGCCCGGAAGCCGGCCAGCCCGACGACGGCCGTCCGCCCGGGGGCCCGCGGCCCGATCACCTACCGCAGGGTTGAGCCCGCCGCGGCGGGTGGCTGGGTCGGGTCTCTGGCCGTGCCCGAGACCGTGGTCCGAGCGCTGGGCCTGGCCAGGGCCGGGGCCGGGGCGGCGGACGGGCCGGCCGGAGATGGCGGAGCCGCCGCTCCTGAGGCCCGCGGCCCGGTCTTCCGCCTGACCCGGGAGGACCTTCTCGTCTACCGCCGCCGGGGTCTCGGGCCGCTCGACATCTGTCTGGTCATCGACGCCAGCGCCAGCATGGCCGGACCGAGGATGCGGGCGGCGAAGTATCTCGCCCAGCACCTTCTCCTGTCGACGCGCGACCGCGTCTCGGTCGTCGTCTTCCAGGAGCGCGAGGCCGGGCTCTACGTCCCGTTCACCCGGAACTACGAGGCCGTGGAGCAGGGCTTGCGGCGGATACGGCCGCTCGGTCTGACTCCGCTGGCCGAGGGACTCATCCAGGCCGGCCGCTACATCAAGAAGGACAAGGCCCGCGACCCGCTCCTCCTCCTGATAACCGACGGCATCCCGACCGTCCCGCGGTGGTCCATGAATCCGGTGGCCGACGCTCAGGAGGCCGCCGCCCGCCTGGCCCGCGAGAAGATCCGGTTCACCTGCATCGGGCTCGAGCCCAACCGGGACTTCCTGCACGACCTCACCGTGGCCGCCCGCGGGAACCTCCATGTCGTCGAGGAGCTTGAGCACTCCCTCCTGAGCGAGATAGCCCACAGCGAGCGGCGGCGCCTCCGGCTGTAGGGGAAGGACCGGAACCCGGGCCCGCGCCGTCTCGGGTGGGGCCGGTAGGAGGTCGGGCAGGTAGGGAAGGATTCGCTGGCCAGGAAAAGAACGTCTGGTCAGAGGTGATGGCCTTGTACGTGGTTGCCGCTCTTCTCGTGATGCTCCTGCTGGTGGCTATCTTCGTGAGCCAGAACGTCCACCTGGTCGAGGTGAACGTTCTCGCCTGGCAGCTCTCCTGGCCCCTCGGGGTCATTATTCTGGCCTCAACGGCGGCCGGCGCGGTCCTGGTGGCCCTGCTCGGGCTCGTCCGGCACGTCGGGATGAGCTTCCGCATGTACGACGCCAGGGGACGTCTCCGCCGGACGGAGAACGAGCTCGACGCCGCCAGGACCGAGCTCGAGAAGGCAAAGGCCGCCCTGGCCGAGAGGGCGCAGGACCTCGCGGTCACCCGGGAGGCCCTGGCCGCCGTCAGGCGTGAGCTCGAGGAGGCCCGGCGGCAGG
This sequence comes from Symbiobacterium sp., assembly GCA_020725405.1. GTDB lineage: Bacteria > Bacillota > Sulfobacillia > UBA995 > UBA9673 > DYFB01. The sequence continues at coordinate 21,463 of DYFB01000086.1, read as the reverse complement.
CCGGCGCGGGTGCAGGAGGCTCGGACGATACGCGGCCCGACCCGAGCTAGGACCTGGCGGGTAGCCCAGCCGCCCGACCGCATCGTCTCCGCCCTCTTCTCGGAGCTGTCCTGCCTCGACCTCAGAAAGCACGGTCGCGGTCCCGACCGGGAGACGGTCGTCATGCTGGCCAGGCTCCTGGCCAACCGGGGCGTGACCGGCCCCGACGAGCTCCGATCCTTCCTCCGGCGCGAGGCCCCCGGACCGGAGGACCCTTTCCTGCTTAAGGACATGGACCGGGCCGTGGTCCGGATCAAGTCGGCCGTCGACTCCGGTGAGCCGATCTGCGTCCACGGCGACTACGATGCCGACGGTCTCACGGCCACGGCCCTCCTGGTGACGGCCCTGGGCGAGCTGGGGGCCAGGGTGACCGCGCACATCCCCAACCGGTCCGAGCACGGCTACGGTCTCCGCGTAGAGACTCTGGAACGCCTGCAGGCGACGGGGACCGGTCTCGTGGTGACGGTGGACTGCGGCATCACGGCCGTGGACGAGGCCCGGGTTGCCCGCTCTCTCGGGCTCGGGCTCGTCATCACCGATCACCACGAGCCAGGGCCCGAGCTCCCGCCGGCCGAGGCCGTGGTCAACCCCCTGAGGCCCGGCAGCCTCTACCCTTGCCGGGACCTCACGGGAGCCGGGGTCGCCTTCAAGCTGGTGCAGGCTCTGGCCGAAATCCGCCAGCCGGGGGCCGCCCGGTCCCGGTCCGCCGCCACGCTGTTCCCGGAAGGGGCGCCAAGGGGGGAGGGGTGGGAGACCCTCGTCGACCTCGTAGCCCTAGGCACGGTTGCCGACGTCGCCCCGCTGCTCGGCGAGAACCGCCGTTTCGTCCACGCCGGGCTCGACCTCCTGAACCCTCCGGCCCGACCGGGCCTCCGGGCCCTCTGGCACGCGGCCGGCCTCGCCGGGCGGAGGGTAACCTCCTATCACCTTGCCTTCCAGCTCGGGCCCAGGCTCAACGCGGCGGGCCGCCTCGGCGACGCGGAGCCGGCCCTCCGGCTCCTCCTCACCCGGGACGCGGACGAGGCCGAGCGCCTCGCCGCCGGGCTCGACCAGGCCAACCGGGAGCGCCAGGCCCTTGTCGAGGATATCTTCGCGGCCGCGGCGGCGAGGGCGGCTGAGGAACTCGACCTCGAGACCGAGCGGGCCATAGTCCTGGCCGGGGAGGGCTGGCACGAGGGGGTCATCGGAATTGTCGCCGCTCGCCTCGTGGACACCTTCCACCGGCCGGTCGTCCTCCTGGCGATGAACACCGAGGGGGGACGGGGGAGCGGTCGGAGCATTCCCTCCTTCGATCTCGTCGGAGCCCTGCGGGCGTGCGCCGCTCGGGTGGGCCCCTTCCGCTTCGGGGGGCACCGGATGGCCGCGGGGTTGGAGCTGCCGCCGGCGGCGGTCGCCCGGTTCAGGGACGAGTTCCTGCGGCTTGCGCGCGAGCGCCTGGACGTGGAGGACCTTACCCCGGAACTGCGTATAGATGCCTGCGTCGACCCGGATTTCCTCGCGGCCTGCGGCCTGGACCTGGCTGGGTATCTCGAGGCCCTCGAGCCCCACGGGCCGGGGAACCCCGAGCCGGTTCTGGCCCTCAGGGGAGGGGAGTTCGTCTCCGCCCGGCGGGTCGGGGCCGAGGGGCGTCACCTTCGGGCCGCTATCAGGGCCGGCTCGCACGTCTTCGAGGCGGTGGGCTTCGGTCTTGGCGAGCTGGCGGCCGGTCTCGGCCGGGAGAGCCGGAACGGAGCCCGGTTCGACGTCGCCTTCCGGCCCGCGCTCGACGACTGGACAGGGCGGCCGAGGTTCGAACTCCACCTGGTGGATGTCCGGAAGGCCGGTGGGGAGACCGCTGAGGCCGCGCTCGGCGAGGCGGCCGGGGGTCGTTAGGGAGACGGACGCGGACCAGCGCCCTCGAGCGCGAGGCGGTCAAGGGCTGAACTCGGCGGGTAGTCGCCGCCGGGCCAGCGAACAATAGCCTGGTGCGTGGGAGTGGAGGGTTCGGGCATGCTTTCAGCGGACGACCTCAAGGCGAGGATAAGGGAGATCCCCGACTGGCCCAAGCCGGGGATAAGCTTCAAGGATATCACCACCCTCCTCAAGGACGGGGAGGCCTGGGGGGCGGCGGTCAGACAGCTCGCCGATCTCTGCCGCCCTTACCGGGCGGAGGCCGTCGTGGCCCCGGAGGCCCGGGGTTTCATCATCGGCTCGGCTCTGGCCTACGAGCTCGGCCTCGGGTGGGTTCCGGTGCGCAAGCGGGGCAAACTGCCGGCCGAGACCCTGCGGAGCGAGTACATGCTCGAGTACGGGGCGGACGTTCTGGAGATCCACCGCGATGCTCTCCGACCGGGCGAGAGGGTCATCGTCGTCGACGACGTCCTCGCCACCGGCGGCACCATCTCGGCCACCCTCGGCCTCGTCCGCCGGCTCGGGGCGGCGGTCGCGGCCGTGGCCTTCCTGGTCGAGCTGACCTATCTCCCGGGACGGGAGAGGCTGGCTGGCCTCGAGGTCGTGTCCCTGATAGAGTACTAGACGGAGACGAACGGGCGGCCGGCGGGAACGGGCGTGGACCCGAGATGGTGGGTGGACGGGTGTCTTCGGAGCTGGAGACCCTCAAGCAAGAGATCCGCGGCTACCTCCCGGGAGCTGACCTATCGCTCATCGACCGGGCCTACGCCTACGCGGTGCGGGCCCACGAGGGGCAGGTGCGGCTGTCGGGTCACCCGTATGTCGCCCACCCCCTGGCTGTAGCCCACATTCTCGCCGAACTCCAGCTCGACGTGGTGACCATCGCCGCGGGGCTCCTGCACGACGTCGTCGAGGACACGGGGGTCGGCCTCGCCGAGGTCAGGCGGGAGTTCGGGGAGGAAATCGCCCACCTCGTCGACGGGGTCACCAAGCTCAGCCGGATCGAGTACCGGTCCCTCGAGGACGAGCAGGCTGAGAACCTCCGCAAGATGTTCCTGGCCATGTCCCAGGACATCCGGGTCCTTCTCATCCGCCTGGCCGACCGCCTGCACAACATGAGGACCCTCTCTTTCCTGCCGCCCGACCGCCAGAGGCTCACCGCCCGCGAGACTCTGGACATCCTCGCCCCGCTGGCCCACAGGCTCGGGGTCTACCGGGTCAAGATGGAGCTCGAGGACCTCGCCCTCCGCCATCTAGAGCCGGCGAGGTACCGGGACCTCGTGGCGATGATCGCCCGGAAGAGGGCCGAGCGCGAGGACTTCACCAGGGACATCATCGAGGTCCTCCGGCAGAGCCTCGACGAGGCCGGGATCAAGGCCGACATCTCCGGGCGGGCCAAGCACTTCTACAGCATCTACCGCAAGATGTACGTCCAGGGGCGCGACTTCTCCGAGATATACGACCTCGTGGCCATCCGGGTCATCGTCGACACTATCCGGGACTGCTACGCGGCCCTCGGCATCGTCCACACCCTGTGGAAGCCGATACCCGGACGTTTCAAGGACTTCATCGCCATGCCCAAGCCCAACATGTACCAGTCCCTGCACACGACGGTCATCTCCTCGACGGGCGAGCCCTTCGAGATCCAGATCCGGACCTGGGAGATGCACCAGACGGCCGAGTACGGGATCGCCGCCCACTGGCGCTACAAGGAGGGCGGCCAGTCCGACCGGGACTTCGAGAAGAAGCTGTCCTGGCTGCGGCAGCTTCTCGAGTGGCAGCGCGACCTCCCGGACTCCGACACCCGGGAGTTCATGGAGAGCCTGAAGCTCGACCTTTTCTCGGACGAGGTCTACGTATTCACCCCGAAGGGGGACGTCATCGAGCTTCCGGCGGGGGCCACCCCCATCGACTTCGCCTACCGCATCCACACCGACGTCGGCCACCGCTGCATCGGGGCCAAGGTGAACGGGAAGATGGTGCCGCTCGACCACGTCCTGGCCAACGGGGACATCGTCGAGATTGTCACCTCCAAGCAGATCGGCGGGCCGAGCTGGGACTGGCTGAACATGACCAGGACCTCGGCCGCCCGGCAGAAGATACGGCAGTGGTTCAAGCGCGAGCGCCGCGAGGAGCACATCACCCGCGGCCGGGAGCTTCTCGAGAAGGAGGTGCGGCGGCAGGGGCTCGACCGGGAGGAGGTCCTCCGCGAGGAGTGGCTTGAAGCGGTCGCCGCCCGCTTCAGCCTGACCTCGACCGAGGAACTCATGGCCACCATAGGCTACGGGGGCATCACCGTCCAGTACGTGGTCCAGCGGCTCGTCGAGGAGCTCAGCCGGGAGCAGAAGCGGACGACCCTCCTCGACGTCGAGCGGCTCCGCAAGGAGCTCCGCCCGTCACCCGCCTACGGGCGGCCGGTGGACGGGGTCCGCGTCCTGGGAGCGGACAACGTCATGATCCGCTTCTCCCGGTGCTGCAACCCGCTGCCCGGCGACCCGATCATCGGCTACATCACCCGGGGACGGGGCGTCTCGGTCCACCGGGTCGACTGTCCCAACGTCAAGTACCTCGCCGGCGATTCGGAGCGGTTCATCGATGTCGCCTGGGACAAGGACGTGCCGCGGACCCATCCGGCGAGCCTGGTCATCAGCGCCTTCGACCGGCCGGGCCTGCTGTCGGACGTGGTCAACGCGATCGCCGAGACGCGGACCAATATCAGCTACGTCAACGCCCGGGCCGGGAAGTCGAAGACGGCGACGATAGACCTGGTTCTCGAGGTTTCGAGCCTGGAGCAGCTCCGGACCATCCAGGACCGGATATCGAAGATACGGGACGTCTTCAGCGTCAGCCGGTCGGCGGGTGAGCCGGGGGGGCTCGCCCAATGAGGGCCGTGGTCCAGCGCTGCCGTCACGCGCGGGTGACCGTGGACGGGCGGGTCACCGGAGAGATCGGGCCGGGGCTGTGCGTCCTCCTCGGGGTGGGCGTCGGGGACACCGCGCGGGACGCGCACTACCTCGCCGAGAAGACGGCCAACCTCAGGGTCTTCGCCGACTCCGAGGGTAAGATGAACCTCTCGCTCCTCGATCTCAAGACGGCGGGCGGAGGGGGGGAGGCCCTGGTGGTTTCCCAGTTCACCCTCTACGGGGACTGCCGCCGCGGCCGGCGACCGAGCTACACCGACGCGGCGCCTCCGGGGGAGGCCGACCGCCTGTACCGGGAGTATGTCGAGGCCCTGCGCTCGTATGGCCTGAGGGTGGCCACGGGCGAGTTCCAGGCGATGATGACGGTGGAGCTCGCCAACGACGGGCCCGTCACTCTCCTCCTCGACAGCCGGAAGTTCTTCTGACCACCGGCCGGACCCCTACGGCTCTTCGGCCCGGGGAACCGGTCGGCCTGGACCGTGAACCGACAAGGAGGCTGACGTATTGACCAGCGGACAGTCCAAGGACGCCGGCCCGGCGGGCGGCGAGCCCGTCGTCCGGGTCCTCGTCGTGGGGCCCTTCCAGGCCAACTGCTACTTCGTGACCTGCCCCGAGACCATGGAGACGGTTGTCATCGATCCCGGGGCCGAGGCCGAGGCCCTGCTCGCCGTTATCGACGAGCACCACCTGAAGGTCGTGGCCCTCGTCGCGACCCACGGCCACGTCGACCACGTCGGGGCGGCGGCGACCCTGAAGGAAAGGACGGGAGCCCCCTTCCTCGTCCACGAGGGGGACGCGTCCATGCTGAGAAGCCCCCTTCTCAGCCTTTCCTCCCTCCTGCCGGGAGGCGCGGGGGCGGCGAAGGTCACCGCCGACCGCCTCCTCGCCGACGGCGACGAGATACCCTTCGGTCGCCTGGTCCTGCGGGTCCGCCATTCTCCCGGGCACTCGCCGGGAGGCGTCTGCCTCCTCCTCGACGGCCCGGAGGGGACGCCGTCCCTGTGCTTCTCCGGGGACACCCTTTTCGCCGGCTCGGTCGGGCGGACGGACCTGCCGGGCGGGGACTGGTCGGTGCTCGCCGGGTCAATCCGGAAGGTCGTCTACGCCCTGCCCGACGACACGGTGGTCCTGCCGGGACACGGTCCGGAGACGACGGTCGGGCGCGAGAAGAGGACGAACCCCTTCGTCACCGCGTGACCCTCGCGCCGCCGTGTGACCTTCCGGGGGGCCTCCTGTCAGAAGGTCAGGACGCGGGGTAGGAAGTCGAGGAGCCCGAGGACCGTGGCCGCGCCCCAGGCGCTGCGGGTGCGGTGGAAGAGGAAGCCGATGACGGCGAAGGTCAGGAAGAGGGTCGCCAGGCCGCCGATGATGGAGGCCGGCCAGGTCACCGGGTTTCCGGGAGCCGGGAGGAATCCCGGCAGGAAGTAGACCAGGGCGATGACGAGGGCGCTCCCCAGCCACCCCAACCAGCGGCCGAAGTGCCGCTCGAGCGTCGTCTGGAGGAAGCCGTGGTAGTACAGGGCGCGGACCACGCCGATGAAGCCGAAGGACCACAGGACCTGGAGCACGGCCGGCAGGAACTTGACCGAGCGGAGGCCGCTCGGGAAGCTGACCGCTCCTCCCAGCGTGGCCAGGAGCCCGAGGGTCACCCCCACGAAGAGCACTCTCGCGAGGTTCCTGCGGGTCAGACCGAGATAGGACGGGACGTCGAGCCCGACGAAGCCGAGCCAGTGCACGATGAGCACGAGGGCCAGCACCTGGTAGATGACCACAGCCTCCGAGCGCAGCTGGGCGAGGTTGACTAGAAGCCTGACCAGCATCTCGCCGGTGAGGAGGACGGCGACGAAGGTCCCGTCCCAGCTCGCGGGGTAGGCCGAGCGTCCCCGGAGGTAGCGCGGCTGGGGCCGCGGATGGAGAAGGTCTATGGTCAGAACATAGGTCAGGGCGATGAGGAGGAAGCTCATCACCCCGAAGGCTATGAGCGGTCCGGAGAGGAGCGGGGTCTGCAGGCTCACCGGGGAGAAGATGGACCGGAACGGGAACTCGTTCGGGAAGGTCACCCGGACGCGGTGGGGCGAGGTCACGGTGAGAGTCACGGTGGACCCCTCGATGAAGGTCACACCCCCGTAGCTTCGGGTCCGGAAGTAGGCCGAGACGGGCGCCCCCTCGGTGAACTGGCGGGTCTGCCCGAAGACCATGACGAGGTTGGGGTTGCGCTTGACGTCGGCCAGGATCTGCTCGGCCTCGGGCAGGTGGATGCCGTAGGCGTGGGAGACCTCGGCCGAGGCGAGCTCCTTGATGCTTTCGAGCTCCTGGTAGGTGGCGGGAAGGTAGCACCCCGTGACCGTGTCGCTCAGGGCCGTCGCGTGGGGGTCGCCGACCAGGGCGGCGAGCTCGCCGACGCTGGAGGGCGGAGCGCGGAACGTGACGGTGCCGGTGCCGGTGATGACCGCGCCGGTGACCTGGCCGCTCGAGTAGACGGGGATGATGGCTCCACCAGCCGTGTACTCCAGCGTGATGTAGAGGCCGTCAAGGCGGAGGGTGCGGAACGTGTAGGCCTCGCGCGAGACGTAATCCTCCCGGAGGTCCCCGACCGAGCCCGGGTCGGCCAGGAAGAAGACAACGCCGAAGGTCCCGAGGACGACGACCAGGATCAGGGCGATGAGGACGTAGCGGAGCGGGTGCCGGGTAAGGTCGAGCACCTGGAGAAGCGGGAGAAGCGCGAGCTTCAGGTTGGGACGTTTGACCGGTTTCGGGGGCAAGAGCACGAGTCCTCCTGTGGAGGTTTACGGAAGCACACCGGGAACTTTCTAGAGCAGGACACCTATTCCTCCAGGTACGGTCTGACAACGGGCGCGGTCCGAGGACCGTCGGACGCGATCTGACGACCGCCTGGGCGCGGTCCGTCAGCCGGTGGGTGCGGTCCGCCGGCCGCCGGGCGCGTTCCGACGCCCGCCCGGCGACCGCCCGGCACGCTGCTGTCAACGGTCCTGCCCGTTTGACAACCGTCGTCCGCCGCCGGTAGAATTCCTTATCAGCCGCCGGGAGGTGGGCCCTACGCCGGACTTCAAGCGCCCTCGGGGCACTCAGGACATCCTGCCGGACGAGGCCGCCAAATGGCGGGCTCTCGAACTTGTCATGGCCCGTCACGCCGAGAGCTTCGGGTTCGGGGAGATACGGACCCCCATCTTCGAGGAGACCGAGCTCTACACGCGCACCTCCGGCGCATCCTCGGACATCGTCAGGAAGGAGATGTACACCTTCCTCGATCGCGGGGGGCGGTCGATGACCCTCCGGCCGGAGGGCACGGCCGGGGTCGCCCGGGCCTACCTCGAGAACGGCCTGGCCTCGGCCCCCCAGCCGGTGAAGCTCTGGTACCTCGGGCCCCTCTTCCGCTACGACCGGCCGCAGGCGGGTCGCCTGCGGCAGCACACCCAGTTCGGGGTCGAAGTCTTCGGGGCCGCGTCGCCGCTGGCCGACCTGGAAGTGGTGCTCGTGGCGCACGACCTCCTCGCCCGGCTGGGGTTGGAGCGGGTTGTCTTCCGCCTGAACAGCATCGGCTGCCCGGCCTGCCGCCCGGCTTACCGGGAGAGGCTCGTGGCCTACTTCGGGGCCGCCGGCGACCGGCTCTGCCCCGACTGCCGTGAGCGCGTGGGGCATAACCCCCTGCGGGTGTTCGACTGCAAGAGCGAGGACTGCCGGGCCCTGCTCGACGGGGCGCCGCTCAGCGTGGAGAGCCTTTGCCCGGAGTGCGAGGCCCATCACCTCCGGGTCGGCGAAGGGCTGGCGGCTCTCGGCGTCCCGAGGGAGGACGACCCCAGACTGGTGAGAGGTCTCGACTACTACACGCGGACGGTCTTTGAGGCGGTCTACCAGCCGCCGGAGGGAGCCGCGGGGGCCCAGCACGTCCTGTGCGGCGGCGGACGCTACGACGGCCTTGTCGAGGAGCTCGGCGGACCGCCGACGCCCGGGGTCGGCTTCGGCCTCGGTGTGGACCGGCTGGTGGCGACCCTGGAGCGAGAAGGTCTCGCCGTGCCCCCAGCGGGCGAGCCGGAGGGGCCCCCGGTCTTCGTCGCCACCACCGGCGGGCCGAGCGAGGTTGAGGGTCTCGCCCTGGCCAGGCGCCTGCGCGGGGCAGGCTTCCGGGTCGTGACCGATCTTCTCGGGCGCAGTTTGAAGGCCCAGTTCCGGGCGGCCGACCGGGCCGGGGCCAGGGTTGTCCTCGTCGGGGAGGATGAGCTCGCCCGCCGGGTCGCGGCCGTGCGGGACCTCGACTCGGGTGTGCAGACCGAAGTTCCCGTGGACAGGGTCGTGGAGGTGCTGGCCGAGTGGCGGAGGAGATGAGGGCTGTCGAGCCGGGTGAACCCGCCGGCTGGAGGCGCACGGACGGGGCGGGTCTCCTGAGGCCGGGCGACGCCGGGCGCGAGGTTGTTCTTATGGGCTGGGTCGGACGGCGTCGCGACCACGGGGGAGTGGCCTTCGTCGACCTGCGGGACCGGTCAGGTTCCGTCCAGGTCGTCTTCGGAGAGGCCCTCGCCGCCGAGGCGGAGGAGCTGAAGCCTGAGAGCGTCGTCGCCATCCGGGGGACGGTGGCCCTCCGTCCCGAGGGGACGGTGAACCGGGACATCCCCACGGGGGAGGTCGAGGTCAGGGCTGCGGCCGTCCGGTTGCTCAATCCGGCCCGCACGCCGCCGGTCTACACGAGCGAGCTCCCGGCCGGCCCGGGGGCGGGGTCCACGGCCGGCGAGACCGTCCGCCTGCGCTACCGATATCTCGACCTCCGGCGCCCGAGCCTCCAGCGGAACCTCGCTCTCCGGCACCGTCTGGTCAAGGCCGTCCGGGACCATCTCGATGAGCAGGGCTTCTGGGAGATAGAGACCCCGTGCCTCACCCGAAGCACCCCGGAGGGGGCTCGGGACTACCTGGTCCCGGCCCGCAACGCCCCGGGCCGCTTCTACGCCTTGCCCCAATCGCCCCAGCTCTTCAAGCAACTCCTGATGGTCGCCGGGGTCGAACGCTACTTCCAGGTGGCCAGGTGCTTCCGGGACGAGGACCTCCGCGCTGATCGCCAGCCCGAGTTCACCCAGATAGACATCGAGATGTCCTTCGTCGAGCCCGAGGACGTCATGCGCCTGACCGAGGAGCTGATGGCCGGAGTCTGGAAGGAGGCTGTCGGGGTCGAGGTGGCCACGCCCTTCCCGGTCCTGGATTACGACCGGGCTCTCCTGGTCTACGGGTCGGATAAGCCGGACCTCAGGTTCGGTCTCGAGATCGCCGACCTTACCGAGGCTGCGGCCGGGTCGGCCTTCCGGGTCCTTGGCGAGGCCGGGGCCAGGGGGGAGGTCGTCCGGGGCCTCACCGTCCCGGGCGGGGCCGCCCTCTACAGCCGCAAGGACCTCGACCGCCTGACCCAGGAGGTCAGGGTCTTCGGGGCCCAGAGTCTTGTCTGGATGGCCTTCGAGGACTCCGGCCTCCGGTCCCCCGCGGCCAAGGTTCTCGAGGAGACGACCGTCTCGGCGCTCCGGGAAGTCCTCGGAGCCCGGGTGGGCGATCTCGCCCTCCTCGTCGCCGCGGCGCCCGAGACGGCGGCGGCGGCTCTCGGCCACCTCCGGCTCCAGGTCGGCGGCAGACTGGGCCTGCGGGGCGGCAAGGACCTCCGCTTCGTCTGGGTGACGAACTACCCCCTCTTCGAGGCCGGGGAGGGACCGGGACGCCTGGCGGCCAAGCACCACCCCTTCACCGCGCCGGTAGCGGCCGACATCGACCTCCTGGAGACCGACCCCGCCAGGGTCCGGGCCCGGGCCTACGACCTCGTCCTCAACGGGTGGGAGCTCGGCGGGGGCAGCATCCGGAACCACCGGCGCGACGTCCAGGAGCGGGTCTTCCGGGCCATGGGGCTGGGGCCCCGGGAGTATACGGAGAAGTTCGGCTTCCTCCTCGAGGCCCTGGAGTACGGGGCCCCGCCCCACGGGGGGATCGCCCTGGGAGTGGACCGGATCGCCGCGCTCATGGCCGGGGAGGAGAGCATCAGGGACGTCATCGCCTTCCCCAAGACGGCGAGCGCGACGTGCCTTCTCACGGGGGCGCCGGCGGTGGTCGAGCCGGAACAGCTCGAAGAGCTTGGCCTTATTGTGCCATAATGTGACAAACCACTACATTGTCTTTCATTGATGAAAACCGGGTCGGTGTGCTAGAATCTCCTTGCCGGAGTTTCCGGTCGGCACGACGAGCACCCTACCGTGCCCGTGTTGGCCGTATGTGTTTTGAGCCAACACGACCACCTGGGGAGCCTACCTCTGCGTGCGGCCGTAGACCTTCGCCGCGCTCTTCGGGCGCGGTCCGAAGGAAACCTCAAGCACGCAGGAGGCGCCCACCTGCCGAGAGCAGGTTCAAGACGGTCGGCCGCACGACACGGTGGGGACTTTTCTAAAGGCAAGAGCGGGGCCGCTTCGCGCGTCGAAGCGGCCCCTGCCGTTGGCGGCGCGGCCTCCGTAGGAGGCGAAGCCCCGCCGCAAGCCGCGCCACTGGCCGCAGAAGGGCCGCCCCTACCCTCGGCGGCTCGCGCCGCCCCGAGGCGGCAGGAATCGCCCCGGGCGGTTGGAAGGAGTGCCCCGGACCGGGCCCGGTTCCCGCCGCCGGCCTGCGGCCGCCCGCGGTCGCCGGCAGCCGGAGTTCCCCCTCCGGCCGGCCGGTGAGACCGTGCCCCGGCCCCATCGGGGCAAGAAGGGGAGTCGACCAGCATGATTCCGATAGACCTGCGCTCGGACACGGTGACCACTCCGACTCCCGAGATGCGCCGGGCGATGGCCTCCGCCGAGGTAGGCGACGACGTCTACGGCGAGGACCCCACGGTAAGGCGACTGGAGGAGACGGCCGCAGCCCTCCTCGGCAAGGAAGCCGGTCTCTACGTCCCCAGCGGCACCATGGGGAATCTCGTCGCCGTCATGACCCACACCCGGCGGGGAGACGAGGTCCTTCTCGAGGCCGAGGCCCACATCTACTACTACGAGGTGGGGGGCATGGCCGTGGTCGCCCAGGTCCTGCCCCGGCTCGTCCCGGGGCGGCGCGGTGTCCTCGCGCCCGAGGACGTCCTGGGCGCGCTCCGGCCGGCCAACCTCCACTTCCCGCGGCCCACCCTCCTGTGTCTTGAGAACACCCACAACCGCGCCGGAGGTACGGTCTGGCCGCCGGAGCTCTTCGAGGCCGTCTCGACCACGGCCCGACGGGCGGGGCTGGCGGTCCACCTCGACGGAGCCCGCATCTTCAACGCCGCCGTGCGCCTGGGACGCCCGGCCGCCGAGCTCTGCCGGACGGCGGATTCGGTGATGTTCTGCCTCTCGAAGGGCCTGGCGGCTCCGGTCGGGTCGGTCCTGGTCGGGCCGGCCGACTGGATCGCGAGGGCGAGGAAGAACCGCAAGATAGTGGGCGGGGGTCTGAGGCAGGCCGGGGTCATCGCCGCCGCGGGATTGGTGGCTCTGGAGACGATGGTCGAACGGCTGGCCGAGGACCACGAGAACGCCCGCCGGCTCGCCCTGGGTCTGGCCGGGATCGGAGGCCTTCTCGTCGAGCCCGATAAGGTCGAGACCAACATCGTGATGTGCGACGTCTCGGGTCTGCGGGTCACCGCCGTGGAGTTCGCCCGGCGCCAGGCCGAGAAGGGGGTCCTGGCCAACGCGGTCGACGCCCGCCGGCTGCGCTACGTGACCCACAAGGACGTCAGCCGCCGGGATATGGAGCGGGCCGTGACCCTGGTGGCCGAGACCGCGTCCGAGACCCGAGCCGGTGCCTGAGGATTGCCCCGCTGGCCTCGCCGGCGAGGCGGGAAGGGCCGGTGCCGGCCGCGGGTGGGGGCGGTGCCGGCGGCTAGAGCTTCTCGACCTGTCTTTCGTAGTCGGAGACGTCGATCTTGATGGGCTGGTCGTCGCGGAGGTCGACGTAGAGGTTCCCGTCGGTGCTGAGCAGAGCCAGAAACACGTCGGAGAGCTTGTCGATGCCGCGGCTCCTCAGGGTCTTCCTGAGCCAGTCCTCATCGAGACCCGCCCCCTTGAGGTTCTTGGCCACTATCCGGCCGTCGTAGACGAGTTCCAAGGCGAGCCCCTCGTAGCTCGTGGGGAGATTCAGGTCGCGGGGCTGGACCGGCCGGAACTGGCTCTTTCTCAGAACGCTCAGAGCCCCGTCGAGCTCCAGGACGGCGAACTCGACCTCGGAGGGGTCGAAGACCCCCTTTACCCTCAGCCGACCGAGGAGGTCGTCGAGGGAAAAGTTCGGCAGCTTGGCCAGGTTCTTCTCCAGGATGCGGCCGTTCTCGATGAGAATGGTCGGCTCACCGCGGATTATCTTCCCTAACCGGCGGCTGCGGACGGCGGCGTAGTTGAGGACGAGGCCGTAGAAGATCCACAGCGTCAGGCCGAGAAGGCCGGGAAGGAAGGGTTCGGACCGGTTGACGCTGAGGGTCGAGGCCGTGCTGCCGACGGTTATGGCGATGATGAACTCGAACAGTGTGAGCTGGGCGATGAGCTGCTTTCCGCTGATTCTGGCCAGGACGACCAGAGCGATGAAGCCCAGGGTGGTCCGCCAGAGGATTTCGAGGTAAGCCAAGGCCATCCCCCCGGCCTATAGCATACCCCCACCCCGTCAGTCGTTCTCCCCGGCGCCTGGCTCGAGGGCCGGGGAGAGCAGGTCGGATAGGGTGACGACCCTGAGGCCCTTCTCGGCGAGGACCGGCAGGATGCGCTCGAAGGCCGGCCCGGTCTGGACGGTAGGGTGGCAGAGGATGATATCCCCGGCCTTGACCCGCGTCACCACCCGCTGGACGATCACCTCCACCCCCTCGAGCCGCCAGTCGATGGTGTCGAGGGACCAGAGGACGGTGCGGTAGCCCGCCCGGCTCGCGACGGCGAGCATGGCTTCCGAGATGGCCCCCATGGGCGGCGCGAAGAACGTCGGTCGCCGCCCGCAGGCGTCCTCGATGAGGTCCGACGTCGCCTCTATCTCCTCGGCTATCTGGCTCTGGTCGGGGTAGGTCATCGGGCGGTTGTAATAGCCGTGGTTGCCGATCTCGTGACCCCGCTCCGCGGCTGAGCGCAGCCAGGCCGCCCGGTCCGGCCGGCCCTCTAGCCACTCGCCGACGGGGCAGACTGTGAGGCGCCCGCCGGAAGCCCCGACGAGCTCGAGGATGGGGTCGAGGTACTCGTCGCCCCAGGCGACGTTGAGAACGACGGCGACGGCGCTCTTGAGCGGATTCCCCTGGTAGACGGGGGCGTCCGGGAAGTCGGCCAGGGTGACGGCAGGCGGCACGGCGTAGAAGACCGGTCCGACGACCTGCCCCGGCGCGGCCTCGACGGCCCTGGCGACGGTCGCGGCGATGTCGAGACGTCGGCCCTCGAGCCCCGGGACGACCCCGCGGGAGACACGGTCGAAGTAGGCGTTCCTGGGAAGGACGCTGAAGGCGCCGGCCACCTCCTCGAGAGCCCCGTGGGCTTCGAAGCGGCTGAGCCCGCCAAGCTCGACCCGGGTCTCGCCGTACTCGAAGACGACGCCCGCGGGGACGCGGGCGGTGGCCGGGTCCCAGCGCCCGAAGCCGGGGAAGAGGACGGCTAGGCTGTGCGTCACGGCCGCGGCCAGGGCCGCGAGAATGAATACCGTCAGAGCCAGCCGGGCGAGGAGCCGCCGCAGCCCGGGGGTTCCGTCCGGCGGGTCGCCGGCTCGTCCAGTCATCAGCCGCACACCTCCGTGACCCGCCGCCCGGGGAGGCCGGGTCCTCGCAGGCGGAAAGGTCCGGCCCGCCGACCCGAACGGTCGGGCGCGCCGCCCGGGCCCCGAACGGGCTGCCGGCGCGGTGCGGTCGTCGGGTCATGTTTATGCGGGCCGGGTCCCGGTGCAGTATGTTGAATGGTCCCGGAGCGGCAGGCGTTGAGTGGTCCCGGCGTAGCGCGTGTTCAGTGGTTTCGGTACAGCACGTGTTCAGTGGTCCCGGCGCGGCGCGGGTTGATGGTCCCGGGCAGCCTGTTGACGGGACACCCGCGGGGTGCTAGCATGGACAATGCCTACTTAACCACTTGGGATTATCGGAATGAGGGCCGGCAATGGGGACCGTGAGGGCCGGGTGGCGGCCGGCAGGTTGGAACCACGGAAGAACGGAACGGGGGGCTTGACGTGAAGCTTTCGACCAAGGGGCGCTACGGGCTCCTCGCCTGCTACGACCTTGCCTGCCACGCCGAGGACGCTCCCGTCCCCCTGAAGGCCGTGGCCGAACGCCAGGGCATCTCCGAATCCTACCTCGAGCAGCTCATGGGCTCGCTGCGAAGGGCCGGACTCGTCCGGAGCTCGCGCGGCTCCCAGGGTGGGTACGCCTTGGCCCGCCGGCCGGAGGACGTGACCGTCGGTGACGTCATCCGGGTTCTCGAGGGACCGATAGCCCCGGTGGAGTGTGTGTCCGAGGACGGAGCGGCCTTCCAGCACTGCGCGAAGACCGACGGGTGCGTCACTCGTTACATCTGGGAGAAGCTCCGCGACAGCATGACCCGTGTCCTTGACTCCATCTCTCTGGCTGACCTCGTCCTGGAGGCCCGCAGCCGCGAGGAGCGCGGTTCCGGCGCCGAAGACGGCGGACCCGGTCCGGGGAGCGGCGTCGCGGCCGCGGGCGAGCAGGCGGAAGGAGCGGGAGGACGACCATGACCGAGAAGACTGCCGGACAGGGCGCGGCCCACGAGGCCGCGGCCGGAAGACGCCGCGTCTATCTCGACCACGCCGCCACGACTCCGGTGAGGCCGGAGGTGGCGGAGGCGGTCACGCGCCACATGCTTTCCGAATACGGAAACCCTTCAAGCGTCCACAGCCTGGGTCGCGCGGCCGCCGCGGCCGTGGAGGAGGCGCGCGAGCGGGTCGCCCGCCTCATGGGGGCCAGGGTGGAGGAAGTGGTCTTCCTGAGCGGGGGCACCGAGGCCGACAATATGGCCATCCGCGGCGTTGTCACCGCTTCCGGGAAGAGCCGGCCCCACGTCGTGACGACGAAGATAGAGCACCACGCTGTGCTTCACACCTGTGAGGAGCTCGAGCGCGAGGGCCTGGCCGAGGTTACCTATCTCCCCGTGGACGGGACCGGTCTGGTCGACCCGGGCGACGTCGCCCGGGCCATCCGACCGGAGACCGTCCTCGTTTCGGTGATGTTCGCCAACAACGAGGTGGGGACGATTCAGCCGGTTAAGGAGATAGGGCGGGTGTGCCGGGAGAAGGCCGTACCCTTCCACACCGACGCTGTGCAGGCTTACGGTGCGGTCCCCATCGACGTGGACGAGTTCGGCATCGACCTCCTCTCGGTCTCGGCCCACAAGGTCTACGGCCCTAAGGGCGTCGGTGCGCTCTTCATCCGTAAGGGGATGAACGTGCGCCCGCTTGTCTTCGGGGGGGGTCACGAGCGGCGCCGCCGGGCGGGAACGACGAACGTGCCCGGCGTGGTCGGGTTCGGAGTCGCCGCCGACCTTGCGGCGAGGGAGATTGAGGAGCGCGCGGCTCACCTCGTGCCCCTCCGGGACACGCTGGTCAGGGGGGTGCTGGAGCGGGTCCCGTTCGCCCGCCTGAACGGCCACCCGACGCGCCGGCTCCCGAACAACGTCAACCTGAGTTTCGAGTACGTGGAGGGCGAGTCCATTCTCCTTTCCCTGGACATGAAGGGTATCGCCGCCTCGAGCGGGTCTGCCTGCACGTCGGGCTCGCTCGAGCCGTCTCACGTCCTCCTGGCCATGGGCCTCCCGCACGAGGTGGCCCACGGCTCGGTCCGCATGACCCTCGGAACCGGGACGACGGCGGCGGACATCGAGTACGTCATCGAGACGCTTCCGCCGATAATCGAGAGGCTGCGGGCGATGTCCCCGCTCTATGCGGCGGCCGTCGCCCAGCGGGGGAGGGCCGGGCGGCCGTAGGCGAGTTCGGGCGAGGGCCGTGGCCGCGATCGGGCGACCGGCCCGGTGCAGCGACCGTGGAAGGGGAGAAGAGCTTTGTACAACGAGAAAGTGCTCGACCACTTCAACAACCCCAGGAATGTCGGTGAGCTCGAGAACCCTGACGGCGTCGGCGAGGTCGGCAACCCCGTCTGCGGCGACATCATGCGCATGGAGATAGCCGTCGAGGACGGACGCATCAAGGACATCCGGTTCAGGACATTCGGCTGCGGCGCCGCAATCGCGACGAGCAGCATGGTCACCGAACTGGTCAAGGGGAAGACCCTCGAGGAGGCCCTGGCCGTCACCAACCGCATGGTCGCCGAGGCCCTCGGCGGGCTGCCGCCGGTGAAGATGCACTGCTCGAATCTTGCCGCCGACGCCCTGCACAAGGCTATCGACGACTATCTCAGTCGCGCCGGCGCCGCCGCAGCCGATCTCGGGGCGGGCGAGAGAGCGCCGGCCGCGGCGGCGGCCGGGTGCCCTGACCCTTCAGCCGACCCGTGCCCCGGGTGCTGCGGTAAGATAGGGCGCGAGCGCGGGGACGGTCCGCCGCCGGGAGGGGAGACTCCGCCGGCCGGATGACGAAGACCGTGGCTGTGGCCATGAGCGGCGGGGTGGACTCCACCGCCGCGGCCATTCTCCTGCTCGGCGCCGGCTACCGGGTCATCGGCCTGACCATGGAGACCGGCGTCGGGGGGGGGAAGGCCGCAGCCGAGGCCGCCCGGCGGGCGGCCCGCCGTCTCGGGGTCGAGCACCACGTTCTGGATGTCTCCCGCAAGTTCCGGGAGGAGGTCGTCGAGCCTTTCTGCCAGGAGTACCTGGCGGGCCGGACGCCGAATCCCTGCCTTGCCTGTAACCGCCGGCTCAAGTTCGGTGTGCTGTGGGAACGGGCCCGGGCCCTCGGAGCCGACCTCCTGGCCACGGGCCACTACGCCCGGGTCGAGGAAGGCCCCCCGGGGGTCTTCCGCCTTCTGAAGGCGCTCGACGCCGGCAAGGACCAGTCCTACTTCCTCTACGCGCTCGGCCAGGCCGAGCTGTCGCGGTGTGTCCTGCCCCTCGGCCGGCTGACGAAGGACGAGGCCCGGCGGGTGGCGGCCGCCCGGGGTCTCGCGGGTGTGGCCCTCCCCGAGAGCCAGGACGTCTGCTTCGTCCCCCGGACCGGTCGCGCCCGCCTCATCGCCGGCCTTACCGGAACTAAGCCGGTCCCAGGCCCCATCCGGGACACGGGGGGACGGCTCCTGGGGACCCACCGGGGCCTCGTTTTCTACACGATCGGCCAGAGGCGCGGTCTCGGCCTCCCCGGCCCGGAACCCTTCTACGTCCTCGCTCTCGACCACCGCACGAACACCGTCGTCGTCGGTCCGGCGAGGGCGGCCGGCTCCCGCTGGCTCGTCGCCCGGGAGGCGACGTACGTCTCGGGGCGGCGACCGCCGGACGGAAGCCGCCTCCGGGCCAGGCTGAGGCACCGGGGCCGGGAGGTCGAGGCTGTTTTCCGGCCCCTCCCCGACTCCCCGGAGGGGTCGCCGTCTGGGTCTTTCCATCTGGAGTTCGCCGAGCCCCAGCGGGCCGTGGCCCCGGGCCAGGCGGCCGTCCTCTACGACGGCCTTGAGGTTGTCGGCGGCGGGATAATCGTCGCCAGCGAGGCCGAGGAGCGGGCCCGATCAGCTCTTGTTCTTCCAGGCGATGAGAACGACTCCTAGCTCACGCTCGAGCCGGTGAATCCGCTCGAGGGTTTCGGAGTCGAGGTTCGCTATCTCCCAGTCCTTCACGCCCGTCTCCCTCCTTCCGGTCCGGGCGTAGTCTATCCCATGGCCGGTGATCCTTCCTAGCATGACCACCCGGGAGCGAGGCGGGCAGGTGGTGGTGGCCGGAAACTGAGCTACAACGCGGCCCGGGCCGACCGGAGGCCTGGGCGCGGTCGTCTGCGCCGCCCTCTCCGGTCGGCCCCGCATTTTTCCCGGACCCGGGAGGCAAAATAGTCTAACTCAAAGGGGGGCTTCCACTTGCGGTGCCGACGCGACCTCACCGGCCTCCCGGTCGTCGAGGTCGACTCCGGGAGGGTCCGGGGAAAGGTGAGGGACGTCGTCTTCAACCTCGACCGCGGCCGGGTGCGCGGCCTCGTCGTCAGCCCCACGGCCGGAGAGACGGGGTTCCTCCCCTTCGAACAGGTCTACAAGGTCGGGGTGTCCGCGGTCACCGTGGGCGTCGAGGCCCAGATCCTTCCCTGGGACGGGACCGAGGGGGATCGGGCCGGGGTGCCGCTCGGAAAGAGGGTCCTGAGCTGCGAGGGTGAGGTCCTGGGGGTCGTCGACGACGTCCTCTTCGACCCGGAGAGCGGAGCCGTCTGGGGCTATCAGGTGACCCGCGGCCTCCTCAGCGACCTCGTGGACGGTAAGCGCGGGGTCTCCCTGACCGATGAGGTCGTCGTCGGTCCGGATTCGGTCGTCGTCCCGAACGGGCGGCTGGAGCCCCCGCAGGCCGGCGAAGGGGGGGGCTCCGGGTGAAGTGCCCGGTCTGCGGCTCCCGGCAGACGGGCCTCCTCGGGCCGGGGGAGTTTTACTGCTGGCAATGCTTTGTGGAGTTCGCCGTCGGGGAGAATAGAGTCGAGGTCTACGAGGTCGGCGAGGACGGGACCCTGGTCCTGGTGGGGCACGTCCCGGCCGCGGCGGGTCCGGGGTCGGGTCTGGGCGTCGTCTCCGGCGTTGGCTCCAGCGCCGGCCGAGCGGACAGATTGGGCGAGGCCCACCGCATCTCATCTGGGAGGTGAGTCAAGGTTGAGTTCGTTCTGGCGTGGGGTTCTGACCGGCAGCATTATCGGAGGCATCATCGGGGCCATGTTCGCCCCGACAGTCAAGCCTGAGGTCCGCGAGCAGTGGGCGGAGCGGGGGCGGGGCCTGCGGAAGAGGGCCGAGCGCCTGGTCCGGCGGGCCGCCGACGAGATGGATGAGGCCCTCAACCAGTAGCCGACGTCTGCCGCTCGGCGGGGCGTGGAGGGAGCGAGATATCTGACCGGCGGATCAGGATAGCGGTCCTCCTGGTCCTGGCCGCCGGTCTCGTCTACCTCGCCTACCTCGTGCGGGCGGCCATCCTGCCTTTCGTCCTTGCCGTGGTCGTGGCCTTCATCCTGGAGCCCGGGGTGAGGTTCCTCGAGGCCCGAGGGCTTCCCAGGCTCGCCGCCATCATCCTGGTCTATCTGGCCGTGGCCGGCGTCACCGCCTTCTCCCTCTTCCAGCTCATCCCGCTCCTCATCGAGCAGCTCACCCTTCTCGCGGCCAGCCTTCCGGCGATAACCGCCCAGGTGCAGACTGTGCTGAGCGAGGCTCAGGTGCGCTACCTCGAGGCCGGGCTGCCGGACGAGGTGAGACAGGTGGTGGACCGCTCCATCGCCGAGGCCGAGGGGGCCCTGCTGGCCTTCATCCAGTCCGCTCTCACCCGGCTCCTTGACGTCTTCTCCGGGTTTCTCGTCCTGCTCCTCGCCCCGTTTCTGGCCTTCTATCTCCTCAAGGACAAGGAGGCCATCCGGGAGTGGGTCATCTCCGTCCTGCCCGTGGCGGGCCGGGCTGAGACCCTGAGGCTCCTCGGGGAGATGAACTGGGTGCTCTCCGGGTTCATCCGGGGGCAGCTTGTCGTCGCGGCCATCGTCGGCGTCCTCGTCGGGGTCGCCACCCACCTTCTCGGCCTGCGCTTCTCGGTCATCCTCGGCGTCGTCGCCGGCGTGACGAACATCATCCCCTACTTCGGCCCCATCATCGGGGGTCTGCCCGCTGTTCTGCTGGCCCTTCTCCGTAGCCCGCTCCTCGCCCTCAAGACGGCTCTGGCCATCTTCCTCATCCAGCAGCTCGAGAGCCTGGTCATCTCGCCGCGCATCGTCGGCGGGAACGTGGGGCTCCATCCCCTGGTCGTCATCTTCTCCGTGCTGGCCGGGGCGCAGCTTTACGGCTTTGTCGGCATCATCGTCGCCGTCCCGGTGGTGGCGGTGGGGAAGGTCTTCTTCGGGTATATTCTCAATAAGCTCGTGACCGACTGGTCCCGCTGAGAGCCCGGGCCGGGGCCGGGGGGCAGCCTCGACCCCGGCGAGGGCCGGGGTGCGAGCCGGCGGTTGGTTGACACTGGCTGAGCTGTAACTCTATAATTTGTGAGCACACAGGCCTCCGGGGCGTCCCGGACCGGTCATAGCCCGGCGGCTTGACGGGCACTCTCAGAGGCGTAGAGCGCGAAGGGAGGACGACCCGGTGAGCGAGTTCATTGACGACGAGTGCGAGGTCATCGTCCTGACCGACGAGGAGGGCACCGACCACGAGTTCGAGCTCATCGAGCTTCTCGAGGTCGGTGACCGGGAGTACGCCGTCTTGGCCCCTCTTGACGATGAGGAGGCCAAGGATGACGACGAGGGCGAGGCCATCATCCTGCGAGTCGAGACGAACGAGAACGGGGAGCGGATCTTCTCGGATATCGACGATGACGAGGAGTGGGAAGAGGTGGCCTCAGCCTGGGAGTCCTCTCTCGAGGAGGACTACGAGGACGACGAGGACCTGGACGAGGACGAGGACGAAGACTGACTGGCCTGCCGGCGGCGGCTGGCGCCTCCGGCCGGCCCCCGCCCTGAGCTGAACATCCGGGCCCGCGCCGCGCGCGGGCCCGCGGTCTTGTGGTGCGCCCGGCATGGGCGTT
>DYFB01000085.1 GCA_020725405.1 Symbiobacterium sp. | reverse complement strand
GCGCCCACCCCTCCTTGCGGGCTTATCCGGAATCGGCTCGCGGCCGGCCCAGGAAGAACGACAGCCGTTAGAGAAGAGAGACAGTCGTCAGTAACGGGAAGAATAGGCTGGGGTGAGCCGGTTTGAAGAAATCCTTCCGCGCCGTGGTCTCCGGACGCGTTCTCGGGGTGGACTTCCGCTCGCGCATCCAGCGGAAGGCGACGGCCCTGGGTCTCACCGGCTACGTCCGGGCCCTTCCTGACTGCTCCCTCGAGGTCGTGGCCCAGGGCGGCTCGGACGAGCTGGCCTCTCTGGCCGCCTACCTCAGAACCGGGCCGAAGGGGGCCTCGGTAGAGTCGCTGTCCATCGAGTGGGGCCACCAGCCGGCGGACGACTGGCGGTTCACCATCCGCTGCGGGGAGTGACGGGAGAGGGCGGGCCCCCAGGTGAGGCTCAGCCGTCGCCGCTGTCACCGCCGACGCCGCCGACGCCCCGGGCTCCGGCCGGAGCCGCAGCCTCCGACCGGCGGGCGAGGTCCCGGACGGCCTCCTTGAAGGCCCTCCCCCTGGCCTCGAAGCTGCGGAACATGTCGAAGCTCGCGCAGGCCGGGGAGAGCAGCACGGTCGTGCCCGGCCCGGCGCCGGCGAAGGCCTCCCTGACGGCTTCCTCCAGCGTCGCCACCTCGGCCACGCTGGGCATCCCGGCGGGGACGACGCCGGCCGGGACCGTGGGACTCTCCTCTCCCACCCGGTCCGCGGCTGCCTCGAGCGCCCGCCGGATCTTGGGGGCCGTCTGGCCGATGAGGACGACCTTCCTGACCTTGCCGCTCCGGACGATGGTCTCCCCGAGCGTGTCGAAGGGTATCTTCTTGTCGTAGCCCCCCGCGATGAGGTGGAGCGGGCCGGGGTAGCTCGCCAGAGCGGCCTCGGTCCGGTCCGGCGATGTGGCGATGGAATCGTTGACGAAGGTCACCCCGCCGCACTCGAGGACCGGCTCGAGGCGGTGCTCAAGACCCTCGAAGGTCGTCGCCACCTGCGCCGCGGCCTCGGGGCGGCCACCGGCGAGGACGGTGACGAGAGAGGCCGCCAGGACGTTGAGGAGGTTGTGCTGCCCCCTCAGCCGGACCTCGGAGGTCCGGCAGAGAGCGAGGGGCGCCGGCCGGTCCGGAAGGGCGAGAAAGAGCCGGTCGTCGCCGATGAAGGCCCGGTAGGGCAGAGCGAGGCCGCCCAGGAGCCCGGCCGGGTCGGACGGTCCGAAGAGGGCCACCCCCTCCCCCCTTTCCCGGGCCATGGTCAGGGTCTCGGCGTTGGCCGCCCCGAAGACGGCCCAGTCGCCGGGGAGCTGGTAGCGGTAGATGCCCTTCTTGGCCTGCACGTACTCATCATAGTCGTGGTGGATATCGAGATGGTTCGGGGAGACGTTCAGAACGGCGGCCACGTTGGGACTCCTGTCCACCAGCTGGAGTTGGAAGCTCGACAGCTCGAGGACGACGGTGTCCGCGGGCCGGAACTCCAGGACCCGCTCGATGAGCGGCGTCCCAATATTCCCTCCGACGTAGACCCGGAGCCCCGAGCGGGCGAGCATCTCGCCGGTGAGGCTCGTCGTCGTCGTCTTACCGGCGCTCCCGGTTATCCCCACCGTCCCGGCCCGGCAGAGGGCGAGAAAGAGGCCCATCTCCGAGGTTATCTCGACCCCCCTGGCCCTTGCCGCCGCTATCTCCGGCAGGTCCTTGCGCATGCCCGGGGTGAGGAAGGCGAGATCGGCGTCCTCGAGGACGTCGAGATAGCCCGGGCCCAGGCGGAGGCGGACGGGTAGGCCGGCCAGCCACTCGGCCGCCGGACCGAGTTCGGCGGGGGTCTTCGAGTCCCCGGCGGCGACCGAACGCGCCCCCCGGCTCAGAAGGAAACGGAGCAGAGCCTGGTTGGACACACCCAGGCCGACGACGGCGATGCGCCGTCGCCTCAGATTCCTGAGGATGCGGTCGCGCTCCCCCCGCATCTCACCCCAACCCCTTCCGGAGAACCTCCTCCATCCGGTCGAGCCCTCTCTCGATGTCGTCCATGGAGGTGGCGTAGCTGAGCCGCACCGCGTCGGGCCGGCCGAAAGCGGCCCCCGGAACGACGGCTACTCCGGCCTCCTCCAGGAGGACCATGGCCAGGTCGCCTCCGTCGCGGATAAGCTTTCCCGCGAGCTCGCGCCCGTAAAGGCCGGGGAGGCTCGGGAAGACGTAGAAGGCCCCGGCCGGCTCGGGGACGGTGAGGCCCGGCATCTCCTGAAGGCGCCGGACCATGTAGTCACGCCGGGCCTGGAACTCGACGACCATGGCCTCCACTGCCGCGGCGTCCCCTCGCAGGGCGCCGAGGAGGGCCTTCTGGCCCACCGAGCTCGCGTTCGAGGTCACGTGGCCCTGGAGATCGGCCATGGCCCTGGCGACGGGGAGCTCCGCCGCGGCGTAGCCCACGCGCCAGCCGGTCATGGCGTAGGCCTTCGAGGCCCCGTTGACGACCACCGTCCTCCGCTTGACCTCGGGGGAGAGAGCCGCCGGGCTCACGTGGACGGCGCCGTGGTAGACCAGCCTCTCATAAATCTCATCGGAGATGAGGTAGAGGTCGTGCCTCAGGACGAACTCGGCGACGGCCTCGACGTCCTCCCGGGGGTAGACGGCCCCGGTCGGGTTGTTGGGACTGTTGACGACGAGGAGCCGGGTCCGGGGGGTGACGGCGGCCTCCAGGGCCTCCGGGTCCAGACGGTAGCCGCGGCTCTCGTCCGTCTCCACGCAGACCGGGACGCCGCCCGCCAGGCGGACCTGCTCCGGATAGGTGACCCAGTAGGGGGACGGGATGAGGACCTCGTCCCCGACCTCGCACAGGACCTGGAAAGCGTTGTAGAGGGACTGCTTGGCGCCGGTGGAGACCACTATCTGGTCGGGGCTGTAGTCGAGCCCGTTATCCCGGGAGAGCTTCTCGCAGATGGCCTCCCGGAGAGGCCCGATGCCGGCTGTCGGCGTGTACCTCGTGAACCCCTCCCGGATAGCCTCGAGGCCGGCCTCGCTGGCGGCCGGCGGCGTCCGGAAGTCGGGCTCGCCCACTCCGAAGTTGACGATCGCGCGGCCTGCGGCGGCGAGGGCCTTGGCCCGCGCGTCCACGGCCAGGGTCGCCGAGGGCTGGATGCTCAGGGCCCTCCTGGACAGGCGATGGTTTTGAGCTGCCAAGTCGGTGTCTCCTCTCAGACTCGCTGTGGAGTATAATGCAGTTCGCCCTCTCCCCTTACCTTCCCGCCGCGCAGTTCGCCGTCCCTCAACCTCGCGGCTGCGAGTCCGCCCGCCCTCCTCACTCCACCGTCGCGACCGGCGAGACCAGGCCGGAGTAAAGCCGGGGCTGAAGCCTTCTCAGCCGGTCTTTCCGGCGGCTGAAAGAGCCGGGGCTCGTCTCGCCCACCGTGACCTTGACCGTGAAGCCCGGTCCCGCGCCCTTCTCGCCGCCGAGGCGGGCCTCGGCGACCTCGCCTCTCTCGGTCCCCGGGGCGGCGGAGAAGATGTCCGAGCCCCGGTCGGTGGCGACGGCCATCCAGCAGTCGTTCGACTCCGCCCTCTCCGCCTGGAGGAACACCAGGTGGTCGAGCTCCGGCGGCCACGGACCGGAGACCAGGACGACGTCGGCCCCCTCCTTGGCCAAAAGGCGGGCCGGCTCGGGGAGCAGGAGATCGGCCGCGTGGAGGAGGCCCACGCGGGCGAAGGGAAGGTCGAAGACCGGGAACAGCGCGGCCCCGGCGTCTCCCGGCCCGTCCGGGAGATGGGGCGGGACATGGGGCGACCGGTACCGCCCGGTGAGACCCTTCGGGCCGACGAGCCAGACCTCGGCCGGAGGGGCGAAGACCCGGCCGGCGCTCCGCGCCGACGGCGGAGCGGGTGCGGGCGGGGTGGCACGGGACAGGGCGGCGGCTGGGGCGGCAGCGGGTGGGGTGGCCGCCACAGGAACGACCACAGGCGAAACGGCAAGGTGGAATCCTGTCCTCGAGGCCACCTCCGCCAGGGCCCCGGCCGCTCTCTCTTCCTCCCCGGGCTCCACCGGCAGCGGGGGAAGGGCGAGGAGGCCGGCTGGCGGGCCGCCGCTCGCCCTGAGCGCCGCAGTAATCGCCTCATGGAGCAGGGAGGCGTCCAGTCCTCGCCGGGTCCCCGTTGCCCCCTGGCTCGCCCAGCGCGGCCCGGCCAGAGCGCCGAGGGTGAACCGTCCGCGGCCGAGCCCTCCGAAGACAAAGCTTTCCGGCCAGAGGTACGGGTGCCGAAGGAGAGTGTGGTAGAGATCGGGCCTCCTCACGGCGGCCTCCTTCCCTCCGGGGAGGCCGAAGGCCGCAGGAAGGCCGGCCCGGTCCGGGTCGATGTCGGCCGTGACCACGCCGTCGCCGCGCTCCCGCCAGGCCATAACCTCGCCGGTCGGCCCGATGACACACGAGCCTCCGGCGAAGACCGTGCCCCTCTCCTCCCCCCAACGGTCGGCGGCTATGAGATAGACACCGTTCTCGGCCGCCCGCGCCCGCCACTCCGGGCTGGGCGCCGCCCTCAGCCAGTTGGTCGGGAAGGCGATGACCCTGGCCCCGGCCAGAGCCTGGACCCGGGCCGTCTCGAAGAAGCCGGCGTCCATGCAGATAAGGATGCCGAGCGGGCCCGGCCAGGGCCCGTCCAGGACCGGAAGGCCAAGGTCGCCCTCAGCCGCCCACAGGGTGTCGCAGTGAAAGGAATGGGTCTTGCGGTAGGTGGCGGCGACCTCTCCGTTCGGCCCGATGAGGACGGCGGAGTTGTAGAAAGCCCCGTTCCATCGGCAGACCTCGGGCAGTCCGACGACCAGGCTGACCCGCCTGCTCCGGGCCAGGGCTCCGAAGCGCTCGGTGGTCGGACCGGGGACGGGCTCGACGTAGGGGCCGATCTCCTCGCGGCTCCGGAAGACGTAGCCGGTCGTGGCCATCTCCGGGAGGACGATAAACCGGGCGCCCCGGCCGGCTGCCTCGGTGGCCAGGCGCAGCAGGGCCTCGGTGTTGGCCTCCTTCTCTCCGAAGGCCGGCTCGAACTGGACCGCGGCCACCTTCACCCCGGGCTCACCGTCCGGAACCGCCCGCCGGCGGCCTCGCCTTCCGGCGCCCGGCCCCGGCCGCGGCCGTGTCGCCCCCGTCTCGGCATCGGGTTACTCCCTCCGGAGGGGAGGTTCCTCGCCAGCCCCGCCTGTCCTCCAGCGGACCGGGATGTGGCGGGGAACAGAAACCCTACGCCAACCATGCCCCGGTCAAGGTCGGCCGTGCACGCCCCCCTGCTTCGGCATAAGCTGGAAGATGCCGTGGAATACCCGGAGCGGCTTCCAGCCGGGAGGGTCGAGCACCTCGAGCGACCCTCCGCGAGAGGAGCGATCAGGATGGCGGCCGACCGCATCCTCTTCATAACCAACCCCAGGCCAAACTTCGTGGAAGACATCCTCCATGAGGGGCTCGACGAGCTCCTCGGGCCCGACCGGGTCATCTGCTACCCTTACAAGGACTACTCGAGCTTCCAGTACAACCTGCAGCCGCCCTCGCCGCAGAACGAACTCCACCGGGACCGGCTTGGCCGGGCGCATCTCCTCGAGATGCGGGAGGGTATCGCCGGGGTCGTGGTGGGCAGCATCCAGCCTGAGGCCGTCTCCGTCTGGGAAACGCTCCAGGTCCACTTCCCCCGGTGCCCGGTGGCCGTAGTCAACGGGGAGCTCCACGACTTCGCCTGGCCGCCGGGCATCCGCCTTACCCACCGGTTCCAGAAGGACGTGCTGCCGGAGCAGTTCCGAGCCGGGATCATCCCCCTGCCCATGGCCGCCCCGGCCCGGGCGATGCTGCCGTTTGAAATCGAACGGGACATCGACGTCTCGTTCGTGGCGAGGTCAACCCATGAACTGCGGCGGGCGTGCGCCGACCTCCTCGACCAGGCGGGCTTCACCGTCCTCCTGGACCTCCCCCTGCCAAGAGAGCAGTTCTGTACCGTCCTGAACCGCAGCCGGATTGCCGTCTCGGTCCAGGGGGTCGCCTTCGACACCTTCCGCTACTGGGAAATCCCCTACCACGGAGCCCTGCTCCTGAGCCAGCGCTTGCCCACGGTCATCCCGGACAACTTCGTGGATGGCGAGAGCGCGGTGTTCTTCGACACCCCGCCGGAGATGATGGTTAAGATACGGGAGCTGCTCGCCGACCCGGAGGGCCTCATCCGGATCGCCGAGAGGGGACGGGCCCTGGCCCACGAGCGGCACACGGCCGTCGCCCGGGCCCGTTACCTTCTCGAGAAGATGGGGCTCCCGGATCTCAGCGACAGCGGGGCCGGGGCTCGGTCCGCCGCCGCCGCGGGCGGCGGGGGCGGCCTGCCGTCCGGCGCAACCCCTACTTGACCACCCCGAGCTTACTCCCGATCCGGGCGCAGGCCTCGATGGTGCAGTCAAGGTCCTCGCGGGTGTGGGTGGCCATCAGGCTCAGGCGGATGCGGGAGAGGCGCCTTGACACAGCCGGGTAGAAAACGGCATTGACGAAGACGCCCTCCTCGTGGAGGAGGCGGGTCATCTCCTTGACCTTCCAGTCGTCGCCGATGATGATCGGGAAGATGGCCGTCTCCGACTCGCCCAGATTGAATCCGTGACCGATGAGTCCGTCCCGCATGTAGCGGATGTTCTCCCAGAGCCTGACCAGGAGCCCGGGCTCCTCGTCAATGACCTCCAGGGCCGCAATCAGCGACGCCGTCACCGCCGGTGGCAGGGCGGTTGAGAACATGTAGGACCGGGAGTAGAAGCGGAGGTACTCAACGACCTCCTTCGAGGCGGCGGCGAACCCGCCGACCCCACCGAGTCCCTTGCTGAGGGTCCCGGCCACGATGTCTATCTTCCCCTCGAGGCTGAAATGCTCCGGGGTGCCGTGACCCCGCTTCCCGATGACCCCTGTGGCGTGGGCCTCGTCGATCATCAGCCGGGCGTCGTGGCGACGACAGACTTCCAGCATCTCCGGCACGGGGGCGATGTCGCCATCCATGCTGAAGACGCCGTCGACGATGACCAGGCGGCCGTTGTAGCGAGGCGAGAGGCGCCCGAGGGCCCGGTCGAGTCCTTCGACGCTCTTGTGGGGGAATGTCTTCACCTCGGCCCCGGAAAGGCGGCTGCCGTCGACGATGCTGGCGTGGTTCAAAATGTCGTTCAGAATGAGGTCGCCGGGACGGCACAGTCCGGCGATGATCCCCACGTTGGCCGAATAGCCGGCCGGGTAGACGATGGCGTCTTCAGCTCCCTTGAAC
Source organism: Symbiobacterium sp. (assembly GCA_020725405.1). Classification (GTDB taxonomy): domain Bacteria; phylum Bacillota; class Sulfobacillia; order UBA995; family UBA9673; genus DYFB01. Next base: position 6,778 of record DYFB01000085.1, on the reverse strand, counting down.
TCGGCGAGCTTCCGTTCCAGCTTGCGGTGGAGCTCCAGCGTTCCGGCGAGGAGCGAGACGCTGCCGGCGCCGGCCCCCCACTTCTCGTAGGCCTCGATACCGGCTCTGACCACCCTGGGATGGGTCGTGAGGCCGAGATAGTTGTTCGAGGCCATCATGATCATCTCGCGGGGCTTTCCGGTCCGCTCGTCGTGGATGACCACGCGGTTCTGCGAGGCCGTCAGGAGGGTTCGGCGGGCCACGTAGTGCCCTACCCTCTTCTGCTCCCTGGTGAAGTCGTAGAAGGCTTTCGTCTTGGCGAAGATGTCGGGGTGGGCCTGGGTGTAGAAGTCCGCGAGGCTGAGCTCATCCTTGCGGGGGCCGGCCGGAGTCATCCGGTCCTGACCGGCGTCGGAAACGGCTTTCAGGGAGCTGGCCATATGTCACCCTCCTGTGCACATTCCTGTGCTCAGGTGCATTATACCATAGGTAACCCCCTGATGCGGATCAGGTCTCGGGCTCGGTCCGTCGCCGGCGCGACCAGACTGGGTCAGGCCGGAGACAGCGATGGCGAAGGCGGCCCTCTTCCCGCAGGCTCTTGCCACGAGTTCCATTTGACCAGCGGGAGAAGTTTCTGTACTTTCGTCATAGCGAGTTCTTCGGGTGAGGTGGACGGTTGTGTCAACGAGCACGCCCGATACAAAGATCAGGAGCAAGCTTGCAAGCAAGACCTGGACCAGAGTCCTGGGCTCCGTCATTGGCGTCGCCATCGGTCTCAGCTTTGGCTACATACTGCTCACACCGGTGCTTTCGCTTACCTTTGGGATCGATCTACCCCAGATCATCTACACCCCTAAGCCGCGTCAGGTCGCCCTTTCGAATCCCCACCACCGGGAGGGAACCGCTAAGGAAGTGCGGCCGGAAGAGATCCAGAAGATCCTCGACGCCCACCCCTATGACCGTCCCTACCAGAAGGGCGTTTTCGACTGCTCCGACATGTCCATCATCACGGCCAAGCTACTCCAACGGCAGTACGGGTACGACACCTCCGTCATCGGCGATGACCGCTACGGTCACGCCTGGGTCTACGTCTGGGTAGATAAGAACACGGCCTGGGCCATTGAGACCGCCAGCGAGAGCGCCCAGCTCCGGCGGAGCGCCGGCGAGGTCATCGGGGACCAGTGGTGGGACATCGTTTTCTACGGCCGCTGGTTCCAGGGCAAAGCCTGGGAGCTCTCCAGCACCGGCTACCGGCTCTACTACCCCCAGGAGCGGCGCGACGGGCTCCAAGTGCGGGAATGGTACGAGGTCGAGGAGGGCCGGTAGGGCTTACAGGGCGAACGATGCCGCAAGCGGGCATCGATCTCAGCTACGACCGGACTTCGTCGAGTGGTTCGCCGGCCAGGCGGAGTTCGCCGTCGGAGCCCGTGCTCTGGAGCGGTTGGTAGACGAGCGGGTGAGCCCCTTTCTTATCCCCTACTTTGACGACCCTGGTCACGGCCCACTTTCTCTGGGGCGCGACCTCGTCTTCCACCCCGGGGGGTGCGGCAAGGGGAGATAGAATGCGCCCCTCGGCCCAGATACTGGAAGGAGCCGGGCTCCGGGCGGGCAAATCATAGAGTCCACCCAGACAACGCATCACGTCGCGGACTGCCCGATTGCCTTCCCGGGGGGTGAGTCGTGTGATGGAGCATCCGCCGGGGCAGATGTCGCGCCCTTCACGAGGGCCTACCGGCCCGGAGGTCGGCGTCTCTCCTCCGCCGCGCCAGCCAGCCGCGACTGATCGAGCCCCCAGGCTGATGGATCAGCTGTGCAGGGCGTTACGCTCGCGACATTACAGCGGCCGGACGGAGCAGGCCTACTGTATGTGGGTCAAGCGGTTCATCCGCTTCCACCAGTATCGGCACCCGGTCGAGATGGCGGAGCCGGAGGTCAACTCCTTTCTAACCCACCTCGCGGTGGACAAGAGGGTCAGCGCGTCAACCCAGAACCAGGCTCTCGCCGCCCTGCTATTCCTGTATCGCCACGTAATCGGACGCGAGGTCGGCGAAATCGGCGGTTGTTCGCGCCCGCAAGCAGAGGCGTCTGCCGGTGGTAATGACTCAAGGTGAAGTGAGGGCGGTGCTGGCAAGCCTCACCGGCAACATGTGGCTCATCGGCTCTCTCATGTACGGCACCGGGCTGCGGCTCATGGAGTGCCTGCGCCTGAGGGTTCAGGACCTTGATTTCGAACGTAGCCAGATCCTCGTGAGGGACGGCAAGGACGCGAAGGACCGGCTAACCGTGCTGCCTATGACACTCAAGGTTCCTCTCCAGACTCACCTGGAGAAAGTGAGATCCGTTCACCGGAAGGACATCGTCGCAGGCTACGGTCAGGTGCAGTTGCCGGACGCCCTGGAGCGGAACTATCCCAGCGCCTCTGCCGAGCGGCGCTGGCACCACGCACCTACTCGAGGCCGGGCACGACATCCGGACGGTTCAAGAGCTCCTGGGCCATAGCGACGTGAAGACGACCATGATCTTACACTCACGTGCTGAACCGCGGACCCGGCGGGGTGCGAAGCCCAATGGATATGCTCTGAGGCCAACAGAAGGGTTCTTACACGGAGCGGCATAAGACCCCGTGATGCGACGACCACTGGGAGCCGAATGCCGTCTCTTGCTGGGACGGCTACCGTGGGCCTGGGTGGACAAGGGGCGAATAGGCGGATACGTAGAATCTTAGATCGGCGTGTTACAGGGACCAGTCCAATCATTGTTGGGCCGACAGAGTGAGCCCCCGGTTCTCCCGAGTTGCCGCTCACACGCTGAGCGCACTAACCCAAAAGGGTGCTGGCGGGGTGTCCCGAATTTCCCTGGTGAGGTAGGTCATTCCAGGGAGTGGCAACCATGCCGAGTTTCGGTGGAGCTTGGACAAAAGCAAAGCTTGACTGCGTCGAGGAATACGCCAGTAGATACCTGCAGGTCATGCGGAAGCAACATTGGGCGACCCTTCACTACGTGGACGCATTTGCAGGCAGTGGGAAGCGGGAACTCGGAGGCGGCGCGGATAGTGGTCAGACACTGGAAGTCGAGTCTCTCTTTGGCTCACAGGATGACACGAAAGAGGTTCAGGGCTTCCATAGAGGCTCTGTTCTCAGAGCTCTAGAAGCTTCAGCCAGCTCTTCTCGGCAGTTCGACCAGTTTCTGTTCATAGACGCCCACAGACCGTCCTGCGAGGATTTGCGGAAGACAATCTCGCTCGAATATCCTCACTTGCTCGACTCCATCGATGTTAGGTGTCAGGATGCAAACCTTGCTCTAGCGGAGTACCTCCAGAAGACCGATTGGAGCACAACACGTTCCCTCGTCTTCCTTGACCCATTCGGCCTTGAGGTTCAGTGGGAGACAATCAAGGCGCTTGCGGCTACTCAAGCTTGCGATGTCTGGTATCTGTTTCCCCTTGGCGGTATGATTCGCATGATGGAGAACTCGGGGAAGATACCGGATCTGTGGCGTTCCCGGCTCGATGAACTTCTCGGCACTCCACAATGGTATGATGAGTTCTACCGCATAGAGCGGACTCTCTTCGGTGAACGGCTGCTGAAGGACGCCTCCACGTCACACATACTGGACTACGTCAGGAATCGATTGAGGCAGGCGTTTCCCGCAGTATCCAAAGCCGGAATACTGAGGAACAGCAAAGGCTTCCCCTTATTTGCGCTCATGCTGGCAGTCGCCAACCCCAGCCCGCGTGCGATGCGCACAGCCCTCAGCATAGGAAACCACCTAGTGAAGGGGTTGTCCCTGTAGTGAGCATCTCCGCAATTGAGTGGACCGAGATGACGTGGAACCCGGTCACCGGCTGCTCTAAGGTGTCATCTGGTTGCCTCAATTGCTACGCTGAGCGGATGGCGAACCGGCTAAAGGCCATGGGCAACCCGAACTACCGAGATGGTTTCGCGGTCCGAACCCATCCACACATGCTACGGATTCCAGAGCACTGGCGCAAGCCCCGCTTGGTATTCGTAAACTCCATGAGCGACCTCTTTCATGAAGAAGTGCCAGCCGCCTTTATCCAGGATGTCTTCCGAGTAATGAAGGACACGCGGCGTCACACGTATCAGCTGCTCACCAAACGTGCTAAAAGACTCGAGGAGCTAGCGCCAGACCTTCCGTGGCCCGACAACGTCTGGGTTGGTGTTACTGTAGAGGACGATGCGAGCCTTGCGCGGGTTGACCGGCTACGAGCCGTCCCCGCGAAGCTTCGCTTCCTGTCCTTAGAGCCGCTGCTAGGTCCCCTTTCGAACCTAGACCTTGAAGGCATCGGCTGGGTGATTGTCGGCGGTGAATCCGGTCCCGGCGCTCGCCCAATGCAGGAGGACTGGGTTTTGTCTGTTCGTGACTTGTGTCTTGAGAACCACGTGCCGTTCTTCTTCAAGCAGTGGGGCGGGGTGCGCAAGAAGGCGGCTGGCAGAGAGCTTCAGCACCGGACCTGGGAGCAGATGCCGCCGGTATCAAGCGGCCCAACCAGCGGTTCAACCTGACGCCGGCCTATGAGACCCTGTCTGCCAACGGCCGGCGCAGGTTAACCGCATTTCCGTTAGGCGGTGTCTTCTCGGAGTTGGCGTAGTATTGTGCTTCAACGATACACTTTGGGGAGTGCCCACTATGCAGCTAATCACCTATCCTGATGCAGAATGTTTCCTGCGCGATGCGCAACCGGAGTTGGAAGAGCGTGAAGCTGAGCATAACCTCATACTAGGTCTCGCCCTGCGCCTCCGCGATGACCCGCCGGCATCGGGTAACCCTCCGCTCTTGGCGACCGTTCAGGACCCCCGCGGATTGCTGGTGGCAGCCCTCATGACTCAGCCTAGCCCTCTGGTGCTGGCCAACTTACGCCCCGAAGGTGAGGGTGTAGCTCTGGAATTGGTTGCTAAACATCTCATCGATTCAGGGTCCGAGGTTTCCGGTGTTGTGGCGCCAAACCCACTATCCGAGTCATTTGCGCAGAGGTGGAGTCGGGTTTCAGGAAACACCGTCACTATCGGCATGCGACAGCGCCTGTACCGATTGATAGGGGTGCGCCAGGTACCTGTTCCGGGTGGCGAGCTCCGGCGAGCGCTGGACACAGATCTCGACGTGGTCAGCCGTTGGACGGCGGCTTTTGCCGCGGAAGCTCTACAAGAAGACCTGCACGATGCGGCAAGGAGGGCAGCAAAGAAGCGCATCGACCGGGGTGAGATCTACCTCTGGGAGGATACCGAACCACGGAGCATGGCGGCGAGTACGCGGCCTACGCGGCATGGGATTGCGATCAACGCTGTGTACACGCCTCCGGCGTGGCGACGGCGGGGATTCGCGACTGCGTGTGTGGCCCGGTTGAGTGATCACCTGCTGGACACGGGCTACTCGTTTTGCGTCTTGTTCACCGACTTGGCGAACCTGACATCGAACTCCATCTACACGCGTATCGGGTACGAGCCAGTCTGTGACTTCACCTTGTACCGCTTTGGGAGTGACCCCGCCTAACAAGGAGCTCCGGCGGACCGGCTGCGCCGGCCGCTGAGCTCCCAGCCGTTAGGTCGACGAAGTTGGGCTCTTCCACTCGTTCTTCCCGGGCTTCCCCGTGCCGGGCAGTCTGCACCGAGGCCGGGCGATCACACTCTTCCTCGCGCAGCCTTGCGCGGCTGCCTTCTTCTATCGAGGGGTTAGGGGCGAGGGGTTGGGTTACTCCGCCCCCGGAGGACGCTGCGGGCTCCCGGCGAATTCCATTGCGCACGGGCAACCTCAAGACCGCGCGAACCTAACACGCGGCTTCAGCGGCCGGACCCGGCATTGTGCATCAGGCGTCATGCAGCCCCGCCGCCGCTCAGCCGCCGGCCGTTAGACGCACGGTGGACACCCCCCGACGCACGACGGAGGGTATAATGGCGTAAGGAGTGGTCCTCTTGCTTACGAGGGACAAGACCATTCAGTTGCTTCGGGACAACCAGGACTACCTTCGCAGTGAGTTCGGTGTGAAGAGGATAGGGGTCTTTGGCTCGGTCGCTCGGGATGAGTGTAGCCACGCGAGTGACGTCGACCTGATTGTCGAGTTCAGCCGTCCGATAGGCTTCCGGTTCATGGACCTCGCGGACTACCTGGAGAACCTGCTCGGACGGAGAGTCGACCTTCTAACGCCCGCGGGAGTCGAGGCCATCCGGTTGGAGCAAGTAGGCCGTAGCATCGCGGAAGGTGTCTTCTATGTCTAGACGGCCGGATAGCCAGCTCCTGGATGACGTCCGCTAGGCCGCCCGTCGCGTGATGACCTACGTCGGCGGGATGTCGTACGAGGCCTTCATTGTAGATACTCTGATCCAGGATGCTGTCATCCGGAACATCGAGATCATCGGAGAAGCCACCAAGAAGCTATCCCAGTCGGCCCGAGCCAAGTATCCGGGAGTCCCCTGGAAGCAGATGGCCGGGTCTCGAGACCGCCTATTCCACGACTACTTCGGCGTCAACATCGACATCGTCTGGCAAATCGCCCACGAAGAACTCCCCAGAGTCCTAGAAATCCTGGACGCCGATAGTTAAGGATCGACGGCGTCTAACCAGCCGTTCAACCTGACGCCGGCCTGACGAGGGCCCCGTCCAGTTTGTAACGGCCGGCGCAGGTTAACGGCTCTCCTTTAGGCCCGACTTTGACACCAGACGGGCCTTTCGAGTGCCACGCGAATACAAAGCCGCTGCTAGACGAGTTGCGCCCAGCCGAGCACGGCGGAAAGGTTGTGCCACGCCGGTGGTGTGTAGGTCTTGTGTTCCTGGCAGTAAAGGT
>DYFB01000084.1 GCA_020725405.1 Symbiobacterium sp. | reverse complement strand
AGTACGGCCCCGTCTGCCGCGGCTGCCGGGCGCGGGCCCTGGCCCAGAGCGGCGACTACCTGGCCGAAGAGCCCCTCTGCCTCTGGAAGCCCCGACCTTCCGCCGGAGCTCCCGCGGCCGCCGGGGCGGCCCTGGACGGAGTTGAGGCGCCCTGAACACCCGGCTGTCAGTGGTCGGCCTGAACCACCGGACGGCCCGGCTGGAGATACGGGAGCGGGTGGCCGTCGAAGGCCGGCGGCTCCCCGAGACCCTGCGGTCCCTGAAGGCCGCCGAGGCCCTCGACGAGGTGGCCGTCCTCTCGACCTGCAACCGCTCAGAGGTCTATGCCGTCGTCGGAGGGCCCAGCCTCTCAGACCCGGGCCGTCTCCTGGCGGCCCTCTCCCGCCCCGGCCCGGACAGCCCTCCGGACTTCGGACCATACCTCTACAAGCTTGAGGGGCTCGAAGCCGCAGCCCATCTCTTCCGGGTCGCCGCCGGACTCGATTCCCTGGTCCTCGGGGAGTCGGAGGTCCTCGGCCAGGTCAAGGCAGCCTACGAGGCGGCCCGGCGAGCCGGGACCGCCGGACCCGTCCTCCACGCCCTCTTCCAGGGAGCCCTGCGGGCCGGCAGCCGGGCCAGGACCGAGACGGCCATCGCGGCCAGCGCCGTCTCCGTCCCCTACGTGAGCCTCAGCCTCGCCCGCAAGGTCTTCGACGAGCTCGCGGGCAAGGCGGCTCTCCTCATCGGAACTGGCGATATCGGCCGGGTGGCCCTGCGCCACCTTGTCGAGGCCGGGCTCGGTGAGATAGTCGCCGCCAACCGGACCCTCGAACGGGCCGTGTCGGCCCTCGCCGCCCTCGGACCCGAGGAGGACGGCGAACGGAGCCGGGTGAGGCGCCGGGCCGTGACCCTTGACCGGATTCCCGAGGTCCTTGGCGGGGTCGATGTCGTCCTGGCCTGCTCGGAGGCTCCCGACTACGTCGTCCGACCCGAGGACATCCAGGCCGCGCTGCGGGCCCGGCGGGGGCGGCCGCTTCTTCTCATCGACCTCGGCGTGCCCCGCCAGATCGACCCCGCCCTGGCCCGCCGGGAGGGCGTCTACCTCTTCGACCTCGACGACCTTGAGGCCGTGGTCGCGGCGAACGTCGAGGAGCGCCGACGCGAGGCCCTCCAGGTGGAGAGGATAGTCCAGGAGGAGGTCGAGCGATTCGATGCCTGGCGGCGGGGGCGGAGAGCCGTGCCGCTCATCCGCCGTCTCCGCGAGAGTGCCGAAGCCATCCGGGCCGAAGAGCTCGGGAAGGTCCTGGACCACCTCGAAACGGCCACACCCCGCGAGCGGGAGCTCGTGGCCGAGTTCAGCCGGCGGCTGACCCGCCGCCTTCTCGACTACCCCACGGTCACCCTGCGCGAACTCGCCGTCCAGCCCGACGGCACCCCGGTCGCCGACTTCATCGGTCGGGTCCTCGACGGGCGGGCCGTCCGACGCCGGAGCCAGGGGCCGGGGCCGAGCGGGGGTGGGGGCTCGTGACCGCGCCGGCGGGGGCGGCCGTCAGCGTCGTCATCCTCCTCGCGGCCGTGCTCTACGCCCTCGCCGCCGCGGGGTCGCTGGCTTCCCTGCGGGACAGGCGCTGGACCGGCCCCGCCTCCCACGCGGGACTCGCGGCCTGGGTCGCCCACACGGCCGGTCTCGCCGGCGGCCTGGCGGCCGGCGGCGCCTGGTCGGCCTGGTCCGGAGTCCCGGGAGCGGTCGTCCTCGTCACCTGGCTCGCCGCCGGCGGCCGCTACCTCACGGGAGACCTCGGCTTCGGGTCCCGGGGACGGCGCCGCCGGGAGCGATCCGCCCGTCCGCTCCAGGGCCTCGATCTCTACGTCTTCCCTGCGGTCGCCGCCGGTCTTCTGGCCGCCGCTGCCCTGCGGTGGACGGCCCCCGTCTCCGGGAGCGGAGCCGACCCTGGTCTCCTGGCCGAACCGTGGATCCCCTTCCACGCCGCCCTGACCGCCATCGGATGGGGGCTCTTCACCCTGGCCTGGCTGGCGGGTCTCATGCACCGGGCCCAGGACCGGAGCCTGCGTCGCCTGGACCTCGGTCCCCTTTCCAAACGCCTGCCTCCTCTGGAAACCCTGGACCGGACATGCCTGCGCCTCGTGGCCGCGGGGCTCCTCTTCCTCCTCGTCGGCCTTGTCCCCGGCGTCGTCCGGGCGGCCGCCCTGTGGGGGGCCGAGTGGCTCAAGGACCCGAAGGTTCTCTCGACGTTCCTGGCCGCCGGAGCCTACGCCCTCTACCTCGCCGCCAGGGCGGGCTTCGGCTGGACGGCCGGGCGAGCCGCCTGGCTCCTCTCGGCCGGGTTCCTGCTCACCGTGCTCAATCTCCTGGTGGCCGGACCGTTCCTGAGCCGGCTCCACCAGTGGCTCTAGAACGGGAGGCGAGCTCAGGTGCCTGACCTGTACCCGGCCTATCTCGTCCTCGACGGTCGGCCCTGCCTGGTCGTCGGAGGCGGGGAGGTCGCCTGGCGGAAGATCGAGGCTCTCCTCCGCGCCGGCGCCCGCGTGTCCGTCGTCGCCCCGGTGGCCTCGCCCGAGGTCCGGGCGGCCGCCGCTCGCGGAGACCTCGCTCTCGTCCGGGCCGAGTTCGCCCCGAGCCACCTCGACGGCCAGGCCCTCTGCTTCGCGGCCACCGGCGACCCCGGGGTCAACCGGGCCGTCGCCGCCGAGGCCCGGCGCCGGGGCGTCCCTGCAAACGTGGTCGACCAACCGGAGCTCTGCGACTTCCAGGTGCCGGCCGTGGTCCGACGGGGGAGCTTCCAGGTCGCCGTCTCCTCCGGCGGACGCTGCCCTCTCCTCGCGGCGCGGGTCAGGCGGGAGCTCGAGGGCTTGTACAGCCCCGGGTTCGGCGCGCTGGCCGACCTCCTCGGGCGGGTGCGGGAGGATCTCCGGCGGACCTGTCCCGACGAGGCCGAACGCCGCCGGCGCCTGGAGGCCGCGGCCGACGCCGCCCTGGCCCCGGGGACGCGGGAAGCCGCCGGGACCGGGGACCTCGTCACCGTCGAAGACACCGTCAGGCGGGCGGCGGGTCTCCTCCAAGGCTCGTCGGGCCGCGCCTGGCGGGTGGGCAGCCGGGCCAGCCGGCTGGCCGTCCGCCAGGCCGAACTCGTCGTCGAGGCCCTGCGGAGGGCGGGAAACGGGCAGGACCGCTTCGAGCTCGTCGCCGTCCGGACGACCGGAGACGCCGACACCTCGGCCCCCATCCCCGGTCTCGCTACCGTCGGCGCCTTCACCGGCGAACTCGAGCGAGCCCTTCTCGAGGGCCGCATCGACTTCGCCGTCCACAGCCTCAAGGACCTCCCGACCTCTCTCCCGCCGGGACTCACCTTCGTCGCCGCCGGTGAGCGGGCCGACCCGCGCGACGTCCTGGTCTCGCGGGACGGCCGGACCCTCGCCGACCTCGCCCCCGGAGCGGTCGTCGGCACCTCGAGCCCGCGCCGGGCCGCCCTACTCCGACGCCACCGGCCCGACCTCGTCTGCCGGCCGCTCCGCGGAAACGTGGAGACCAGGCTCAGGCGGCTGGACGAAGGCGACTTCGACGCCGTCATCCTGGCCGCCGCAGGGCTTGAACGGCTGGGTCTCGGCGGGCGCGGCACCGAGCGCCTCGACCCCCGGGACTTCCCGCCTGCCCCGGCCCAGGGCGTTCTCGCCCTGGAGTTCCGTGAGGCCGACGCGGAGGCCCGCGCGCTCGCCGTGCGGGTCGAGGACCCCGCCGTCCGGCTCCCGGTGGAGGCCGAGCGGGCCTTCCTCCGCCGGCTCGGGGCAGGGTGCCGCGCGGCCGCCGGGGCCCTGGCCCGGCTGGACCCCGCGACGGGGCGCCTCGAGCTCTCGGCCGTCGTCCTCGGGCCCGACGGCCGCGAGATACTGGAGGGAAACGCCGCCGGAGAGGTCGCCGACCCCCGGGCCGCGGCTCTCCTGGGAGCCTCGCTGGCCGAAGACCTCCTGGCCCGCGGCGCGGACGGACTCGTCGGCCTGGCCGTTCCCGCCGGAGCGGGCGAACCCGTCGGCCCGGCCGTTCCCGCCGGAGCGGGCGAACCCGTCGGCCCGGCCGTTCCCGCCGGCACGGTCTATCTCGTCGGCGCCGGCCCCGGCGACCCGGGTCTCCTCACCCTCAAGGGGGCTGACGTCCTCAGCCGGGCCGACTGCGTCGTCCTCGACCGCCTGGCCCCTCCGGCCCTGCTCGAGCTGGTCCGGCCCCGGTGCGAGGTGGTCTTCGCCGGCAAGGAAGCCGGCCGGCACTCCCTCCCGCAGGAGGACATCACCCGGCTCCTGATCGACAGGGCCCGGCGGGGCCTGTGCGTCGTCCGTCTCAAGGGCGGTGACCCCTTCGTCTTCGGCCGGGGTGGCGAGGAAGCGCAGGCCCTGCGGGCCGCGGGTGTTCGCTACGAGATTGTCCCCGGGGTGACCTCGGCCGTCGCCGGACCGGCCTACGCCGGCATCCCCGTCACCCACCGCGGCCTGTCTAGCTCGGTGGCCGTTGTCACCGGACACGAAGCCGACCCGGAAGGCGGGCGGACCGCCGCCCGGGACGAAGCCTCGGAGGAGCCTGCCGCCCGGGACGAGGCCTCGGAGGAGCCTGCCGCCCGGGACGAGGCATCCGGGGTCCCCGCCGAGGTCCGACCCCTGGCTCGGTCGGCCGGAACCCTCGTCGTCCTCATGGGCCTCCGGCGTCTTGCGGCCGTCGTCGAGGAGATTCTCGCCGCCGGGCGCCCACCGGAGACCCCGGCGGCGGTCATATCATCGGCTGCGACGGCCGACCAGCGAACGGTCACGGGCTCTCTTGGGGACATCGCCGCCCGGGCCGCCGCTTGCGGGGTCGTGAGCCCCGCCCTCCTCGTCGTGGGTGAGGTTGCCGCCCTCCGCGAGGAGCTGGCCTGGTTCGAAGAGCTTCCCCTTGCCGGGCGGCGCATCGTCCTCACCCGCCCACGGGAGCGGTCCGGCGGCCTGGCCCTCGCCCTCGGCCGTCTCGGGGCCGAGGTCTTCGTCTTCCCCGCCGCGCGCGTCGAGCCGGCTCCGGACGGGAGCCCCGGCGCCGCCGACCTCGAGGCGGCCCTCGACCGTCTGGAGACCTTCGATTGGATAGCCTTCACCAGCGCGACCGGGGTCGAGGTCTTCTTCGACCGCCTCACGGCCCGTGGCCTTGACGCCCGTTCGCTCGCCGGGCGGCGCGTCGCGGCCATCGGGCCGGCCACCGCGAGGCGGCTGGCCGCGCGGGGGGTCCGGGCCGACGTCGTCCCGGCTGAGTTCCGGGGCGAAGCCCTTGCGGCGGCTCTGGCCGCCGCGGCGGGGCATGCACCGGAGCGCGACCGGTCGGGGGCGGACGCGCCGGGAGTAGGCCGACCGGGGGTCGGCCGGCCGGGCCGGCCGGGGGCAGGCCCGGCCGTCCTTCTCGTGAGGTCCGACCAGGGCCGCGAGGAGGTCGCCGCCGAGCTCTCCCGCCGCGGCTTCGAGGTCGAGGACCTCGCGGCCTACGTCGTCCATCCGGAGCTAGAGACGCCGGCCCGGGCGGTCCTGCGCGAGAACTTGACCGGCCTCCTCGCGGCCGGTCGTGTCGACGCCCTCACCTTCGCCAGCTCGGCGGCGGTGAGGTACTTCCTCGATGCCGTCGGGCGCGATTGGCTCACGTCGGCCGCGCGGCACCCGGCGGTCTTCTGCATCGGGCCGGTAACCGCCGAGACGGCGGCCCGCGAGGGTCTCGCGGTCACCGCGACGGCGACCGAGTACACGGCCGAGGGCCTCCTCGAGGTGGTCCTCCACCACTTCCGGAAAGAGGCGAGGCGACCGTGCTGGACCTGACCGCCCTCCTTTTCGACCAGGAGCACTACGGGAACCGCCTGCGCTACCACCGGTCGGCCCGGGGCGCGGAGCGGGGCACGAACGCGGGCGCGGGCCCGGTCGTCGTCTGGAACTCCACCGCCGCCTGCAACCTCAGGTGCGTCCACTGCTACTACGGAGCCCAGGAGGTCCCCGACGGGTCGACGTCCGGACGGAAGGGCGGACGGGTCGCCGGACCGCCCGCCGGACCCGTCGGCGGCCTCTCGACAGCCCAGGTCCTCGCCTTCATCGACTCCCTGGCCGCCGCCCGGGTCCCCGTTCTCCTCCTCTCCGGAGGAGAGCCTCTCCTCCGCCCCGACCTCCTCGAGCTCATCGAACGGGCCGTGGCCCGGGGCCTCCGGGTGACCCTCTCGACCAACGGAACCCTTATCACGCCGGAGCGGGCCGCCGCCCTAAAGCGGGCGGGGGTGAGCTACGTCGGGATAAGTCTCGACGGTCCGGAGGAGGTCCACGACCGGTTCCGCGGCCGGGAGGGAGCTTACCGGGCGGCCCTGGCGGGTCTCCGGAACTGCCGGGCCGCCGGACAGAAGGTGGGGCTTCGCCTCACCCTCACCCGGCAGACCTTCTCCTCCCTCGAGCGGGTCCTGGAACTCTGCGAGGCCGAGGAAGTCCCCAGAATCTGCTTCTACCACCTGGTCTACAGCGGGCGGGGCCGCGGCCTCGACCGCGACGACCTCTCCCACGCCGAGACACGCCGGGCCCTCGACCTCATCATCGCCTGGGCCCGGGATCTCCACCGGCGCGGCCTCGCCAAGGAGGTCCTGACCGTCGACAACCACGCCGACGGAGTCTACCTCTATCTCCGACTCCGCCGGGAGGATCCGGCCCGGGCGGCCCGAGTCCTCGAGCGTCTGCGCCTGGCCGGCGGGAACCGATCGGGCATGGCCATCGCCGCCGTCGGGCACTCAGGGGACGTCTTCCCTGACCAGTTCAGCGGGGGGCACCCGCTGGGGAACGTCCTCGAGCGGCCCTTCGGCGAGATATGGGCGGGGGAGGGAGACCCGCTCCTTCAAGCCCTGCGCGACCGGAAGCCGCGCCTGAAGGGGCGGTGCCGTACCTGCGCCTGGCTCGACGTCTGCAACGGCAACCTGAGGGTCAGGGCCGAGGCCGCCACCGGCGACTTCTGGGCCTCCGACCCGGCCTGCTACCTCACTGACGAGGAAATCCTGGGAAAGGTGGATTGAGCGATGGACGGTAGGCTCGAACCGGACTGCCCGGCCCCGCTTCGGCGGCGGATGCGCCGGCTCCGGCGGACCGGGGCGATGCGAGCCCTTGTCGCCGAGGTCCGCCTCGACCCCGGCGACTTCGTCAACCCCTTCTTCGTCGTCCCGGGGCGCAAGATCCGGAGGGAGATAGAGGCGCTGCCGGGAAACCACCATCTCTCCGTGGACGAGTTCCTCCGCGAGGTGGACGACGTCGCCGCGGCCGGCCTCGGCGGGCTCATCCTCTTCGGGCTCCCGGAGCGGAAGGACGCCGAGGGAAGCTCGGCCTGGGACCCCGACGGTCCGGTCCAGCGAGCCGTCCGGGCCGCCAAAGAGCGCTGCCCCGACCTCCTCGTCCTCACCGACGTCTGCCTCTGCCAGTACACCGAACACGGGCACTGCGGCCTTCTCGCCCCCGATGGCGGCGTGGACAACGACGCCACCCTCGACCGCCTGGCCCGGGTGGCCCTCTCCCACGCCAGGGCCGGGGCCGACGTCGTCGCCCCGTCGGACATGATGGACGGGCGGGTCGGCGCCATCCGCCAGGCGCTCGACGCCGAGGGCTTCACCGGGGTAGCCATTCTGGCCTACTCGGCCAAGTACGCCTCGGGCTTCTACGGGCCCTTCCGCGCCGCCGCCGGCTCCGCCCCGGCCCACGGCGATCGGCGCGGCTATCAGATGGACCCGGCCGCCGGAGTCCGCCAGGCCCTGGCCGAGGTGGCCCTGGACGCGGCGGAAGGTGCGGACATGGTCATGGTCAAGCCGGCTCTCCCCTATCTCGACGTCATCCGGGCCGTCCGGGAGGCCTGCTGTCTGCCTGTCGGCGCCTACCAGGTGAGCGGGGAGTACGCCATGCTGCGAGCCGCGGCCGACCGGGGGTGGCTCGACGAGCGGACGGCGGCCCTGGAGACCCTGACCGCCATCAGGCGAGCCGGGGCCGACTTCATCCTTAGCTACTACGCCCGCCGGGCGGCGGGGTGGCTCCGTGACGGGACTTGACGGGCGCCTTCTCGACCTTCTCCAGGACGAGTTCCCGGCCGTCCCGCGGCCCTACGCCGAGCTGGCCCGCCGGCACGGGTCGCTCTCCGAGGCCGAGGTCCACGCGGCCGTGACCCGCTGGAGATCGTCGGGGATGGTGCGCCGGCTGGGCGGGGTCTTCGACAGCCGGGCCCTCGGCTACCATACGACCCTGGTGGCGGCCGAAGTCGCGCCCGAAAACCTGGCCCGGGTGGCGGCCGCCGTCGGCGCCTACCCGGAGGTCACCCACAGCTACGCCCGTGAGGGGCGCCTGAACCTCTGGTTTGCGCTGGTCGTGCCCGAACCCGGCCGGGTCGCCGCCATTCTGGGAAAGCTCGAGAAGACGACCGGCGTAACCTTTCACGACCTTCCGGCCGACCGGGTCTACAAGACCGAGGTCAAGTTCAGGTTCGGGGCCGCTCCCGGTCCGCCGGGGCCCGGGAGGCCGGACGGCGCGGCCCGCCAGGCGGGCGCGGCCGGCCCGGCCGACCCGGCCGGCGGCCGGGTCGAGGCGGCCTCGACAAGGCCGGAGCAGCCCGACGACGCCGACCGCCTCCTCATCGCCGCTCTCGCCGGCGACTTCCCGCCCGGGCTCGAGCCCTATGAGGAGCTCGCCGCCCGGCTCGGAATGACGTCCTCCGAGGTCCTCGACCGCATCGCCGGCTACCGCCGGAGGGGCTGGCTCCGCCGCCTCGCCGGGGTGCTCGCCCACCGCAAGGCGGGCGTCCGGGGGAACGCCATGGTCGTCTGGGAGGTCGCCCAGGAGTCCCTCGACCGGGCCGGGCGCGCCCTGGCCAGCTTTCCCGAGGTTACTCACTGCTACGCGCGGCCGCCCCTGGCCGGGTGGCCCTACCGCCTCTACTCCATGGTCCACGCGCCGACGAGGCGGGAGTGCCGGAGGCGGGTCCGGGCCCTCGGCGAGGCGGTGAACCTTCTCTCCTACCAGATCCTCTTCAGCACCAGGGAGTACAAGAAGACCAGCCCCCGCTACTTCGACCCGGACGGTGGCTCCCCCAAGGCCGGCCCCCTCCACATCGACCCCGACGGTGGCTCCCGCTAAGCGGCGGAGGCCCCGGCGCCGCCGGCCCGCGGCGGGGCCGCGGAACGGCCGGAGGCTAGCCGTCAGCCCATCGTCGCCACGACCAGAAAGACGAGAGCGAGGTACGGGCTGGTCAGCTTGAAGAGGGTCCAGGAGAGGACGGCTGTCGGCCGGAAGGTGACGGCGAGACTCACGATTAGGACCGGCACCTGGAGGGTCAAGACGAGGGCGTTGGCCGCCGGGCCGAGGCCTAGCGCGGCCGGGAGAACCGCGGCCGCGGCGCAGAGAGCGAGGCTGGCCCAGCCGACGCAGCGCGCGGCCTGGCGAACGCCGACGGCGACCGGGAGCATCGGGACCCCGGCCGCGCGGTAGTCGTCAACGTAGCGTATGGCCAGGCTCCAGACGTGGATGGGCGTCCAGGCCGCGACGAGCGCCGCGAGGGGCACCGCTCCCGGCCCGAGAGCCGTCCCGGCCACCGCGGACGAGACCACCAGGACCGGGGCGGCGCTCCCCGGTGTACCGAGGACGACGCTCCAGGGCGTGCGAGTCTTCGACCACCCGTTGTAGAGGAGGGTGACGTTGAGGACGCCCCCGAGGAGCCAGACCGCGCTCCAGAAGTAGCCGCCCGCAAGGACGACGAGGAGAGCCAGGCCGACCAGGGCGATCCCGAACCAGAGGCTCTCGCCCGGCGTCAGGCGGCCCGTGGGTACGGGCCGGTGCCTCGTCCTGGACATCAGCGCGTCCATCCGGTGATCGATGGCTCCGGTGATGGCGTTGGCGCCCATGCTCCCCAGAAGCACGGCCAGCGTGCCGAGGACGAGCCCGGTCCGGGCCGCAGTCTCCTGGAGCGAGCCGGGAGCGACCGCCCCCGATGAGAGCCCGACGCGCCAGGCAAAGACGCCGGCGGCCAGACCGACGGCGGTGAGGAGGAAGACCGAGCGGAACTTGGTCGCCTCCACGAAGGCCGTGACCCTGGCCGCCAGCGCGAGACGCCCGGCACCAGGACCGGGGCCGGGCGAGGGAGCCTGGAGACGCGCGGCAGGCTCGAGAGGCCGGGAGCCGGCCGCAGCTTCGCAATCCATAGACCATCCCCCACTCTCACCAGGAGCCTAGCACGGGCCGGCCCGCCGGGCATTGACCGAGGTCAACAGGGAGACCGGAGCGGGGGGAGGGTGAGCCGTCAGGAGCTCCCCGGGAGTCCACGCGGAGCGCACGTGGAGCCCCCACGGAGCCCCTAGGCCGGGGGGCGGTCCTGCCCGGCCAGCTCGGCCAGGCGTGAACGGTCGAGGAGGGCGAACTCGGTGCGGGTGATATTGATCAGGCCCTCACTGGCAAGCCGATAGAGCATGCGGCAGACGACCTCGCGGGTCGTTCCCACCCTCGCCGCCATGTCGTCCAGGGTGAGGGAGCGCGGGGCCGGCCCGGTCCCGTCCGGGCCGAAGTGCTCGAGGAGGAGGCGGGCCAGACGGGCCGAGAGGGGCCGGAAGGCGAGCGTGTCGATGACGTCGCTCGCCTTTCGCATCTGCCGGACCAGCGCCACCGAGACCTGCCAGAGAGCAGCGGGGCTGGTCTTGACCAGACGGGCGAACCCCTCGCCGTCCCAGAGGTAAACAAGGCAGCTCGTCTCGGCCTCGAGCGAGGCCGGCATGGGCCCGGCGTCGAAAAGGGAGGGCCCCAGAAAGAGCTCACCGGGGCCGACGGTGAGGGCGGCGAGGACCCGGCCGGCTTCCGACCCCTTGACCAGCCGGGCCGAACCCTTCACGACCAGGAGGGCGTAAGGCCAGTCCTCGCCGTGCCCGGCGATGATCTCGCCGCGGGTGAACTCCCGCCGCCGGGCGGTCCGGATCGCCTCGTCCAGACCCTCCGGGCCGAGGCTGACAAAGACGGGCACCCTGGCCACCATCGCCGCCAGGGTCGCCCCCTCGGAGGCGCCGGGGCCCTGCTCGTCGCTCGCCAGGACGTCCTCCCTCCTTTCTGCAGTTTCGATGCTACCTCTCCCCTATCGCCCGGTCAAGAAGCTGGCGCCGCCCGTCCGCCGCCCGCGCCGTTTGCCCAAAGGCAAAGACTCCGCGACGGCCTGCGGGTATGGTGACCTCAGAGACTACACAGGCCCCGTCCGCTGAGGCCGGGGCCCACCCGGAGGTAGATAGACGATGCAAAGCGGTAGGTACTCGGCTGGAGCGCTCCTGGCTTTCCTGGCCGGGACGGTGGGGGTAATCGTCCCCTACGTCCTCTTCATCCGCGGCTACCACGCCCTCATCAACCTCGAGCTGGCCGCCGGTCGGCCCGACGAGGCCATCATCATCACCTACGTCATGCCCCTCCTGACGGACCTGATGATCCTCGCCGGCCTTCTGTGGCTCGTCGCCGGCCTCGGCTTCACCCGGCGGGCGTCCTGGGCCTGGCCCCTGGCGGCCTCAGCCAGTGTTCTCGGGCTCGCCAGCTCCTTCTTCTTAATGATCCCGGCTATGAGCCGCGGCGCGTTCCCGGCGCACATCCTCGTCTTCGGGCCGAACCTCATCTTCTTCTTCACCCTTCTGGCTTGGGTCAACCCCATCGACCGCCGGGCCCTCACTCTCAGCTTCTTCACGGGTATCGCCTGCGTGCTCTCCTTCATGAACGGGGTGGCCAGCATGGACAAGATTATGGTCACCGGTCTCGCCCTCTACGTTCCCGCGCAGCAGCTGTGCTGGGTCGCGGCCGTCGGCTGGGGCGTCTTCACCACCGGCCTCCTCGTGCGGGCCGGCTGGGTCTATCCGGTCGGCCTCGGCGCCGGGCTCCTCGCCGCTCTGGCCGGTCTACCTCTAGCGGTCACGAGCACGCTCGAGGCGGGTCGCCCATCCATGTTCAGCCCGGCGCCGGTCCTCTCGCTCATCCTTCTCGCCGTGATTCTCCTTCCCCGCACCAGGCGCTGGCTTGAGGAGTGGCTGACCTAGACCGGGCGGGGCGAAGAGCGCCACGCCCGGAGAAGACCGGCAAGACCTAGGCTCAGGAGGCGGATGGAGAGACCGGGAAGGGATAGGTCCGGGGGGCGGAGAAACCAAGGAAATTGAAGCAGGGGCGGTCGGAGCCCCGGCAGCCGCTCGGAGCACACCCTAACCGGCCGCCCTCCGCCTCCTGCCGGCACACCCACCCTGGTCTCCGGACCGGCCGGCGAAGGGCCGCCCGGGAGCCCGCGTGCGGACTCGAACCACTCCCCGGCGACATACTACGGGATAGACGACGGTCCGAACGGGGAAGGGGGACGGTGATGCGCGTCCGGGGGGGCAGGGAGGCCCGGGGGAACATCTCCGTCCCGGTTCTCGCCGCAGTCTATATCGGGACCGTCGTCGGAGCGGGGTTTGCCTCCGGCCAGGAGATCCTGCAGTTCTTCGGGTCCCACGGACCCCGGGGCCTGGCCGCCCTGGCCGTGGCCACCGCCTCGCTCGGACTTTTCGGCTACCTCCTCCTGCGGGCCAGCGCCCGGCTCCGGGCCGAGTCGCACGCCGTGGTCCTGCGTTACGTGGCCGGCCCGGTCGTCGGGCGGGTCATCGACCTCGTCCTGACCTTCTTCCTCTTCGGGGGCACCGCGGCCATGCTGGCCGGGGCCGGAGCGACCCTCCAGCAGGAATTCGCCCTCCCCTACTGGATCGGGCTGGTGGGGATGGCCCTAGCGACCGTCCTCACCGTCCTCTTCGGCATCGGCGCGGTCGTGAGGTCGGTGAGCGTCATCGTCCCCTTCCTTCTCGCGGCTGTCCTCGCCGTCGCCACGGCCACCGTGGTGGCGCGCCCGCCGGACCTCACCTTCACCGCGCCGGCGCGGGCCGCGGTCGGTCACTGGGCCGTCTCCGGGGTGGCCTACGGGTCGTACAACCTCATCCTCTCCGCCTCCGTCCTCGTCCCGATCGCCCGGCTCACCCCCCGGGCCCGCCTGGGCCCCGGGGCCTTCCTGGGTGCCCTGGGCCTGGGCCTCGGCGCCCTGGCGGTCAACCTCGCCATCCTGAGCCACGCGCCTGACTCGGCCGCGGCCGAGGTCCCGATGGTCCTCGCCGCCAGGCTCCTCTCTCCGGCCGCCGGACTGGCCTACAGCGTCGTCCTCCTGGCCGAGGTCTACACGACGGCCGTCGGGAGCCTCTTCGGGTTCGCCAACCGCCTCGTCGGCGAGGAGAGTCCCTACTTCAAGGCCCTGGTCATCGGCGGCGCGGCCGCGGCCACGGTCGCCGGCGCGGCCGGGTTCTCGACCATCGTCGGGACCCTCTACCCGGCGGTGGGCTACGCCGGGTTCCTTCTCCTCGGCGCCCTGGCCCTGGCCTGGCTCAAGGGGAGACTCTAGAACCGTGGCCCCCGGCGACGAGATGGACACCAGGGCGATGGGGGACGGAGGGGCTCCCGATGCGGCTCGGGAGAGCTGCGGCGGGGGACCGGCAACGTTGACAAGTTCGACGCTGGCAGCCGTCTACATCGGGACGGTCATCGGCGCCGGGTTCGCCTCGGGCCAGGAGGTCCTCCAGTTCTTCACCTTCCACGGCCTCCGGGGCCTGGGGGCCCTGGCCGTGGCCACGGGGGTCCTCGGTTTCTTCGCCTACCTCGTCGTCCGGGCTGGCTGCCGTTTGGGGGCGGCCAGCCACGGGCCGGTCCTGCACTACGTCGCCGGGCCCCTCCTGGGACGGCTCATCGACGGCGTCCTCACCTTCTTCCTTTTCGGGGGCACGGCGGCGATGTTCGCCGGGACCGGGGCCACCCTTGAGCAGGAGTACGGCCTGGCCTACGAGTTCGGACTCGCGGCCATGGCCCTTCTGGTCCTCGGTACCGTCCTCGCCGGCCTCCGGGGCGTGGTCCGGGCGGTCGGGCTCATCGTTCCCGTTCTTCTCGTGGCCGTCCTCGGGGTAAGCCTGGCCACGGTGGTCTCGGCCCCGCTCGACCTCGGTTACGCCGAGCCGCAAGCGGCGCCGGTCCGGAACTGGCTCCTCTCGGGGCTGGCTTACGGCTCCTACAACCTCATCATCGCCGCCTCCGTCCTCGTCCCGGCGGTGAGCCTCACGACGCGGCGGCGTCTCGGTCCCGGCGCCTTCGCCGGGGCGCTCGCCCTCGGCCTGGGCGCCCTCGCCGTCAACCTCACCATCCTCGCCGGGGTCCCGGAGGCCGCCCGGGCGGAGGTTCCGATGCTCCTCGCGGCCGCGCGGCTCTCGCCGCTCATCGCCGCGGGCTATACGGCCATCCTTCTCGCCGCCATCTACACGACGGCCGTGAGCTGTCTCTTCGGCTTCGTCAACCGCCTCGTCGGAGCCGGTTGGCGCCGCTTCGACGTCCTGGCCGTCATCGCCGCCCTGGCCGCCGCTGTGGCCGGTCGCATCGGGTTCTCGGCCATAGTCGCCACTCTCTACCCGGCCATCGGCTACGCGGGCTTCCTCTTCCTTGGGAGCCTGGCGGTGGCCTACGCGCGGGGCCGCATCTGACCGGGCCGCGGCCGTACCCCCTGGGTCGCATCTGACCGGGCCGCGGCGCCAGAACCGGCCCCCCGCCCCCCGCCCCCGCGCCCCCGCGCCCGAACAGCGGGCGACCGGCGAAAAGCAGGAACTTCCCCGGCACCCGTGTAGTCTCTTGGTAGGCACCCGGCTCGCGAGGCACCTGCTCCACGGGCCCGCCGCCCGGCGAGAGAAGGCCTCCGGAGGACGACGCGACCGCTTTCCGCGCCCGGGAGCCGGCGCCCGGCGAGGCCCGGCGGGTCGCGGGCAATTCTCCGGTCCGGAGGATAGACTATGGCTGTGAACCTCGAAGGGGTGGCAGGTTTGCGGTACCGCTCGGTCCACTTCGTCGGGATAAAGGGCACGGGGATGAGCGCCCTGGCCCAGATCCTGAAGGCTAACGGTGTCACGGTGACCGGCTCGGACGTCGAGGAGACCTTCCCCACCGACCATGGGCTCCGGATGGCCGGAATAACGCCCTACCGGGGCTTCGACGCCGCTCATGTCGGCGACCCCGAGGTCGTGGTCGCCTCCCCCGCCTACGGGCCCGACAACCCCGAGGTGGCCGAGGCCGTGCGCCGCGGCCTTCCCGTCTTCTCCTACCCGGAGTTCCTCGGCCGCCTGATGTCCGAAAAGCGCGGCGTGGCCGTAGCCGGGACCCACGGCAAGACGACGACCACGGCCATGGTCGCCCACGTCCTCAGCCGGGCCGGCCTCGACCCCCAGGCCGTCATCGGCGTAGGCGACGCCTACACCGGGCGCGGCGACCTCCTCATCGCCGAGAGCTGCGAGTACCGGCGGCACTTCCTGAACTACCCAGCCGAGATGGCCGTGGTGACCAACATCGAGCTCGACCACCCCGACTACTTCCGGACCGTCGAGGACTACGAGGCGGCCTTCCGCGAGTTCACCTCGAGGCTCCCGGAAAGCGGCCTTCTCCTCGTCTGCGGCGACGACCCGCGGGCGGCCGGCCTCCCGACCCGGGCCCGCCGCGTGACCTACGGCTTCGGGCCGGCCAACGACTACCGCCTGGAGCTGCTTCCGCCGGGTGAGGGGAACCGCTACCGGGTCTACCGCCGCGGGGAGAGCCTCGGCGAGTTCCGCCTGGGCATCCCGGGGAGCCACAACGCGCTTAACTCGGTGGCGGCCATCGCCCTGGCCGACGAGCTCGGCGTCCCGCTGGAGACTGTCCGGGAGGCCCTGGCGTCCTTCCGCGGGGTCAGGCGGCGGTTCGAGTACCTCGGGGAGTACCGGGGAGCCGCCGTCTACGACGACTACGCCCACCACCCGACGGCCATCGCCGCGACGGTGCGGGCCTGCCGCGACGCCATGCCCGGACGGCGCCTGTGGGTGGTGTTCCAGCCGCACACCTACTCGCGGACGAGAGCTCTCCTGGACGAGTTCGCCGCCGCTCTGGCCGCCGCCGACCGGGTCGTCCTGGCCGAGATCTACGCCTCGGCCCGGGAGAACCCGACCAGGGACAACGGGGGCAGGCCCGTGAGTTCACGCGACATCGCCGAGCGGATACCGGGCGGCCCGGAAAAGGTGGCGTACTTCTACGGCTTCGCCGACATAACCGCCTACCTCCGCGAGCAGCTCCGCCCGGGCGACGTCCTGGTGACCATGGGCGCCGGCGACATCTACCGGGTCGGTCAGGCCCTGGTCGGGCCTGAGGCCTGCTCGCCCGCTCCGGCCGCGTCGGCCCGGGTCTCCTCTCAGACCTGACCCGGCTGGGCCGGCCGCCCGACGCGGGCGCGGGGCCTTCCGGCCGCCGCCGCCTCAGCCTGGCGCCCGCCGCCACGATCAGCGTCCTGCCGGCCGCCCCCACCGCGCCGTCCACAACCTCCCAATCGTTCCGCCAACTCCCGCCCCCTCCGCCCTTGTCCACCCCGACCCCGTTGAGCCTCCGCGAATAGGCTATACGGCGGGGAAAGGGCGCCGGGAGCGCTCCGGCCGGCCGGGCCGGACGCCCGGTCGTCTCAGCCGACCGGAGGGCGGGGCAGCCCGGGGCGAGAGAGCGGGACACAGAAACAGCCGACGCTCCGGGCGGGGGCATGAGACTCTCAGAGCTTATGCGGGGCCAGACTTACCGCCGCGCCTGCGGCCCGGAGGACGCCGAGGTCTCCGGCCTCGCCCATGATTCTCGCCGGGCGGAACCGGGTTGCGCCTTCTTCTGCCTCTCCGGGCGTTCCCGGGATGGGCACGACTTCGCCGCGGCCGCGGCCGCCCGAGGAGCGGTCGCCGTCGTGGCCGAGCGGCCGGTCGACCTGCCTCCGGGCGTCACCTGCCTCCTCGTCCCGGCCTCCCGGAGGGCTCTCGCCCTGGCTGCCGCCGCCTTCCGGGGGTGGCCGTCGAGAAGACTCCGTCTCTACGGCGTGACAGGCACCAACGGGAAGACCACTGTCAACCATCTTGTCGAGGCCGTCCTCCGACGCGAGGGTCACGTCACCGGCCTGCTTGGCACGGTGGAGAACCGCATCGCCCACCGGACCACCCCGGCGACTCTCACCACCCCCGACGCCCTTGAGGTCCAGTCGGCCCTGGCTGCCATGGTCTCCTCCGGGGTGACCCGGGCCTGCCTCGAGGTCTCCTCCCACGGTCTCGCCGGTCACCGCCTGGGCGGGTGCGAGTTCGACGTCGCCGTCCTCACCAACGTGACCCGTGATCACCTCGACTTCCACGGGGATGTCCGGGCCTACGCGGCCACGAAGCTCACTCTCTTCGAGGAGCTCGGCCGACCGAGGACCAAGGCCGGACCGGCCTATGCCGTCCTGAACAGCGACGATCAGTTCTTCGCTCTCTTCCGGGACCGCATCAGAGTGCCGGTCCTCACTTACGGCGTCACGCGGGCAAGTCACGTCAAGCTGGCCGGGGCTCTCCTGCGGCCCGCGGGCTCGCTGGTCCGGGTGACCTTCGACCCGCGCCCGCGGGGCCAGCCCGAGGCGGGATGGCTCCAACCCTCCGCCGGCTGGCCGGAGCAGGCGACCCTGCGCTTCCTCCATCCGGGGAGACACAACGTGAGGAACCTCATGGCCGCGCTGGCGGTGGCCTGGGCCGAGGGCTGCCGCTGGGACCGGGTCCTCCGGGCGGTCGAGACCTTTCCCGGCGTGCGGGGCCGCTGGGAGGTCATCCGGGGACCGGACGGGGTGACGGGAGTGGTCGATTTCGCCCACAACCCGGGCGGACTCGCCCAGGCCCTCGAGACGGCGAGGCTTCTCGCGCGGCGGCGCGTCATTCTCGTCTTCGGCTGCGAGGGCGAGAAGGACCGGGGGAAACGGCCGCTGATGGGGGCCGTGGCCGCCCGCCGGGCGAGCCACGTCATCCTCACGACGGACAACACCTTCGGTGAGGACCGGCGGCGCATCCTGGCCGACGTCGAGAGCGGTCTGGCCGGCCCGCTCCCCGGGGGGATCGGAGAGGCCCGGGCGACCTACGAGGTCGTCGAGGATCGCCGCGAGGCCATTTTCCGAGCGGCGGCCATGGCCGGGAGCGGCGACCTCGTCATCGTCGCCGGACGTGGGCACGATGCAAAGCTGGTGTCCGGCTCGCGGGTCGAGACTCTGGACGACCGGGAGGTTCTGGCCGAGGCCCTGGCCGCGGCCCACCCCGGCCGCGCCCTCGCCGCGGCCGTCGCGGCCGACCCGGGCCCTCTGGGAGCCCCGGACTATGACTACTCCCACTCGATGGTCGCCGGCGGCTTGGAGGTCACATCGTAGACGACCCTGTTGACCTGGGGCACCTCGCTGATTATCCGGGAAGCGATGCGCTCGAGGAGGTCGTGGGGCAGCCGGGCCCAGTCGGCGGTCATCCCGTCCTCGCTCGTCACCGCCCTTACGGCGACGGTGTAGCCGTAGGTCCGCTCGTCGCCCATGACCCCCACGCTCCTCACCCCGGTGAGGACGGCAAAATACTGCCAGAGCCGCCGGCCTAGGCCGGCCCTCTCCACCTCCTCCCGGACGACGTGGTCGGCCTCCCTGAGAACGGCGAGCTTCCGCCGGGTCACGGGGCCGACGATCCGGATGGAGAGCCCCGGACCGGGGAACGGCGGCCGCCAGACTATCCCGGGCGGCAGGCCGAGCTCCTCGCCGACGGCCCGCACCTCGTCCTTGAAGAGGTTCCGGAGAGGCTCGACGATGGTCAGGGACATCCTCTCCGGGAGCCCCCCGACGTTGTGGTGGCTCTTGATGACGGCCGCCGTCCCGTGGGTCCCACCGCTCTCGATGACATCGGGGTAGAGGGTGCCCTGCACCAGGGCTCCCCCGGGGACGAGGCCGAGCCGGGAGGCCTCCTCCTCGAAGACCCGGATGAACTCCTCACCGATTATCTTCCGCTTCCGCTCCGGGTCTCGCACCCCGCAAAGGGCCTTCAGGAAGCGGTCGGCCGCCCGGACCGGGACGAAGGAGGCCCCCATACGGCAACTGAACGTCTCGATGACCGTCTCGGGCTCGTCCTTCCGGAGGAGCCCGTGGTCGACGAAGACGGCCACCAGCCGGTCGCCGAGGGCCCGGTGGGCGATGACCGCCGCCACCGACGAGTCCACTCCTCCGCTGAGGGCGACGATGGCCCGCCCGTCCCCCACTCTCTCGGCCACCTCGCGAACGGCCGCGTCGGCGACGGCCTCGGGCGTCCAGAGGCCGCGGCAGCCGGCGATCTTGAGGAGGAAGTTCCCGAGAATGTCCCGCCCGCGCTCGGTGTGGACGACCTCCGGGTGGAACTGGACCCCGTAGAGGCGGCGACAGCGGTCGGCGAAGGCGGCCACGGGCGAGTTCGCGGTGCGGGCCAGCACGACGAAGCCCGGTGGAGGCTCGAGAACAAGATCGCCGTGGCTCATCCAGCACTGGGTCTCCCGCTCGATGCCCCGGAAGAGGTCCTGGTCGTCGGTCACGGTGAGGACGGCCCGGCCGTATTCCCGCCGGTCGCCGCGCTCGACCCGGCCCCGGAGGAGATAGGCCATGAGCTGCATCCCGTAGCAGATGCCCAGAACGGGAACACCCGCGTCGAAGAGGGCCGTGTCGTAGCGCGGGGCGTCCTTAGCGTAGACGCTGGCCGGGCCGCCGGAGAGGATGATGGCCCGGGGGCGGCGGGCCAGAAGCTCGGCGAGGGGCGTCGAGTGGTGGACGAGCTCGCAGTAGACGCGGTGCTCGCGGACGCGGCGGGCGATGAGCTGGCTGTACTGGGCGCCGAAGTCGACGACAAGGACCAGCTCCGCGGATGGTCCCGTCGAGCTGGCCGGCGCCCCGGGCCGGGCGGCGTCGGGCCTCGTCACGTGGGGTGCACCTCCGGCTTCAGGATGAAGATGTAGGGCACGTGCCGGTAGCGGCCGGCGTAGTCGAGCCCGTAGCCGACGACGAAGGCGTCGGGTATTTCGAAGCCGACGTAGTCCAGGGGGACCTGGCTAACCCGCCGGGCCGGCTTGTCCAGGAGGACGCACACCTTCAGGGAGGCCGGCCGTCTGGTCTTCAGCATGTCGACGAGGTAGCGGAGGGTGAGACCGGAGTCGACGATATCCTCGACGATAATGACGTGCCGCCCCTCGATGCTCTGCTCGAGGTCCTTGATGATCTGCACGAGCCCGGAGGTCTGGGTCGCGTTCCCGTAGCTCGACATGGCCATGAAGTCGACGAAGGCGGGCACGGTCAGACTGCGGGCAAGGTCGGCGAGGAAGACCCAGGCCCCCTTAAGGACACAGACGAGGAAGACCTCGCGGCCGGCGTAGTCCCGGGAAATGGCCTCCCCGAGCTCCCGCACCCGGGCCTGGATGGCCTCGGGCCCCAGGAGAATGTCGTGCTCCGCATCATTAAGGTAGCCTCCCAAGCCCGGACGCCCCCAACTCGGTGATCTCAATCGGCCCGGGCGGCCCCGCCCTCGGCCCGGGCGGCCCCGCCCTCGGCCCGGCCCCAGACCTGAATTGGCCGGAGGACCAAGTTTATCCTGCCCCATTCGGTCTCTGAGGCCCTGCAGGATTTACTGTACCTGGTGGGGAACTGCCACGAAGACGAACGCTTGCCTAAAAGCTTATGTAACCGATGATTTCAACATCTGGCAACGGGAGGCCGCCTGACTCCATGGGCCCCGCGCGCAAGGCCGTCACGATCACCGCCCTCGTCCTGATTCCTCTCCTCCTGGCCACGCAGGCCTTTCCGACGGCTCTGGCCGGCTCCGGCGACACTTCCGGCGCGGAACCCGCCTCGACCCCGGGCGCGGGCGAAGACGGGACCGCCTCGGCTCATCCCGAAGGTCCCGCTCGGGTTACAGCCACAGCCGGCAGCGCGGTGGTCCACCTCACCTGGCAGGGACCGGCCCCATCGACCGGGACGGTCCTCGGTTACAGCGTCTACCGCTGGGCGGTCGGTCCTCCAGAGGGCGGGGCGGCTGAGACCGAGGCGGGCGGCGGCGGCGCCGTTCCCCCCGGGGACCCCGTCCTCGTGGCGACGCTTCTCTATGACACCACGAGCTACCTCGACTACGGAGTAGTCAACGGGGAGACCTACGTCTACGCTGTGACGGCCCGCTACGATGCGAAGGTCGAGAGCCCGCCGACGCCGGCGGCGCCGGTCACCCCGGCCGCCCGCGCCCTCCGCGTCGTCCTCTTCGTCGGCGAGGCCCGCGCCCTGGTCAACGGGGAAGAGGTCACGCTCGACGTCCCCGCCCAGATCCTGAGCGACCGGGCCATGGTCCCCCTGCGCTTCGCCGGAACCAGCCTCGGGGCTGACATCGATTACGACCCCGGACCGCGCCAGGTGACGGCCACCCTCGGCCGGCGGGTCGTGCGCCTGTGGGTGGACGAGCCGGAGGCGGAGATAGACGGGCTCCCGAGGCCCATCGAGGCCCCTCCGGTCATCCGCGGCGGGCGGACCCTCGTTCCGGTCAGGTTCCTGTCGGAGGCCTTCGGGGCCGTGGTCGAGTACGACGACGTGACGAGGAGGGTCAGCGTGACCCTGGTCGACGAAGACCCTTGGCCGTACGCGGCCTCGGTCCTCGCTCCGGGGGTGACCCACCGGGCGGCCCTGAGCGGGTCGAATGACGTCGACTACTACTGCTTCCCGGCGGCGCCCGGGCGGGTCTACCTCATCCGGACCCACAACCTCGCCGCCGGGTGTGACACGGTCCTGGGCGTCCTCGATCAGTCCTGGGCGGTCGCCCAGGTGAACGACGACTGCTGCCCGGCCTCCCGGGCCTCGGCCGTCGAGGTGCGCGTTCCGGCCGGCAGTCAGGCCGGCGGGACGGACAGCGGGACCGGCGGCACTGGGACCGGCGGCGCGGCCTGCCTATACTTCAAGGTTCAATCCGCCAACCCCGGCGGGGCCAGCTCCTCAGGGAGCTATTCGGTCACCGTGACCGACCTCGGGGAGGATCCGGCCGCCCTGGCCGTCCGCCTGACCCCCGGCGGGAAGCCCGTCGAGGGGCTCCTTGAAGGACCGCTCCAGCGCGATTACTACGTCTTCCAGGCCGTGGCCGGCGAGCTCTACGCCATCCGCACCGGCGAGGCGGCCCCGGCCGGGGCGGACGGGCGTCCGCTCGAGACGGCCGCGGCCCTCGAGCTTCTCGACTACCTCCTCACCCCGCTTGCGCGGGAGACCGGCCTCTCCTCCCCCGGACCAGGTCTGGCCGAGATCCGCTGGGAGTGCCCGGAGAGCGGCGACTACTACGTCCGCGTGAGCGCACCCACGGAACGCCCCGGGTCCTACTCCCTGTGGGTCGGCCCGGCCGAGCCCGAGGGGCACAACTCACCGACGACGGCCCTGGCGGTCCGCCCCGACCACGACAGCCCCCTGCGGTGGCTCTCCTCCCCGGCCGACCAGGACTGGTACACGTTCGAAGCCGTCGCCGGGACGACCTACTACCTCCAGACAGTCGATCTCGGACCGGGCACCGACACGGTCCTCGCTCTCTTCGGCGGCCCCGGCGGCTGGGTCGAACTCGCCCGCAACGACGACGCCCGCGGCTGTGGGTCTCTCGTGGTCTGGAAGGCCCTGGAGACCGGCACCCTCTATGCCCGGGTCACGCCCTATGCCGCCCCGGAGGACCCCTATGCCGCCCCGGAGGACGGCTCCCTGGGGGGGACCCCCCGGGCCGCCGGCTCCAGCCTCGGATCCTACCGCTTCTGCGCGACGACAACGGCCCCGGAGACCGACAATCACCCGCGGGACGCCGCGAGGATCCACCCCGACGGCCTCCCGCTCCTCCGCTCCCTGGTCGAGGCTGACCGGGACTTCTTCACCTTCGAAGCCGTCCCGGGCGTGACCTACGTCCTGCGGACCGCCGCCCTCGTCCCCGGGCTGGACACCTACCTCGTCCTTTTCGACGAGGGCTGGAGCGTGCTCGCCGAGAACGACGACGAGGGGGAGGGTCTCTACGGCTCTTTCGTCCGGTGGACGGCGCCGGCGCGCGGAAGGGTCTACGTCTGCGTCTTCCCCGTGCCCTCGGACGGGCAGCGCGGGACGGGGATCTACACCCTCAGCCTAACCACGGTGCTGGGAGGGAGCGGCCGGTGAAAGCCAGGAGGCGACTCCTCTCCTTCGCGACGGCCCTGGTCGTCTTCGTCCTCATCGGGGCGACGCACCCGGTGTCGCTCGAGGCTCCCGGCCTCCTCCCGGGCGGCGGACTGGCCGGCTTCCCCATCGGCCACACCGCCCCGTCCGGCGGGAGTGGCGGGACCGGTGGGCCGGCAGGAGGCGGCGGGGCCGACCGGCCGGTGACCGTCATCCTCGACGGGAAGGTCATCCTCTCCGACCTCGTCCCGTGGACGAGCGGCGACCAGGTCCTCGTCCCCGTCCGGACCCTGGCCGAGGCCTTCGGGCTCCTTGTCGGGTGGGACGAGGCGACGCGCAGCGTCGTCTTGACCTCACCCCCCGGGATGGCCCCGCCGGCGTCCGCGCCCCCGGGAGGGAGCGCCGACCCGGGCGGCGGGAACCCGTCTGGCCCGGGCCTTTTCCCGGGCCTGGACGCAGCGGCCCTCGTCCGCGAGGCCTCGAAGTCGGTCGTCGCCGTCCTGTGCTGCAACCAGGACCGGCTGGGCAATCCCATCGTCCAGGGCTGGGGCACAGGCTTCGTCGTCAGCCCGGACGGGCTCGTCTTCACCAACGCCCACGTCGTCGCCGGGGCCACCCACGTCAAGGTCGTCTTCGCCGACGGCACCACCCGCGACGTGACGGTGGGCCCGGGGATACTGACCGACAGGCTCTCGGACGTGGCCGTCATCCGCCTCGGCCCCGGGACGGTCCCCCCTCTGCCTCTCGGGGACTCGGACCGCGTCCAGGTCGGCGAGCCGGTCATCGCCATCGGCAACCCGGCGACCATGCGGCTCCGGAACTCCGTCACCGCCGGAGTCGTCAGCGGGGTGGCCCGCGGCCTTGACGCCTACTACTCTTTCATCCAGACCGATGCGGCCATCAACCCGGGGAACAGCGGCGGGCCGCTCCTCAACGCCAGGGGCGAGGTCATCGGGATCATCACCATGAAGTACATCGACCAAGCCTTCGAGGGTCTCGGCTTCGCCATCCCGATCAACGTCGCTCAGAGCGTGGCCATGGAGCTCCTGACCCACGGCCGCGTCATCCGGCCCTGGCTAGGAGCGACCGTTGAGGAGAGCTGGGAGGCTTCCTACGGCATCCCGACGTCCGAGGGGCTCTTTGTGTCCTGGGTGGACCCGACCGGTCCGGCGGCCCGGGCGGGCATCGGCGTGGGCGACTATATCGTGGCCGTCGACGGGCGGCCGACCCACTCCCTGCATGCCCTCAGCGACGTCCTGGTGAGGCGCAGGGTCGGCGACTCGGTGCGGGTCACCGTCTCCCGGGGGCTCGAAACCATCTCGCTAAGCCTGGTCCTGGCCGAACGCCCCGCCTACCTCGACGGCTGACCCAGGCTCCGGGGCGTTCGTCGCGACGGCGCGCCCCGCGTGCCGCCCCAAGCTCAGCGACGGCCCCGGGCGCGCCCGGACCTACTGCCCCGAAAGACAGGCCTCGACAGCCTTCTCGTAGGTGAAGACGAGTAGGCAGGCCCGGCCGTCGGCGGCCACCCCGCAGGCGTAGACCACCGGAGACGGACGGTCGGCCGGAGCGAAGCCCCACACCTCGCACGGGAGGGGGACCTCCACCGAGGTGAGAGTCACGGCCCCCGCCTCACCCGGGGCAGCGGAGGGAACGCTCAGACAGGCCAGGCTGAGCCGCAGGGGCCGTTCCCAGTCGCGCCCGAGGAGGATGGACTCCCCGGCGCCGCCGGCCGCCGGAGCCAGGCAGGCAACCGGTTCGGCCGGGAGCGGAAGCGACCCCCCCGGTCCCGACCCCGGGCCGGGAGTCAGGCCGGCCCCCTCGGGCAGGAGGAAGTAGGCGAAGCCTTCCCCCTCACCCTTCTCCCGGCCGAGGACAAACCAGCCGGGGCAGGGCTGCGGGTTGAGGGGCCAGACTCGACTGGCTTCTTCGCCCCGGACAGCCCAGTCGTAGCGACCCGCCTCGTCGATCAGGAAGAGCCCGTCCTGGACGAACACCGCCGCGGACTCGCCGCCCGGGCCGGCGGAGACGCCCACCGCCAGGAGAGTGTCGGTCGCCTGGGCCCAGGCTATCCAGGTCCAGAGCCGCCCCTCCTCCTCCGCGGGGCGAATGAGACGCCCCTCGGGGTCGGAGAAGAGCACGGCGTTGCCGAGGAGAAGGAGGCTGCTACCGTCGGCCAGCCAGGTCCAGGGGCGTCCCGGCTCGGCCACAATGAAGGCGAGGCGCTCCGAGCTCGGCGACCAGAGCGGCGCGGCGGTGAGGACGGGCAGGCCGGAGGGACGGTCGGGCGGCCCAGGGGCGAAGGTCCCACCGGGCAGGGTGTAGATGCCCCGCCCGCCGATCCCGCCGAGGTCGTAGCCGTAGGCCACCTTCAGGCCGTCCGGGGAAACCAGGATGGGCCGGGCGGCCTCCTCGCTCGGGGTGAGCCCGGCGACGACCTCCCATACGGCGCCGGACACGGGATCGAGGGCCAGGATATCCACGGCCCCCGGCCCGGCGGTGGCGCAGAAGACGAGGTTCCGGCCTTCCGCTCGGGCCGTCCAGACCTCGGCGGGCCCCCGGCCGCGGAGGTAGCCGGGGACGCGCCCGCCTCCGGCGAGCCCGTTCGGGAAAGCCAGAACCAGGGCTGCCCGCTCACCGGTCGGGTCGTCGATCGCCGCGCCCGTATCGGTGACGTAGACCTGCCAGCCCGGCTCCCATCGCCCGGGCTGGTCGGGGTCCGGGGCAGGGGGAAAACCCGGGTCGTCGGCTATGACCGCAAGCCAGCGGTCGTCGAGCCAGCCGGCGATGATGATGCCCGGGGTGGCCACCTCATCGCCCAGGGGACCGGCGACCCGCTGCCCGAGCCGGCGGACCCGGCCGGATGCGAAATCGGCGACCCACAGGACGGCCGCCCGGGAGGATGAAGGGTCCGGCAGGGGGTACTCGATGACGAAGGCCAGCCGACCGCCGCCGGGCGAGAAGCGCCCGGCGACCGAGGCGAAGTCGGCCGGACCGAGGGGGTGGATGACATAGCCAAGGTCAGTCGGGCTGACGCCCGGCGCCGGCAGTCCCGCCGCGAAGGCGTCGGCCGCGGCCGCCGGGCTGAGGCCCCCGGGCTCCAGCTCGAGCCGGAGGTCGGCGGCCGGGCTGCCCGTCCTCCCCAGAATCTCCTGGCGCCAGGCGAACCCTGAACGCACGAGGGTCAGGACGTGGGGTCGGGAGAAGCCCAGCCGCAGGGGGGTCAACCCGACGTAGGTCCCGTCGGCGTAGACGAAGGCCGCGGGAGGGTCGGTGGTCACGGCCGCCACCGCCCCCGGAGCGTGAGCCTCGGGAGGGTCGAGCCAGACAACCTCGGGTCCGGCGCCGGCCTCGCCTGCTCCGGCCCCGCTTCCGGTCCCGTCACCGGCCGATGCTTCCGGCGGGCCGGCTTCGGAGCCGCCGGGGCCGGCCGCCGGGCCCGTCGTCCCGTCCCCGGCGGACGAGCCGCCGGTCTGGGCCGCTCCGCCCGGAGCTCCCGGACCGGCTACCGGGTCGGACCTGGGGTCCGGGCGGCAACCGCCCGCCCCGGCTGTAGCGACGGTCAGCATGGCGACGAGCAGCATGGCGGCGAGAAGACCTGCCGAGGACCGGCTCAAGCCCGCTCCCTCCCGCCCGGGGCCGGACAGCCCCCGCACCCTGGGGCGATTCTACCAGCCAATGGAAAGTCCTGCCGGAAAGGACCGGCCCCCGCCGCAGCTCGGGCGCGGGGGCCGGGGATGGTCAGCAGGCCTGTCAGGGACGCCGGATCACATGGGCGGCATGCTCGGTCCGGCCTTCTTCTCCTCCTCGGGGATGTCGGCGACGACGCACTCGGTCGTCAGGAGGATACCGGCTATGCTGGCCGCGTTCTGAAGGGCAGTCCGCGTCACCTTGACCGGGTCGATGATACCGCCGGCGACGAGGTCGACGTAGTCCAGCTTCAGGGCATCGAAGCCGTGGCCCTCCGGGAGCTCTCGCACCCGGGCGGCGACGACCGAGCCCTCCAGCCCGGCGTTCTCGGCTATCTGCCGCACCGGCTCCTCGAGGGCCCGCCGGACGATGTCCACCCCGACCCGGAGGTCGCCCTCGGCCTTGATGTCGTCCAGGGCCCTGGCCGCGTCGAGGTAGGCGCGCCCGCCGCCGGGGACGATGCCCTCCTCCACGGCGGCCTTCGTGGCCGAGAGGGCGTCCTCGAAGCGGGCCTTGCGCTCCTTGAGCTCGACCTCGGTCGGGGCGCCGACCTTGATGACCGCCACGCCGCCGACGAGCTTCGCCAGCCTCTCCTGGAGCTTCTCCCGGTCCCAGTCGGACTCGGTCTCCTCGATCTCCCGCCGGATGCGAGCGGCCCGCTTGTCTATCTCCGCCTGGTCGCCGTAGCCCTCGACGACCGTGGTCTCCTCCTTGGTGACGCGGGCCTGCCGCGCCCGGCCCAGCATGTCCAGGGTGACGTTCTCCCACTTTATGCCGAGCTGGTCGGAGACCACCTTCCCGCCGGTGATGACGGCGAGGTCCTCGAGCATGGCCTTCCGGCGGTCGCCGAAGCCGGGGGCCTTCACGGCCGCACCGGAGATGGTGCCGCGGATGCGGTTGACGACCATCGTCGCCAGGGCCTCGCCCTCGACGTCCTCGGCGACGACCAGGATGGGCCTACCCTCTCTCGAGACCTGCTCGAGGACGGGGATGATGTCCTTGGCCGCGCTTATCTTCCGGTCGGTGATGAGGATGTACGGTTCCTCAAAGACGGCCTCCATCTTGTCGGGGTCGGTGATGAAGTAGGGCGAGATGTAGCCCCGGTCGAATTGCATCCCCTTGACCGCCTCCCAGGAGGTGGTCATCCCCTTGCCTTCCTCGATGGTGATGATGCCCTCCCGGCTGACCTCCTCCATGGCCTCGGCGATGTACCGGCCGACCTCGGGGTCGTTCCCGGCGATGGAGGCGACCTGGGCGATGGCCTCCTTGGTCTCGACCGGCCTCGCCGCCGCCTTCATGGCCTCGACGGCCTTGGCCGCCGCCGTCTGGACGCCCTTCCAGAGAAGCATCGGGTTGGCGCCCGCGGCCACGTTTCTCATTCCGGCCTTGACCATGGCCTGGGCCAGGATGGTGGCGGTCGTGGTCCCGTCGCCGGCGTCGTCCTGGGTCTTCGTGGCGACCTCCCTCATGAGCTGGGCGCCGCAGTTCTCGTAGGGGTCGGGGAGCTCGACGTCGCGGGCCACCGTCACGCCGTCCGAGGTGACGGTGGGAGCGCCCCACTTCTTGTCGAGGACGACGTTCCGGCCGCGCGGGCCCAGGGTGACCTTCACCAGGCTGGCCACGGTGTCGACGCCGCGCTCGAGGGCCCGGCGGGCGCTCTCGTCAAACGCCAACTGCTTTGCCAATCGCGCTTCCTCCCTTCGGGTGGGTCTGGGGTCACGGACCCGGAGCCGGGGCCTCGGTCCGGAACCCCGTCCGAGTCCGCACCCGGACATCCGAGCCGAGCCCGGGTCCTGCCACCGGGTCTAAAGGATGCCCAGGATATCGTCCTCGCGGAGGATGAGGTACTCCTCACCCTCCACCTTGACTTCGATTCCCCCGTACTTGGAGAAGAGAACCCGGTCGCCCGCCTTCACCGCCGGGGCGGCGAGGCTCCCGTCGTCCAGCCGGCGGCCCGGGCCGACGGCCAGCACCTCGCCCTGCTGCGGCCTCTCCTTGGCTGTGTCCGGCAGGACGATGCCACCCTTGGTCTTCTCCTCGGCCTCAATGACCTTCACAATGACGCGGTCCGCCAGGGGCCTGAGCTTCACTGCAATCCCTCCCCTACCCTCCTACAAATGTGTTAGCACTCCCCGTGGGCGAGTGCTAAGCCAATAGAGATAATACTGGAAGAGCTGGCGACAAGTCAAGACGGCGCGATCACTCAGCTAAAATGCTACCGAAGGCCCCTCGGTTCACTCAGGTAAAGATGTTACCGAGGGGATGAGGGTTGAAGATTGAGCAGCCGACGCAAGTATGTAGCCGTTGCCCGGGAGCGTTATGGCGGAGCGAAGGCGCGGGCGGAGAAGAGCCGCATCCTCGACGACGTGGTCGCTACTCTGGGCTGTCACCGCAAGCACGCCGTTCGTCTCCTTTCTCCGCGGGCGTGAGCCGTCAAGCCACGGAAGCCACGCTAACGGAGGAAGCTCTACGAGGACTGCCGACCGGCCGTCCCAAGACAGGCGGCGCCCCGCGGCTCACCACCCAGGCAGCCCCCGACGACGCTATCGGTGGGGGGAGGAAGAGGCGGGGGAGCCGAGGAAACAGACTCCCCGGACCGGAAGAACTGCACGGGGCCAGCGAAGAAGAGAGCAGTTGGGAGGCCGGAGACATGGCTGAGTCAAGGAAATGCCCACACTGCGGAAGCGATGTAGAGAGAGACAAGGCAAGATGCGGACGCTGCGGAATGGGGTTGGACAAGGCCGAATTGAGCAAACAGCTCGAGGAGTTGCTTGAAGAGGCTACTCGTGTTTCCCGAGAAATAGACGAGACCAGCAGAGAGTTACATGCACGCTGGGATGAATGTGAGAGAGATGTAGACGAGACGATAGCCAAGATCGAACAGACGCTATCCGAGTTGGATAAGATAGAAAGAGAAGCTAGCGATGAACTCGATAAACTCATTCTAGAGCATGCAGAATACTTAGCCCAGGAAGAAGACTCGGACGAGGAGTGAATATACCGCACCCGGTAAGCCATCGAGCCACGTTCCTCTCTCTTCCGACGTCAGCCTCCTCATACCTTCGTCGCTTCTTGCTGCCGACGACTATCTCGCCGTGGGCCGCGAGAGCCACCTTCCCCCCGTGTCACCCCTTCCCCGTTCGGGTGCCGCTCTCCGCCGGCGGTCCGAGCTCCTCACCGCCAGGTGCTTCCGCGATGTCATCTCGGATCTCCGTAACCCACCGTTGCACGGCGAGGTCGCCCTCGGCCTCGAGCCGGCAGGGGCGGCCGGTAAGGTCGAGGTAGTCGACGGTCACCCGGTGGGCCCGGTCGACCTGGAAAAAGAAACCCCAGTAGGAGAAGCAGGCGTCCCACACCAGGTCGGTCTCCGGACTCTGCTCCGAGATGACGGGGTTGACGAAGACCTCTCTCCTCCCGTCCGGGATGTCGATGACGACCATGCGTTCCATGACCCCAATCTGCGGGGCCGCAATGCCCCGGCCGTAGCCGGTCCGGCGCCGGAAATCGCGGAGGGTGTCGAGAAGGTCCCGGGCCAGGGCGGCCGCGGCTGGCCCGCGCGGGTCGGCGACCGGCCGGGAGGCGGTGCGGAGGAGAGGGTTTCCGAGCTCGACGATCTCGCGGATCAACTCGGACCCCCGCATTCGGCGTCGCGGCCGGTGAGGATCTCCAGGCCGTGACCGAGGGCCGGCCGGAGGGCTTCGAGGCTCTCCCGCACGCCCTTCGGACTCCCGGGGAGGTTGACGATGAGGGTCCGGCCCCGGATGACGGCGACTCCCCGCCCGAGCATCGCCCGGGGGGTCTTGGCCAGACCGGCCGCCCTCATCGCCTCGGCCAGGCCGGGGGCCAGTCGCTCGGCGACGTCCAGGGTGGCCTCGGGGGTCACGTCGCGCGGGGAGAAGCCGGTCCCGCCCGTGGTCAGGACGAGGTCGGCCCGGTTCTCGTCGACCCAGGCGGCGAGGCGAGCGGCGATGACCTCACGCTCGTCGGGCACGACGACGTGGTCCACCACCGGCCAGCCTAGTTCTCCCTCAATGATTTCGCGGATGGTGCGGCCGCTCAGGTCTTCCCGCTCCCCGCGGGCACCCTTGTCGCTGGCGGTGAGAACGGCCACCCGGAAGGCCCCGGCGAGAACCTCCACGCGGTCGCCCACGGCGACCGGGCCGCCGCGAAGCACCCGCACGAAGACCCCCTCCCGGGGCATGACGCAGTCGCCCACGGCGTGGTAGATGGCGCAGCGGTCGTGGCACTCCTTGCCGATCTGGGTGAGCTCCAGCAGGGCGGGCTCCGCGGGACCGTCCGGTCCCGGCCCCTCCGCGGGCGGGGCGGCCGGGAGCACCGCCAGCAGGACTCCGAGAGGCAGGCTCAGGAGATCGATTCCGTCGACGAGCAGGTTCTCGCCGAAGGCGCCGGGCTCGAGGTCAAGTCCTCTCGCCCGCATCTTCTCCACACTCTCCACCCCGAGCAGGCTCACCTGGCGGTGCCACTCCCCGGCGTGAGCGTCTCCCTCGAGACCGTGACCGGCCACGAGCACGCCGCGGCCGATGTCCCTTTTCGGCGTGCCCTTCCTCTTGCTCACGCAAACAGCAGCCACTCTGGCCATGTCAGTCCCCCGTCCCCTTCGCGGGCCCGCCGGTCTCGCCCGGGCGTTCCCACACCCCGCTCCTGCCCCCGGACTTACGGACCAGGCGCAGGTCATCAATGGTCATGCCCCGGTCGACGGCCTTGGCCATGTCGTAGATGGTGAGCGCCGCCACGGCGCAGGCGGTCAGGGCCTCCATCT
>DYFB01000083.1 GCA_020725405.1 Symbiobacterium sp. | reverse complement strand
GGGCGGACAGAGGTTAGCCCTTAGAGGGCGCCTCCTCCGACCCGACACCGGCACGAGCCGGGAAGGGCCGAACGTCAGGTGGGATGAGCATTGGTGAGTTCGCGGAGTGCGCGAGGATGGCAGCCAACCCCGGAAGGGGCCTACCCGCCGGGAGCGGCGGTGAATCCGCCGGGACCGGGGGGAGAGCGGAGCGCGGCCGCGGCACGAGGGGCGGCGGAGTGAGGCCGCTTGGCATCCCGACGGTCTTGGACCGCCTGATCCAGCAAGCGCTGCTCGAGGTACTGACGCCCGTCTTCGACCCGGCGTTTTCAGAGCACAGCTACGGGTTCCGGCCCGGGCGGAGTGCCCACGACGCGGTGGAGGCGGCGCGGCGGTACGTGGAGGAAGGCTATGGCTGGGTGGTGGACCTGGACATCGAGAAGTTCTTCGACCGGGTCAACCACGACGTCTTGATGGCCCGGGTGGCGCGTCGGGTCCGGGACAAGCGGGTGTTGCGGCTGATTCGCCGCTACCTGCAGGCCGGGGTGATGGTGGAAGGGGTGGCGGTGCGGACCGACGAGGGGACACCCCAGGGCGGCCCACTTAGCCCGCTTTTGGCCAACATCCTCCTGGACGAACTTGACAAGGAACTGGAACGGCGCGGGCACCGGTTCGTGCGCTACGCGGACGACTGCAGGCTAAACCACTACCTCAGAGGTTGGCTGGCGTACTTCCACGTGGCGGACGCGCTGTCTGCCCTGGAGGACATCGAGGGGTGGCTACACCGCCGGCTCCGGGCGTGTGTGTGGTCCTCCCACGCTCCTACTGGCAGCGCCAGGGGCTGCTTGACCTCGTTGAAAGCTATCGCCGTCCCCGCTATGCCTGACGAACCGCCCGGTGCGGACCCGCACGCCGGGTGGTGTGGGAGGTCGGGAGCGTGACGCTCCCTCCTACCCAATTTGCGGCCCCTACGGTCCGGTTCGCCTCGCACGGTCCGTTTCCGCCCTTACGGTGCCGGCCATAGCCCCGTCAGGGCCCCCAACGTCCGCGGAACCTACCGGGCGGAGCGGCGTCTAAGGGGGGTAAGGTCGGCGCACTTGCCGGAGACCGTGAAAGGGGTGGGTGGTATGCTTCTAGGTAGACTGGTGCGGAAGGGCGGGCACTTCGCCGTATCCCTGGCCCTCGTGGGGGTGCTTGTCGCGGCCGGGGCCACGCTGGGACAGGGCCTGTCCTCGGGCGTGGTGGTGGCCGCTGGCGGGACGGGGACCGACTCCGGGACCGGCAGCATTTCGGTCGTCGGGCAGGCCACCATCAAGGCGCGGCCGGACACCGTCACCCTGACCCTCGGGGTAGAGGCTCAGGCCGGAGGGGCCGCCGAGGCTGTGTCCCAGTGCTCCATGGCCATGAACCGGGTCATCAACGCCCTGGTGAACGCCGGTGTCCCGCGGGCCGACATCAAGACGTCCAACCTCAGCCTCTGGCCGCAGTACGACTACAGCGAGCTGGGTGAGGCTCCCCGCCTCGTGGGCTACCGGGCCTCGAACCTGGTGACCTGCTCGTGGAACCAGCTCGACAAGATTGGAGAGCTCATCGACAAGGCCGTCCAGGCCGGCGCGAACACGCTCCACGGCCTCAGCTTCAGCCTGGCCGATTCCCGGGCCCTCTACCTCCAGGCCGTCGGCGACGCCGTGCGCGACGCGCGGGCCAAGGCCGACGCCCTGGCCGCCGCGGCGGGGGTGCGGGTCGGCGACGTCCGGAACCTGAGCCTCGACACCTTCTTCAGCGGCCCCATCGTGGTCCGGGAGGGACTCCGGGCCGACGCCGGCGCGGCGGCTCCGCCCGTCGAGCCGGGCCAGGTCGAGATGCAGGTCACGGTGGCGGTGGAGTACGGGATAGACTGACGGGACGCCCGCGGGCGCCCACGCGCGCCCGGGCGCGCCCGCGTACGCGGGGGCGGGTCAAGTGGACAGGCTGAACCTCTGGTTCATTGGCCGGCGCGCCCGCGCACGCGGGGGCGGGTCCGGGGCCGGTGCCGCGGACGGCACGTAAGACCTTCTCACGGGGCCGGCTTCTGGGACGACCGGGGCCGGCCCCTCGGACGACCGGGGGCGCCTCCTCGGACGGCGGGGCCCGCCCCCTCCGCTCTGGACAAGGTAAACGGGCGCCCGGGGCGTATAATAGCCCTTGACTCGCCGGCATCCAGCCCGCCCGACCGAGCTTCTCTCCGGAGGTGGTCGCGGTTCCCAAGGCGCTTTTCGTGGACGGCCACAGCCTGGCCTACCGGGCCTTCTTCGCCCTCCCCGACACCCTGGCCACGGCCGAGGGCCTGCCGACGAACGCGGTCCTGGGCTTCGCCCAGATGCTTCTCAGGATAATCGAGGAGGAGAAGCCCGACTACGTCGCCGTGGCCTTCGACAAGGGGCGGCCCGAGTTCCGCGTCGAGGAGTATGCGGCCTACAAGGCCCAGCGCAAGCCGACCCCCGACAAGCTCCGGCCGCAGTTCGGCCTGATCAAGGACTTCCTCAAGACCATCCGGGCCGCCGTCGTCGAGGTCGAGGGGTACGAGGGCGACGACATCCTGGCCGCGCTGACCGATCTTGCCCGGCGGGAGGGGGTGGAAGCCCTCCTCGTGACCGGGGACCGCGACACCCTCCAGCTTGTGGGTCCGGGGGTCAAGGCCGTCATTACCCTGCGCGGCATCAGCGAGACGGCCGTCTTCGACGCCGAGGCCGTCCGGGAGAAGTACGGGGTCGAGCCGGCCCGGCTTCCGGACCTCAAGGGTCTGGTCGGCGACCCGTCGGACAACCTCCCGGGCGTCCCGGGGGTAGGGCCGAAGACCGCGGCCGACCTCCTCGGCCGCTTCGGCGACCTCGAGACCCTTCTCGCCCGCTTGGAGGAGGTCACCCCGGAGAGGCTCCGCCGGGCCCTCGAACTCCACGCCGATGACGCGCGGCTCTGCCGCTCGGTGGCGACCATCAGGCACGACGTCCCCTTCGAGACCCCACCCAGCCTGGAGGACTTCCGCTACCGGGGCTGGGACCAGGATAGGCTGGCCGGGTTCCTGAGGAAGATGGAGTTCCGGTCGCTCCTGCGCCGCCTCGGTCTCGCCGAGAAGGCGGCCGGCCAGGGAACCCTCTTCCCGGACGCAGACGCCGGTCCGGAGCGGGGGATGAGCCTCGTCCAGGCCCGGCGAATGGCCGTCACGCGGGACGAGCTTGTCCGGGTGGCTTCGGAACTCGCCCGGGCCCCCCGTCTCGCCCTGGCCGCAGCCCTCGACGGCGAGCGGCCGCTCGACGCCGGCCTGGCCGGGGTGGCCATCTCGGCCGACGGGTCGGGGGAGACGGTCTTCGTCCCGGTCGTCGGCGGGCGGCCCTCCGCGGTGCAGGCGGGCGGGGCTGTTCCGGCCCCCGGGGCGGTCCAGGTCCCCGCGGCGGCCGCGGCGGGCCCCGTGTCCTTCGAGACCTTCTGGGAGGTCCTCGGCGGCCTTCTCGCTGCGGCGGAGCCGGTCAAGGTCATGCACTCGGCCAAGCCCTTCCGGGTCTGGCTGAGGGCTCACGGCGCCGACCTCGGCGGGCTCCACCTCGACACCGAACTCGCCGCCTACCTCCTCGACCCGTCGCGCCTGAGCTACCGCCTGGAGGCCCTCGCCCGCGAGTTCGCCGGCGAGGACGTCCTCCTCCCGGACAGCCCGCCCGAGGGCTGGACGCCGGCGGCACCGGGCCTGGACTGGGCCGCCGAGCGCCTGTGCCTCGAGGCCGACATAACCCGGGCCATCGCCGACCCGCTCACCGCCCAGCTCTCCGACAAGGACCTCGACGCCCTCCTCGAGGAGGTCGAGATGCCCCTGGCCGAGGTCCTCGTCGGCCTCGAAGTCGTCGGGGTCGGCGTCAACGCGGCGGCCCTGCGCGAGATGTCCGAGGAGCTCGGCCGGCGCATCGAGGAGCTCACCGCCGAGGTATACGCCCTCGCCGGGGAGGAGTTCAACATCAACTCCCCGCGGCAGCTCGGGGAGGTGCTCTTCGGGAAGCTGAAGCTCCCGACCGGCCGTAAGACGGCCACCGGGGCCTACTCGACGAGCGCCGAGGTCCTCGAGGAGCTGGCCGTCTCGCACGAGATCGTGGCCAAGATACTCGAGCACCGGCACCTGGTGAAGCTCAAGGGCACCTACACTGACGGGATGGCCCCGCTCATCAACCCGGTGACCGGCCGCCTCCACACCGTCTTCAAGCAGACGGTGACGGCGACGGGCCGGCTCTCCTCGACCGAGCCCAATCTCCAGAATATCCCGGTCCGGGAGGAGATAGGGCGGCGCATCCGGCGGGTCTTCGTCGCCCCCCCGGGGGCGGTGCTCCTGGCCGGTGACTACTCCCAGATCGAGCTGAGGGTCATGGCCCACCTCTCCGGGGACGAGAACCTCGTCGACGCCTTCCGCCGGGGGGAGGACATCCACCAGCGGACGGCCTCGGAGGTCTTCGGCGTCCCCATGGAGGCAGTGACCCCGGAACTCCGCTCCCGGGCCAAAGCGGTCAACTTCGGCATCATCTACGGGATAACCGACTACGGGCTGGCCAGGGGGGTGGGCGTCAGCCGCGAGGAGGCCGCCGCCTACATCGAGCAGTACCTCGACCGCTACAGGGGGGTCCGGGCCTTCGTCGAGCGGACCCTGGCCGAGGCCCGGAGCCGCGGCTACGTGACGACGCTCCTCAACCGGCGCCGCTACCTCCCCGACCTCCACAGCGCGAACCGCGTCCAGCGGCAGTTCGCCGAGCGGGCGGCCCGCAACACCCCCATCCAGGGGACGGCCGCGGACATAATCAAGATGGCCATGGTCCGCCTGGCCCGGGAAATGGAGGACCGGGGCCTGAAGTCGCGGATGATCCTGCAGGTCCACGACGAGCTCCTCTTCGAGGTGCCCGAGGAGGAGGTGGAGGTCATGGCCGGGCTCGTCCGGTCGCGGATGGAGGGCGTCATGACCCTCGACGTGCCTCTCAAGGTGGACCTGAAGACCGGGCCGAACTGGTACGAGATGCGGAAGCTGGCCGGGTAGAGACCAACTCACCGAAGGCGGATAACCATGCCCGAACTACCCGAAGTCGAGACCATCAAGCGAACCCTCTCTCCCCGCCTGGTGGGACGGACCATCGAGAAAATGGAGGTGAGGACGCCCAAGTTCCTTGTCGGCGCCGGCCCCGACGAGTTCCGGAGGAGGGTCGAAGGGGGCCGTGTCCTGGACCTCGAGCGGCGCGGCAAGTTTCTCATCCTGCGTCTCGAAGACGGCGACCTCGCTGTCCACCTCAAGATGGCTGGCCAGCTCGTCTGGTGCCGGCCGGGTGACGACCTCGGCCCGACAAGGGAGAAGCACACCCACGTCGTCTTCCACCTGGACGACGGCCATGAGCTCCGCTACGTGGACACACGACACTTCGGTCGCGTCTACCTCCTTGACGGCGACCCGGACGACCCGCTCCTCCGGCGGGCTCTCCGGACCCTTGACGAGCTCGGCCCGGAGCCCCGGGAAGGGGGTCTGGAGTGGGAGGGCTTCCGGGCCCGGCTGGCCGCCCGGGCCGCACGGCTGAAGTCCCTCCTTCTCGACCAGGCCTTCGTGGCCGGGCTCGGGAACATTTACGCCGACGAGTGCCTTTTCCGGGCCGGGATCCACCCTCTCCGACTGGCCTCGTCGCTGAGCGAGGAGGAGGCCAGGCGGCTCTTCGCGGGCATGCGCGAGGTCATTGCCGAGGCCATCGAGTTCCGCGGCACGTCCGTCCGCGACTACGTCGACGGGGAGGGGCGGGAGGGGTCCTTCAGCGAGCGCCTGAACGTCTACGGGCGGACCGGCGAGGCCTGCCCGCGCTGCGGCGCGGCCATCGAGCGGATGGTGATAGGCGGCCGGAGCTCGCATTTTTGTCCGAGATGCCAGCCCCCGCCGGAGCCCTCGCCCCGAACAAACGTTTGACCGGAGGGGTGTCCGACTGGTATACTGAGGCTGACGAGCCCCCGGCCGCACGTCGGTCCCGGGGGCATCTCAAGGAGGGGGGTTCGTCCTTGCAGTCCTTCGCCATGATCTTCGACACTGAGGATCAGCTCCGCCAGGGGGCCCGGCGCCTCGTCACCAAGTACGGGGTGACCGGAGAGATAGAGACAAGGCCCCTGCGCGAGGGGAAATGGCTCCTGCGCGTATCCTCGGAGAAGGACCTGCGCGACAGCACCCTCGAGAAGCTCTGCGGACAGCGGGTCGACGCCGACTCCCTCGACCTGAGGGAAGCGGGGACCTGACCTCGCCTGGCCCGGTCCGGGCCTGC
Organism: Symbiobacterium sp.; assembly: GCA_020725405.1. Taxonomy (GTDB): domain Bacteria; phylum Bacillota; class Sulfobacillia; order UBA995; family UBA9673; genus DYFB01. Next base: position 3,355 of record DYFB01000083.1, on the reverse strand, counting down.
GGCCGGGACCGGGTCCGGCCCACATCGGGGAGAGAGCATCCGGCGGCCACCAGAGGTGGCCGCCCGCGATTCCGGGGCGGTAGGGGGCCTTGGTCGCAGGCGTCCCGGTGGGAGAGAACGTGTAGAACCATGGATCGTCGCCGGGCGACCGTGTAAAATACGGACGGTTCTACTCCGCGCCCGCCGAGGTGGCGGGCCCGAGCGAGGAACCGGATGCGCCAGTGAGGAACTGGATGCGTCAGTGAGGAACTGGATGCGCCAGTGAGGAACCGGATGCGCCAGTGAGGAACCGGATGCGTCAGTGAGGAACCGGATGCGCCAGTGAGGAACTGGATGCGTCAGTACCGGGAAGCCAGATGCGTCAGTACGGAGGAGGTGGCCGGCAATGACGGTGAGGTTTCGCATCGTGAGGTTCGGTATCGAGAGCTCCTACGGGGTTGCGGTTCGCCGCGTTCACGGCCACCCGTCCGGGTCGGTGGTAGGGTTCTGAGCCTGGTCTGGTAATCCGGACGAGGAACGGAAGCCTCGGCCACGGGTGGCGCCACGCCCGTGGCCTTGCTGTCTCCGGCCCGCCGTCCAGGCGGGCGGGAACCCGACGGCCGCGGGGACGGACGCGCCCCCGCGGCCGTCCGCTTGTGCGCCCGGCCCGGGCGGCGGAAGAGCCGGCACCAGCGTGGGTGAGGGGTGAGCGAAGTAGGTGAGGTAAGCGAGGTAAGTGAGCTGAGCGACGTAAGGGATCCAGCCAGTGGAACGGGGAGGAAGCAGCGTTGCCTACCAGCGGCGTGGTAACCCGCAGTGAGGGCGCCGTGTTCTGGGTGGATGTCGGCGGGCGGGAGATAACGTGCGTCCTGCGTGGTCGCCTGAAGCGGGACAGCCGGAGAGTCACCAGCCTGGTCGTGGTGGGTGACCTCGTTGACGTCGAACTGCTGCCCGATGGGACCGGGGCCATCAAGCAGCGGCTGAACCGCCAGACCGAGCTGGTGCGGCCGGGCTTTCGACAGCGGGAGCACCTGACCGCGGCGAATCTGGACCTAGTGGTGATCGTGCAGTCGGCCCGTGAACCCCCCTTCGACCGCCATATCATCGAGCGCTACCTGGTCACGGCCAGGCGCGGGGGCATGACCGCGGTGGTCGTGGTCAACAAGTGCGATCTGGAGGATGAAGGCGTGCTCCTCGACGAGGTGCGGCCCCTGGTGGCGAGGGGCGTCTACGTCATCCTGGCGAGCGCCGCGCGCGGCGGGGGTCTCGACGAACTCCGCGCACTGCTTGCCGGTCGGGTATCGGGCCTGGTCGGGAAGTCGGGCGTGGGTAAGTCGAGCCTGCTGAACGCCCTCTATCCCGACTTCGCGGCCCGGGTCTCCGACGTGAGCGACTGGAGCGGCAAGGGGCGGCACACGACCACGGCAAGCCGGCTTTACCCCATCCCGGAGGGCGGCTACATCGCCGACACGCCGGGCATGCGCCAGGTGGGGATCTTTGACGACAGCGAGGCCGACGTCGAAAGCGTGTTCGGCGAGATCACGGCTCTGGCCAGCCGGTGCAGGTTTCGCGACTGCACGCACACTCATGAGCCGAAGTGCGCCGTGAAAGAGGCGGTGGAACGAGGGGACATCGACCCCGACCGCTACCAGCACTACCTGCGGCTCAGGCGACGCACCTGACCTCGGGCCGGCCGGGCCGCTCCGCCCGGCTCTGAACCCTTCCGCCCCGCCGCCTCGATGGAGCGGTTGGGACCGCGGACCGTTGACCCTCTGGGGGGCGGGTTATAGAATGAGTCAAACGCGGCGGGAGTGGGGGAGCCGGCCGTGCTGGTCATCGGTCTGACCGGGGGCATAGCGAGCGGGAAGAGCACCGTCTCGAGGGTCCTGAGGGAGCTCGGCGCGCCGGTCATCGACGCCGACCTCGTGGCCAAGGAAGTGGTCCGGCCCGGGACCGAGGCCTGGCGGGAGCTCGTGGCCGCCTTCGGCCAGGACATCCTGAGCGAGGACGGGAGCATCGACCGCCGCAAGCTCGGCGACCAGGTCTTCGCCGACCCCGCGGCGGTGAAGCGCCTGAACGAGATAACCCACCCCCGCATCCTCCGGGCCATCGCCGCCAGGCTCGAGGAACTCAGGACCGCGGGGGCCGGGACCGTCCCGGCCGTGGTCATCGATGCTCCTCTCCTCATCGAGGCCGGGATGGTGGACATGGTCGACGAGGTGTGGGTCGTGGTTGTCGACCAGGAGACCCAGGTCCAGAGGCTCATGGCCCGGGACCACTTCGGCCTCGAACAGGCCATGAACCGGATAAACGCCCAGATACCGCTGAGAGAGAAGAGACGCTACGCCGACGTCATCATCGACAACACCGGGTCGGTGCGCGAGACGCGGGCGCAGGTGAAGCGCCACTGGGGCAGGATCGTCCACGGCGGGCGCATCTCGGATTGACACAGCCCCTCAGACTCAAAAAGATTCGAAGACCAGTTCACAGCATCATTAACAGACGGCGAGGCCATAGACTACCCCTGAGATGATTGAGAAGCTTTCTTACATCCTGAACCGGCTCCGCTCCATCCCGCGCTGGTGGCTTCTCGCGGCCCTCGGCGTCATTGTCGGGTTCGTGGTCGTCTGGGGCGGAAACCAGCTCGTCCTCCAGCGGCTCTACCCCTTCCCCTACCGTGAGGAGATCCTGGCCTACTCCCGGAAGCACGGGCTCGACCCGCGGTTCGTGGCGTCGATAATCAAGAATGAAAGCCGCTTCCGACCGACCGCCGTCTCGCCGCGAGGGGCGGTCGGTCTCATGCAGATCATGCCCGATACGGGACGCTGGGCGGCCGAACAGCTTGGCTTCGCCGACTTCGACGTTGACATGCTCCGCGACCCGGCGACGAACATCCTCATCGGGACGTGGTACCTTTCCGAGCTCCGCCGGGAGTTCGGCGGGAACTTTGTCCTCGTCGTCGCGGCCTACAACGCCGGGCGGGGGCGCGTCCGCGCCTGGCTTGAGAGCGACGGCTTCGTTCTGAAGGAGAACGCCGCGTGCGAGCTTGCGGTCTGGCCCGGGAGCGTCATCACCGAGGACTACCCCGTGTCGAAGCTGGATTTGGCCGAGACGAGGAACTACGTCAGGCGTGTGACCCAGACCCTGAAGCGCTACCGCCAGCTCTACCCGGAGCACAGCGGCGGCCAATAGCCGGGGCGGAGAAGCGCGCCGGGATGGACGGGACGGACAAGAGGTTCGAGTAAGATTGATGTGGGCAGACGGTAGGAAGAACTGAGGGTACAAGGAAAGACCTCCCTCGAGTTACGACCCCATCGGAACCACGAGAGAGGTCTTCCCGATGTGCACTTTCAGTCTACTGTCTGAGGCCAAGGAT
>DYFB01000082.1 GCA_020725405.1 Symbiobacterium sp. | reverse complement strand
CCCCCGTGGGCCTCGACGATCTCCCTGGCTATGGCCAGCCCCAGCCCGGTGCCCGCCTTCCGCCGCGCCCGCGACCGATCCACGGTGTAGAAGCGGTCGAAGACCCGCTCAAGATCTTCGGGCGGTATGCCCGGCCCGGTGTCCTCGACCGAGACGACGACCTCCCTGGGTCCCGGCTCGCGCTCGAGTCTTACGGTGACCCGCCCCCCCCGGGGGGTAAACCGGAGAGCGTTCTCTAGGAGGTTCGCCAGGACCTGCTCAAGCCGGTCCGGGTCGCCCCTGACGAGCGGTCCGGGGCTCTGCTCCGGACGAGCGCCCTCAAGGACGAGCGCGACCCCGCCGTCCTCGGCCCGCGGCCCGAACTTGGAAACCGCCCGGGTGACCAGCGCGGAGAGGTCCACGTTCGTCCACTCGAAGCTGACCTGTCCGGCCTCCAGCCGGGAGAGCTGGAAGAGATCGGTCACAAGCCGCTCGAGCCTTGCCGCCTCCTCCTGGATGATGGCCAGGTGACGTTTCTTGTCCTCGGGGCTGCCGACCCCGTCCTGGACGGCCTGGGCGAACCCCTTGATGGACGTGACCGGGGTCCGGAGCTCGTGGGAGACGCTGGCGTAGAGCTCCTGGCGCTCCCGCTGCAGCTGACCCAAGCGGGCGGCCATGGAGTTGAAGGCGGCCGCAACCCGGCCGAGCTCGTCCGCTGTGACCGGCACCCGGTGCTCGAAGTCGCCCGCCGCCACCCTGGTGGCGGCCGTCTCCAGAGCCCGGAGGGGGCGGGTCAGGGTGCGGGCGAGCAGCAGACTGACGACCAGCGACAGCACCAGACCGGCGAGCGAGGCGGCGGTGAAGAGGACGAGAAGCCGCTCGAGGGTCCGCCCGACCTCGACGACCGGTTTGACCAGGGCCACGGCCCCGGCCGTCCCCGCCGCGCCTGGATCGCCGGGGAGCGGGCTGACGACGATGACCGAGAGCCGGCCGAGCGGGTCTCTGAACGTCTCGGAGACGGTCCTTCCCTCCTCCAGGGCGTCGGCCACCCGGTCGGCGAGAAAGACGCCTCCGAGGAGCGGTCGAAGACGCTCCGAAGTCACCAGCACCCGCCCGGTGGAAGTCAGGACCAGAACGTCGGCCCCCGTGAGCTGGCTCATAATCCGGACCAGAGCTCCCGCTGCCGGTAGGCCCGCACGGTCGTCCGGAAGGAAGACGCGCCGGTCAAGGACCCCGGCGATTTGCTCGGCCTGCTCGGTGAGGGTGGCCGTGGCGGAGCGGAGGATGAAGCCGCGGACGAGACCCAACGAGACAAGCCCGATGAGCAGGACCACAGCCAGAACGAGGACGAAGTGGCTGGCGACCAGGCGCTCCCGGATCGACAATGGACTACCCCTCACCGTCCCGGTCATCCCGGGCCGGCTTGAACTTGTAGCCTATCCCCCACACCGTCTGGATGTACCGCGGCTGATCGGGGCGCGGCTCGATCTTCTGGCGTATCCGGCGCACATGGACGTCCACGGTGCGGAGGTCGCCGAAGTAGTCGTACCCCCAAACCCGCCGCAGGAGTTCCTCGCGGCTGAAAACGCGGCCGGGGTGGGCGGCCAGGAGCCAGAGGAGGTCGAACTCCTTGGCCGGGCAGTTCACCACCCTCCCCTTCACCTCGAGCTCGCGGCTGAGGCGGTTCAGGCGGAAGGACCCGAAATCGAAGATGGGCGGGACCCTCTCGACCTCCGGCTGGCCCGCCGCGGCCGACCCCGACGGGGAAGGAGCCCTGCCGGGGCCGGGGGTCTCCCCTCCGACCGAGCGTCCGCCGCCCGGGACCGCGCCCGGTCCCCGGGCTGCGGTCCCGGTCTCGGCGCCGGCGCCGGCCGCTCGAGGGACCACGCGCCGAAGCACCGCCCGGACCCGGGCGACGAGCTCCCTCGGCTCGAAGGGCTTGGTTACATAGTCGTCGGCTCCGAGGGCAAAGCCGAGGAGCTTCTCGGTTTCCGCATCGCGGGCCGTGAGCATGATGATCGGGGTGTCGGCCGAGGCCCGTATCTCCCGGCAGACCTCCCACCCGTCGCGCTCCGGGAGCATCAGGTCGAGAATGACCAGGTCAGGTGACTCGCTGCGGTGGAGCTCCAGAGCCACCCGGCCGCTCTCCGCCTCCACCGGCTCGAAACCGGCCTGCCTGAGGTAGAGGCAGATAAGCTCGCGGATGTTCGCCTCGTCGTCGACCACAAGGATTTTCCGACTCATGTCCCCCGTACTGTTCCTCCCGCGCCCCTCGCCTTCCTCCCGCGCCCCTCGCCTTCCTGCCGGGCCCCGGGCGACGTCCAGACGCCGGTCCCGGCTGAATAGCTATATCCCGGGTAGGTGACGACGGTGCTCCGAAAGCCCCCTCCGGCTCGGCTGGACGTCCTTTTCCTCTGCGTCGCCGCCGCCTTCCTGGCCCTCATCCTTCGCCTGGTCCAGCTCCAGGTCTTCCTCGGGGAGGCCTATACCGCCCTCGCTCGCGAGAACGCGGTGCGCGAGGTCCTCACACCCGTCCCGCGCGGGCGCATCCTCGACCGGCGCGGTGTGGTCCTGGCCGCCGACCGCGTCTCCCTGACGGCCTACCTCCAACCGGGGGAAGCTTTCCAGCCGGGCGAGGCCCTCACCCGGCTCGCCCTCCTCTTCGGGCCCGACGACCCGGGGCTCCACCGAGCCCTCCAGAGCCTGGAATACCGGGTCTTCCCGGCCGCCTACGTCCTCCCCGACCTCGACCCCCGGACCTACACCAGGCTGGCCGAGAGGGAGCCCGAGCTCAGCGGCCTCAGCCTGGGTTGGGAACCGGTGCGCGAGTACCCCCTGGGACCGGTCGCCGCTCACGTCGTCGGCTACCTCGGGGAGGTCTCGGCCCGGGATGTCTTCACCTACCCCGATCTCTACCGCCCCGGCGACCTCCGCGGCGTCACCGGCGTCGAGGCCGCCTGCGACTGGCTTCTCCGCGGCCGGGCCGGCCGCACGGTGCACGAGGTCGACGCCGCGGGACACTCCACGACGGTCCTTCTCACCCAGGAGGGCGAGCCGGGACTCGACGTCCGGCTCACCCTGGACGCGGTCCTCCAAAGAGCCGCCTACGAAAGCCTCAGCGCCGCCCTGACCCGGCTCGGGGGCCCTTCAGAGACCAGCGGCGGGGCGCGTCCGGGCGGAGCCGTCGTCGTCCTCGACCCGCGGACAGGCGCGGTCCTGGCCCTCGTGAGCCAGCCGTCCTTCGACCCGAACCTTCTCGTCCTGCCCGGCCCACGGTCCGAGGCGGCGGGGCTCTACCGCGACCCATCGAGTCCCTTTCTCGACCGGGTCTCCCGGGGGCTCTACGCCCCCGGGTCGGCCTTCAAGGTCGTCACCGCGGCCGCCGCCCTCGAGGCCGGGGTGACGACGACCGGGGAGGCCGTGGTCGACACCGGGACCCACCCCCGCATCCCGAAGCGCTGCTGGAAGCCGGGAGGACACGGCCGGGTGAGGCTCCGGGAGGCCCTGATGGTCTCCTGCAACGTCTACTTCTACGAGATGGGCCTGAGGCTGGGAATAGACCGGCTGGCCAGCATGGCCCGCCGCTTCGGTCTCGGCCGGCCGGTCGGGCTCGACCTCTACGCTCCGCGGGGAGCCCTCGGACCGGGCCGCTCCGGGCCGGTGGCTGACGGAGACCCGGCCGGGACTGTCCCCGGCCCGGAGGCGAAGGCCGCCGCCTTCCCGGACGACCCGACCTTCTGGCCGGCCGAGGTCATGGACGCGGCCATCGGCGAGGGTCTCCACGCCCACACCCCGCTCCACCTGGCCCTCCTCACCGCGGCCCTGGCCAACGGAGGGACGCTCTACCGCCCTTACGTCATCGACGAGGTTCTGGACCGGGACGGTCTCACCCTCGTCCGGGCCAAGCCGGAGGTCGCCGGCGAGCTCGGCCTGTCGCCCGGGACCCTGCTCGCCGTCAGGGAGGCCATGCGCGGCGCGGCCATGGGAACCTCGCCCGTCCGGGGAACGGCCGCGTCGGTTTTCGGACCGGCCTTCGAGGCCCGGTGGGGGGTCAGCGTCGCCGGGAAGACCGGGACCCACGAGAGGACGGGATCCGGCGAGGACGACGACGGCTGGTTCATCTGCTTCGTCCCCTACGGCGACCCCCGCCTAGCCATCGCCGTCGTCGTCGAGCAGGGCGGAAGCGGCGCCGGCTCGGCGGCTCCGGTGGCCAGGGCGGTCATCGAGGCCTGGCTCCTCAGCCGGGAGAACCCCGAGCCGGACTAGCCCACGGGCTCCTGCTCCTTCGGGCGGACCAGAGGACGTCCTTCCCGGCAGAGCGGGCAGTGCTCCGGAAGGTAGGCCGGAGCGTCGAGAAAGGCCAGAGCGTGAACGGGGACGTCGGGGCCGAGGCCGAGGCACTCGGCGGCTTTCCCGGCCGTCCGGTCGATGATGAGGCCCACCCCGACCACTGCGGCCCCGGCGGCCTTGACCGCCGCGGCCGAGCGAAGGACGGAGCCTCCCGTGGTGAGAACGTCCTCGACGAGGAGGACCCGGTCCTCGGGCCCCAGCCGGAAGCCCCGCCGGAAGACCTGCGCTCCGTTCTGCTTCTCGGTGAAGGCGCTCCTGACACCGAGAGCCCGGGCCACCTCGTGGGCAAGGATCACCCCGCCCATGGCCGGGCCGGCGACGAGGGAGACCTCGACGTCCCTGAACCGGCGCGCCAGAGCGGCCCCTATGGCCGTCGCGTCCTCCGGGAACTGCAGGACCTTCGAGCACTGGACGAACACGGGGCTGTGCTTTCCGGAGGTGAGGTGGAAATGCCCGTCGGCGATGGCCCCGACCTCCCGGAGGCGGGCAAGGACGCTTTCAGGCGTAAGTCTCTTCCTGGTCAACCGTCTCTCTCCTTCCCGATGGCCTCCCCGAACAGCCGCGGGCGGCCGCGTTCGGCCAGGGCGGCCAGAATCTCCGACCCGATCCGCTCCGCGGCGGCGGCCGGGTCGGCGGCCGAGGTGATGGGCCGGCCGACGACGACGAGGTCCGCCCCGGCCAGAATGGCCGCGCGCGGCGTGGACACCCTCGCCTGGTCCCCCGTCCCCGCCGCCCACGTGGGCCGCACCCCGGGAGTCACGATGAGGAACGGCGGAGGATGGACAGCCCGGAGCTGGACGGTCTCTCGCGGCGAGGCGACAACCCCGTCGAGGCCGGCGCTCGAGGCCAGGGCCGCCAGCCGATGGACCTGGTCGGTGAGGTGCCCGGCCACGCCCGTGGCGGCGAGCCCGGCCTGGTCGAGGCTGGTCAGGACCGTGACTCCCAGAACCCTGAGCCGCGCGTCCCGACCCGCGCCGAGCCCGGCCGCCCGGGCTGCGGCCTCCCTCGCGGCCTCGAGCATGCCCTGTCCGCCGCTCGCGTGGACGGTGACAAGACTCGCCCCCAACCGGCCCGCCGCCGCCGTCGCCCGGGCGACCGTGTTGGGTATGTCATGGAGCTTGAGGTCGAGGAAGACCTCGTGTCCGAGTTCGCGCAGGGCGGTCACCACGGCCGGACCCGCGGCGGTGTAGAGTTCGAGCCCCACCTTGACGTAGGCCACCCGGCCCACCAGGCGAGACCCTAGGTCCAGGGCTGGTCCGGGCTCCGGGAAGTCAAGAGCGACCGCCAGTGGCGGAGGCGCGGGTTCTCTCGCCGTCACAGCGACTCCTCCTCTCGAGTGGCGCGGTCGGCGGGACCGGCGCCGGGAGCCGGCGGCGTCCACGGTTCCGGGGGCCGCCCCACGAAGCGGGCGTTGGCCAGGCCGACGAGGTCCCGCACGTGCCGCAGGCCCCGGCGGTCGAGGAAGCCGGCAATCTCCTCGGCCACGCGCAGGGGCGCCTGCGGATCGATGAAGACGGCGGTTCCGACGGCCACGGCCGAGGCCCCGGCCATCAGGAACTCGACCGCGTCCCGGCCGGTCCGGATACCGCCCATGCCGATGACCGGGACAGCGACCGCCTGGGCCACCCGGTAGACCATGGCCAGGGCCACCGGCTTCACCGCCGGCCCCGACAACCCCCCCGTCTCCCGGGGGAGGAGGGGCCGGCCGGTCTCGGCATCGATGGCCATGCCGACCAGAGTGTTGATCAGGGAGACCGCGTCGGCTCCGGCGTCGACCACACTCCTCGCCAGAGCGGCCACGTCGGAGACATTCGGGGTCAGCTTGACGATGAGGGGCAGAGAGCTTGCCCGGCGAACCGCCTCGACGACGGCGGCGGCCGACCCGGGGTCGGCCCCGAAGGCCAGGCCGCCCTCCTTGACGTTAGGGCAGGAGATGTTGGCCTCAAGAGCGGCCACTCCGGGAGCCCCCTCGAGCCTCCGGGCAACCTCGGCGTACTCATCCACCGTCCGCCCGACGATGTTGACGATGATGGGAACGCCGAAAACGGCGAGCCAGGGCAGCTCCTCACGCAGGACGTGCTCCACCCCGGGATTCTCGAGCCCGATTGAGTTGAGCATCCCGGCCGCCGTCTCCACCGTCCGCGGAGGAGGGTTACCGGTCCAGGGCTCGAGCGAGGTGCCCTTCACCACCACCGCCCCGAGCTTGGCTATGTCGACGAGCCCGGCGTACTCCCGCCCGTAGCCGAACGTCCCCGAAGCCGTCATCACCGGTGAGGTCATCTTCACGCCAGCTACGATAACCCCGAGCCCGGCCGGACCCGGGCCCGGGGCGGCCCTCCCCGCCGCCGCCGCGCCCACGAACGGCTCGGGGGTCCCGGGTCCACCGGTCGTCCCCTTCCCCGTCACGAGCGTTCACCTCCCGACCCGGTCGGAGTCTTTTCCGCTTCCCCGGGCGGGGTCTCGGCGAAGTCGAGCTCTTCCGCCCCGAAGACCGGGCCGTCGAGGCAGGCCAGGCGGTAGCGGGCCGGACCCCTCACCGGAACGGCGCAGCCGCGGCAGGCCCCCACCCCGCAGGCCATCCGCTCTTCGACCGAAAGCCAGGCCGGGACTCCGGCCTTCTCGACCAGGCGCTGAACGGCGGCCAGCATCGGTCGCGGTCCGCAGGCGTAGACGGCCGGGCGGCGGGCCCACCTCAGGGCCGCTCGCCTCAAGGCCGTTTCGAGGAGATCGGTCACCAGGCCCCGCACCGTCCCGGGGGCTCCCTCCTCGGAGGCGACCGCCATCTCGGCCTGGCCTTCCAGAACCTCAAACAGCTCCACCAGGGCGAGCTCGGCCGACCCGGAAACGCCGGCCAGGAGGGTCAGCGGCGCCGGTACGGCCCGCCGGTCCATCTCACGGACGAGGCGTTTGGCCAGCAGGAGCAAAGGGACAAGACCCATCCCCCCCCCGGCGAGGATGGCCGGCCGGTCGCCGAGGACCGGGAAGACACCGTTCCCGAGGGGACCGATGAGGTCCAGCTCGTCACCTGATCGAAGGGCGGCAAGGGCCCGGGTTCCAGGGCCCACGACCCTGAAGACGAGGCGGATCGTCTCCGCCGCCGGGTCGGCGTCGTGGAGGCTGAGCGGCCGCCGCAGGAAGGCCCGACCCGGGTCCGGCCCGGGCGGGCAGAGGACATGGACGAACTGGCCCGGTCGCGCCGCCTGGGCGACCTCCGGGGCGCGGAGGGTCAGCCGCCGGAAAGAGCCCGGCCCGCCCCTCCCGCCTCCGGTCTCTCCGAGACTCTCGCTCGTCAGAACCCCGGCCGACCCGTGCCAGACAGGCGTGGGCCGGACCGGGCCCCCCGTCGCCGCTCCCATCGCTATACCAGCTTCCCGCCCAGGAGCACGACCCGTCCGCCCACGATGGTCTCCGTGACGCGACCCCGGAGCCTCATACCCTTGAAGGGAGTGTTCCGTCCCTTGCTGGCGAAGGCGGCCGGGTCCACCGTCCACTCGGCCTCCGGGTCAATGATGGTGAGGTCGGCGTCAGCGCCGACCTTCAGGGTTCCCTTGCTTTCCAGGCCGAATAGGCGGGCCGGGGCCAGGCTCATCATCCTGGCCAAGCCCACCCAGTCAAGGAAGCCCTCGCGGACGAGACAGGTCACGACAACGGCGACGGCCGTCTCGAGACCGGAGATGCCCGACGCGGCGTAGTTGTACTCCACGTCCTTGTCGTCGAAGTGGTGCGGGGCGTGATCGGTGGCGATGAGGTCGACGAGCCCGCTCCTCACCGCCTCCCGGAGGGCCTCCACGTCCTCCGAAGCGCGGAGGGGCGGGTTCACCTTAGTGTCGGTGTCGTAGTCCAGGGTCCGAACGGCCTCGTCGGTCAGGGCCAGGTGGTGGGGCGTGACGTCGGCCGTGACCGGGAAGCCCCTGTCCTTGGCCCAGCGCAGGAGGGCCATGGACCCCGCCGTCGAGAGATGGGTGAGATGCAGGCGGGAGCCGGTGAGCCCGGCCAGGATGACGTCGCGGGCCACCGCGACCTCCTCGGCCGCGGCCGGGACGCCCCGCAGGCCGAGAACCGTGGACCAGTAGCCCTGGTGCATGACCCCCTCGTTGACGAGGTCGACGTCCTCGCAGTGGCTGATGATGGGGCGGCCGAGCATCTTCACGTACTCCAGGGCGCAGCGCATGAGCTCCGAGCCGGTCACGGGCCGCCCGTCGTCCGAGAAGGCCACGGCCCCGGCCTCGGCCATGTCGCCCATCTCGGCGAGCTCGGCGCCCTTCTGTCCCTTGGTCACCGCTCCGAGCGGCAGAACGTTCACCCGGCCCGCCTCGGCGGCCCGCTTCAGGACGAACTCCACGCCGGCCCGGGTGTCGATGACCGGGTCGGTGTTGGGCATGGCCGCGACGGTGGTGAAGCCGCCGACGGCGGCCGCCGCCGTGCCCGAGGCGATGTCCTCCTTGTGCTCCTGACCCGGCTCGCGAAGATGGGTGTGAGCGTCGATGAGCCCGGGAAGGACCACCTTCCCCGAGGCGTCGATGACGATGAGGTCCGGCCCGGGCTCCTGACCGCGCCCTCCGGGGTCGCCTTCGCCCAACCCCGGGGCCACGGCCGCGATACGGCCGTTCTCGACGACGATGTCCTGGACCTTGCTCTTGCCGGCAAGGGGGTCGGCGACCAGCCCGTTCTTTACGACCAGCTTCGGCTTCACCGCTTCTCACCTCCTCCTTCAGCCTGGGCCGACCCCTCGGGCCCGCCCCCCAGGAGCAGGTAGAGGACAGCCATTCTCACGGCCACCCCGTTCGTGACCTGGTCGGTGATTAGCGAGTACTCCGAGTCAGCGACGTCCGAGGCTATCTCGACTCCACGGTTCATCGGTCCGGGGTGCATCAGGATGAAGTCCTGTTTGGCCAGGGCGAGGCGCTCGCGGGTGACCCCGAAGAGACGCGAGTACTCGCGGATGCTCGGAAAGAGGCCCTTCTTCTGCCGCTCGAGCTGCAGGCGGAGGACCATCACCACATCGGCTCCCTCGATGGCCTCTTCGACCCGGAAGGTCGTCCTCACGCCGGTCCTCTCGATTCCGGGCGGCATCAGGGTCGACGGGCCGGTCACCCAGACGTCGGCCCCCATCTTCGTCAGGCCCCAGATGTTCGAGCGGGCGACCCGGCTGTGCAGGATGTCGCCGACGATGGCCACCTTCAGGGCCCTGAGGGTCCCCTTCCTCTCCCTGATGCTGAACATGTCCAGGAGCCCCTGGGTGGGGTGCTCGTGCATCCCGTCGCCGGCGTTGATTATCGACGCCTGACAGATGCGGGCGAGGAAGTGCGGGGCGCCGGCGATGGGGTGACGCATGACGATGCAGTCGATGCCCATCGCCTCGACCGTCCAGGCTGTGTCCTTCAGGGTCTCCCCCTTGACCACGGCCGAGGTCGTCGTGGCGATGTTGGCCGTGTCGGCGCTCATGTACTTCCCGGCCATCTCAAACGATGTCCTGGTCCGGGTGCTCGGCTCGTAGAATAGGGTCATGACCGAGCGGCCCCGGAGGGTCGGAACCTTCTTGATGTCCCGGCCGAGAATCTCCTTGAGGGAGTCGGCCGTATCCAGGATGAGCGTCATCTCCTCGACCGACATATCCTCGAGAGTCAGCACGTCCTTGCGGTTCAGCGGCAAGCCATCAACCCCCAACTCCTCGTCAGCCCTTCCCCCGGCCACTCCGCCGACGATCGGAACAGATATCCGAGCGACCTTACCCCCGGGGGTATGCCTGCAAGTGTCTCCGCAGTGCTGAGAAGACTCCGCCGGCCGCCGCGCGCGGCCGCGGAGTCCCGCGAAACCTCCGGTCCCTTACCGGCCTCACCGGACCGGTCCTTAAAGGGCGTCATGATAGTCGTCTTCTCCCCTACTCCTCTACCTTCTCGACGATAAGGACCTTGTCCTCAGTCTGGTCCGTCTCCCTGAACTTAACCTCGATGACCTCGCGGCTCGACGTCGGGACGTTCTTCCCGACGTAATCGGCCCGGATGGGCAGCTCCCGGTGCCCGCGGTCGATGAGCACGGCGAGCTGGATGGCCTTGGGGCGCCCGAGATCCATGATGGCGTCCATGGCCGCGCGCACCGTCCGACCGGTGTAGAGCACGTCGTCGCAGAGGATGACTTTCTTCCCCTTGACGCTCTCGGGTATCTCGGTCCTGTGGACCTGCGGCTGGTCAGACCTTGTCGTCAGGTCGTCTCGGTAGAGGGTTATGTCCAGAACCCCGAGGGGAACCTCCGCCCCCTCTATCTCCCGGATGCTCGCGCGCAGGCGCTCGGCTAGCGGGACCCCCCGGCGCCGGATGCCGATGAGGAGGAGACCGTCGGTGCCCTTGTTCTTCTCGAGTATCTCGTGGGCGATCCGGCGGACCGCGCGGTCCACGGCCTCCTTGTCCATGATCTGGGCCTTGGGCTGAAGCGTCACTGGGCGACACCTCCTCTCCCTGAGGGGCATAAGGAAAAGACCCCCCGCCGGAGCGGGGGGTCGTCCTCGGCGAAACCTGGCGCGGCCTGTTCTCGGCAGAACTCAGCGCAGGACATCGGGCTCGTCTCCTTACCGCCTCACCGGGCCGGTTTAAAGGGTTCCACCACACAGCCGCTAGGCCGCCACGCTGGGAACAGTGTACCGGCCGGGCCGGGGCTTGTCAAGGAAGGCGCGGACCCGAGGCTACTGATGAGAGGAGGAATGGCCTCCCTGCGCCAGAAGTCCCTGACAGGGGCTTAAGAACGAAGCTCTGCTCTGTGACCGCCGGCCGACCGCAGGTCCCGGAGCGCGCCCCGGCGCGGCGGCCCCGGAAGGAGTGACGCACCCCTGGGTGACAGTCGTAAGAGGCGCCCCGCCCCAAGGCCGCGCCTCCTACCCCTCGCCGGCACCATCGCCCTCGGCGTGGTCCTCGCTCTCGGCGGGCCCGCCGCCGGCTGCCACCGGCCTCTAGCCGTCGACCCCGACGCCGAAACCGTACCGACTCCGCCCACCATCGGCGGCGTCGCTCTCGAGACCGTCGTCGCCCGGCTCGAGCAGGTCATCTCGGCGGCCATGGAGCGCGCCAAGGTCCCGGGGCTGGCCGTCGCCCTCATCGCCGGAGGGGAAGTGGTCTGGGTCAAGGGCTTCGGGGTCCGGAGCCTCCAGACCCGGGAGCCGGTAACGCCGCAAACCGTCTTCCGCGGCGCGTCGCTGTCCAAGAACCTCGTGGCCTACGCGGCCCTGAAGATGGTCGAGACAGGCGCGCTCGAGCTCGACCGCCCCCTCGCCGACTACGTTCCGGAGCCCTATCTTCCGGGCAGCCGCATCCAGGAGATCACCCTCCGGATGGTCCTCTCCCACACGAGCGGCTTCTCGGCGCTGAGCGCGGACAGGGGCCTGGTCGTCTACCGTCCGGGGACGGTCTTCGCCTACTCCAACGACGCCTTCCGCTACCTCCAGTGGGTCATGGAGCACGTCTCCGGGAAGCCGCTGGCCGAGTACATGGAGGAGAACCTGTTCTCCCCGCTCGGCCTGGCCTCGACCAGCTTCGTCTGGACCGCCGACTACGAGGACCGGGTCGCCCGAGGGCACAACGACGGGAGCGAGGTGCCCCTCTACCGACCCTCACAGGCCAACGCGGCCTACGGGGTCTACACCACCGCCCCGGACTTCGCCCGCTTTATCACCGAGATCATCGGGGCGGGCGAGGGCGACGCCGCGAGGCTGAGTCGAGCCACTGTCGAGGAGATGCTGAGGCCCCAGGTCACGGTTGTCGAGGGGTCTCTCTCTTGGGGCCTCGGCTGGGGCCTTGAGCACGGGGAGACCGGCCGCAGCTTCTGGCAGTGGGGTTGGAAGGACGGCTACCGGAACTTCGTCTTGGCCGACCCGGACCGGGGTCTCGGCGTTGTCATTCTGACCAACGGCGACGAAGGCCTGCGGATTTGCGAAGAGATCGTAGTCACGGCGATCGGCGGCGAACATCCGGCCTTCTCGGACTACCTCAACCGGTGGATCGGCCCTTGACGGGAAGGAGATGCGTTCGCTCCGGCCCGGGTCAACCCTCCGGCCCGGGGTCATGTTATACTTGAGGGGCTGCGCGGTGCGAACACCGGGCTGACGGGAGTTTTTTTCCTTGCTGTCGTCCCTCTACCTTTCCGCGTCCATCGGCCTGGTTCTGGGACTCATCCCCGCTCAGGGCCTGTGCAGGCGGCTCCGCGGAGGTTTCGGGCCGGGAGGCCGGCTCGGCCCCGTCGACGTCGGCTTCGCCCTCTCCTTCTTGCTCGCGGCCGCCGCACCGGTAGCCGCGAGACTGGTCCACGACACCAGCGTCTCGGTGGCGGCCGCCAGCGCCGGCTTCATCGTCGGGTTCGCCTTCCAGCCCCTGAGGCCGCCCCTTCACCTGAGGCCCCACCGGACCCTTCCCGCGGTCACGGGCGTGGCGGCGGCTGCGGCGCCCTGGCTCCTTGTCTATGGTTCAGCCCTCTGGCTGGCACTCTATCTCATGACGCGGCGGAGTGACGGTCTGGCGACCCTTCTGGTCGGCCTGGCCACCCCCTCGCTCGCCGGCGCCGCCTACCAGAGCGACCTCGCCACCGTCCTTGGGGGCCTGTTCGCCATCGTTCTCACGTTCGACTACGCGGACGAGCTGCCCGTTCTCTTCGGCGTCGTCACCCGCCGGAAGCGGCAGTCGAGCCCCACCTGGCGGACGCTGGCTCTCCGGCTGGCCGCGGCGCTCGCGGTCGCCCTCGCCCTTTCCCTCTTCTTCTTTAACCGCTACGTCTACCGAGGCTTCGGGATGGGCCTGTACCTCTTCCGCGGCGGGAACCCGCACCTGCCCTTCATCGCCGTGACCTTCGACGACGGGCCGGACCCGAATGTCACCCCCGCCGTGCTGGACATCCTTCGTCAGCGGGGTGTGAAGGCAACCTTCTTCATGGTCGGAAGCCACGCGGAGGATCACTGGGAGCTCGCCCGGCGCGTGGTCGAGGAAGGTCACGAGGTCGGCAACCACACCTACAGTCACCGTAACCTCGTGTCGCTCGGACGCGCCGGAACCTGCGCCGAGTTCCTGCGGGCCCAGGAGGCTCTCAAGGCCGTGACCGGGGTCGAACCCCGTCTCTTCCGGCCGCCCCGCGGGCTCTACAACCGGTACATCCTTGAGCTGGCCCGGGAGCACCGGGTGACCGTCGCCTTGTGGACCCGCAGCTCGCGGGACTGGCTGGAACTCAGACCGGACGAGATGGTCCGGGGTCTCCTCCAGAACGTCCGGGGCGGCGACGTTCTCCTCTTCCACGACGGGGGAAACCTCATCCGGACCACCGGAGGCTGGCGGCAGAATGTCGTCGAAGGCCTGCCCGTCCTCCTGGATGAACTCGATGCCAGGGGCTTCAAGTTCGTCACGGTCAGCGAGCTGATGATCATCTCCGGCCTCACTGGACAAGGCGACGGTCTCGAGATGGTCCCGGCCGGGTGGGGAGACGACCGTGAATGACCTCGGGACAGGTAGCCGGGACGGGAGGTGCCGGAGCCGCGTGACGCCGGAGAGCGCCGCCGCGCGCGGGTTCATCCTGGCCCAGGGACAGCCGGCCGACGCCGGAGCGATGGCTGAGCTCTTCCTCGAGTGTTTCCCGGACTCGGTGAGGAGGATCTTCGGCCGGCGACGGCCCCGGCCCGACGCCATGGCCGACTTCTTCTCGTTCGTTATCCGTGTCGAGCCGGAGGCGGTCCACACGGCCAGGCCCGACAGGGGCGACGACGACCCTCCTCTCGCCGGTTACGCCATCGTGACCCGCCACATGCCCCGGCTCTGGTCAACCGCCGCCCTGACCGGAGCCTGGATCCCCTGGTTGTTCCGGTTCCTGACGGGGCGCTACGGTGTGGGCTTCGAGGCCGTGCCGCGCCTTCTCGCCCAGAAGCTGGCTTTCGTCGCCACGTTCCGGCCGGCCCACCGCTCGGCCGCGCAGGTGCTGTCCCTGGCCGTGGCCCCCGCCTATCAGGGTCGGGGTCTCGGCAAGCTTCTCCTGGCGCACGGTCTCGACTACCTTCGCCGTCGGAAGGTGGCCACGGTCAAGCTGGAGGTCCTCCAGGACAACCTTCCGGCCATGCGCCTTTACCGGGCAATCGGCTTCCTCCCCGTTGGGGAGATGCCGGACGGGCGGCGGCGCTGGATCGTCATGCAGAAGAAGCTCCGGGCGACCTGAACCCCCGGCAGGCACCTCCGGCCGCCGGTCAGGGCCGGATCTCCACGACTGTCCCCACCTCCACCGCCCCGTACAGCTCCAGGATGTCCTCGTTCCTGAGCCGGATGCAGCCGGCCGAGTGGTAGCCGCCGATGGTCCAGGGCTCGTCCGTGCCGTGGAGACCGTATTTCATCCCCGCGGCGGCCCGCGGGTCGCCCGGCGGTCCGCGCCGGTCCGCGGAGGGCGGTACGGCAAGACCCAGCCACCGCGGGCCGAACCGGGCGTCACCGGGCTCTTCGAGGCGCCTGACGACCCGGAAAGACCCCTCCGGCGTGAACGACCGGTCCCGGCCGGTGGCAACGTCGTAGCGACGCACGACCCGCCCGTCCTCGAAAAGGTAGAGCTGGTTGATGGACTTGACAACGACCACTCCGGAGCCTCCCTCCGGAGGGGCCGGGAGGGCGAGGCGCTCGGCCAGGCGCGCCTTGAACGCCGGCGGCAGACCGACCAGGAGGACCAGGGTTCCGACGAGAAGGAGGAGGGCGAAGATGACACCGCGCACGGAGCTCATGGCCTTAGTCTGTCCGGCGAGCTCGTGGCGAGGGAACACTGTCCCGGGGGCATCGCCGGAAGACGTCGGGTCGCGGCACAGGGCCCGTGGACCGTGCGACGCGTGGAAACAGCGTTGGAAGGGGACCCGGATGGCGGAACTCGACGTCGGCTTCGCTCTTGGAGCGGGGTTCGCGGCCGCGCTCAACCCCTGCGGCGTGGTCCTGCTTCCCTCCTACCTCTCTTACCTCTTGGGCAGGGAGGACGTCCAGGGAACCGCTCGGGAAGGGCTCCTCGCCGGGCTCCTCATGACGGCGGGGTTCGTCTCGGTCTTCCTGGTCGCCGGACTCCCGGCCTCGTGGATCGGCGGAAGACTCACCGAACTGGCCCCCTGGCTGACCCTCCCCATCGGCGCCGCCCTGGTCGTCCTCGGCCTGGGTCTGTGGACCGACCGGCCGCTCCTCGGACTCCACCTTCCGGGTCTTCAGTCCGGACTCGCAAAGAGGCAGCGGCCCCGCAGTCTCTTCGGCATCTACCTCTACGGCGTGGCCTACGCCGTCACTTCGCTGGGCTGTGCCCTGCCGGTCTTCCTCGTGGTCGTCACCCGGGCCGCCCTGGCCGGAAGCTTCGTCTCCAGCGCGCTGGCCTTCCTCTTCTACTCCGCCGGGATGGGAGCGGCCGTCACCGCCCTGTCCGTCGCGACCGTCCTCTCCAAGGGCTGGGTCACGAAGTCCCTCCGCGGGGCCGTGCCGGCCGTCAAGAAGGTGAGCGCCGTGGTCGTCATCGGCAGCGGACTGTTCCTGCTCTCCCACTGGCTGGCCGGACGGCCCTTCCCCTGATGGGTCGGATACCGGCGTCCCGAACGGAGTGCGCCGCGGCCTTCGAGGGCCTCGAGGCCGTCGGCTAGGGAACGGAAGGGAAGCCTCGGCTCGACCGCGGTAGCCTGGACGGCCGGCAGCCTGGGCGGTCGATAGCCCACCGCCGGCGTCGCGGCCGCCTCTCGAGATTCCCCGACCTGAGGCTTTCTTGGGGCGTGTGGGAGGAATTGGCACTGCTGGAAGCGAATGTCGTAGCTCCGTGCGCGCCATCCGCCACGCCCAGCCCTTTCGGGCAACCTTTCTAGAGCAGAGAAGGAGGGTTCAGAAGGTGAAGAGATTCCTTGCAGTCCTGCTATCGGCCGTCATCCTGGCCGCCGCTCCGGGAGCCGCGGCTCTCGCGGCCTCCGAACTCCAGAGCTACACCGTTGTCTTCTCCTCGTCGACCCTGCCGGACGACGCCGCCGACATCGTCCGGGCCGCCGGCGGCGAGGTGGTCCTGGCCATACCGCAGATAGGCGTCATCGAGGCCCGGGCCGGCGGCGGCTTCGTCGGCCGCATCCTGGCGAGCGGGGCCGTGCGGGCCGCCGGCCCGTCCCTGCCGCTCAGCCTCGATGTGCCCGTGGTCGAGATGGCCGACCTCCCCGAAGTCGACACCGGCGCGGCCGTCTTTTACAACCTGTACCAGTGGGACATCAAGCGCGTGACGAACAACGGGGCGAGCTTCGACATCCAGGCGGGAAGCCGCGATGTGGTCGTGGGCGTCATCGACACGGGCATCTACCCCCACCCCGACCTGGCCATGAACCTCCTCGCCGGGCGGAACATGATTCCGGCCGGCGGGTTCGGCAACGATCCCAGTGAGACGGGCGACCCCAACGACTACTTCGACCGCCACGGCCACGGCACCCACTGCGGAGGAGCGATCGCCGCGAACGGCAGGGTCCTCGGTGTTGCGCCGAGGACCGGTCTCCGGGCCTACCGGGCCCTCACCCGCCAGGGCAGCGGCTACACGGCCTGGATAGCCGCAGGCATCGTCCAGGCGGCCGACGACGGCTGCCGGGTCATCTCCATGAGCCTCGGCGGCTATCACGTCCTCGGCCAGGTGTGGTGGACCGACCCCGAGACCGGTGAGACTTACAGGCTCGGAAACGACGTCGCGCCCTTCCTCGCCTACTCACGGGCGGTCGAGTACGCCAATCGCCGCGGCGCGGTGGTCGTCGCCTCGGCCGGCAACGACGGCCTGAACGCGACGCGGAGGAACGAGGTCACCCAGTTCCTGAACGAGCGGTACGGCCCGTACGGCTACTACTTCATCGGCGCGACGATGAAGGTCCCGGCGGGGACGGCCGGGGTCATCGCCGTCTCGGCCACCGGGCCGGACGATTCGCTCTCCTCCTACTCGACCTACGGCCCGGGCTTCGTCGACCTCGCCGCCCCGGGGGGCGACTTCCGGCGCTACCCGCAGCCCGGCTGGTATCTCGACATGTGCCTGAGCACCTACGCCAGGGTGAACCCTGACGGGACCGTCCTCGTCGGGTGGGCCTGGATGGCGGGCACCTCGATGGCCGCCCCGAAGGTCGCGGCCGTGGCCGCCCTGGTCGCGGCCCAGAACCCCGCGTTCGGTCCGTCCCAGATCAAGGCGGCGGTTATCGGCTCGGCCGAGGACCTCGGACGGGTCGGCTACGACGAGGTCTACGGCTGGGGGCTGGTGAACGCCTACAGGGCCGTGGCTGGCCAGTAGCGGGCCGCCGGGCCCGGCGGGCCGGCAGAGATTGGACGCTCCAAGGCGCGCAACGACGGGGGGCGGACCGGACGGCCCGCCCCCCTCTCGTTTCTCCCCGTTCGCTTTCCCGCTAACCGGAACCGTCCCCGGCCGGGCTGTCACCCTCGTCGCGCCCGTGCGGCCGGGCCGCCTCGCCGGCGGCCGGGTCGCGCGCGAAAACCTCGCGCGCCCCCGCCAGGGCTCCGAGGACGCCGACCGCCTCGGTCGGGACGATGAGTTTCACCGACGGGGACTCGGCGACTTTCTCCAGGGCCTCCATGGACCGGATGGCCACGACCTCGCGCGTGGGGTCGGCTTCCTTGATGGCCGTGTAGACGGCCTTGATGCCCTTGGCCCGGGCCTCCTGGACCATGATGATGGCCTTCGACTGGCCCTCGGCCTCGAGAATCTGGGCCTCTCGGAGACCCTCGGCCCGCCGGATGGCCGCCTCCTTCTCGCCCTCGGCCCGCAGGACGGCGGAACGCTTCTCACCCTCGGCCAGGAGAATGGCCTGGCGCCGCTCGCGCTCCGCCCGCATCTGCTTCTCCATGGCGTCCTGGATGTCGCGTGGCGGCATGATGTTCTTGAGCTCGACCCGGTTGACGCGGATGCCCCACTTGTCGGTGGCCTCGTCGAGAATGGTCCTCAGCTTGGCGTTCACCACGTCACGCGAAGTCAGGGTCGCATCGAGGTCGAGCTCACCGACGATGTTCCTGAGGGTCGTGGCCGTGAGGTACTCGATAGCCGCCCTGGGGTTGGCTATCTCGTAAGTGTACTTGATCGGGTCGGTCACCTGGAAGTAGACTATGGTGTCTATCTGCATGGTCACGTTGTCGCGGGTGATGACCGCCTGGGGTGGGAAATCCGCCACCTGCTCCCGCAGATCAATCATCGCTCGCATCCGGTCGATGAAGGGAACGAGGAAGTTCACTCCGGTCTCGGCCTTGCCGTGAAACCGCCCCAGCCGCTCGACGATGCCGACCTTGGCCTGGTGGATGATCCGTATCGAGGACAGGGCGATGATGAGGATGAGGATGCCGACCGCAGCCAGGAGGAAGTTCGTCAGGAGGACTGTCTCGAAGTCCATACGTCCCGGTCTCCTTTCCCGATAAGTGCCCCCGCTCAGCCCGGCAGGTGGTCCTCGACGGGCCGCACGATAACCTTGACCCCGTCGACGGCCTCCACGACGACCGCCGCCCCTTCCGGGATGGCCCCGCCGCGGGTAACCGCCGTCCAGACCTCGCCCTGGACCTTAACCAGGCCCGCCGGATCGAGCGGCCGCACCTCCTTGACTACCGTTCCGACCTGGCCCACAAGAGCGGACACATTGGTCCGGTAGGCCGGACGGCGCCCCTCCACCACCCGCTGGACGACCGGGCGGGTGAAGAGCACCAGCAGGCCGGAGACGGCCAGGAAAACCACCACCTGAGGCACGACCTCCAGGCCGAGGGCGGCGGCCGCAGCCGCGGCCACGGCCCCCAGGGCGAACCACAGGACGAAGAACCCGGCCGTGAGAATCTCGGCCACCCCGAGAACCACGGCCAGCACAAGCCACAGCTGCCAGTCCAACAAGAGTCTCCCCCCTGCCCCGGCTACGCCCCGGTCCCGTAGGCCACCCAGAAGAGCTCGAGCGGGCCGCCCCCGCGGGCGCGGATGATGTGGGTGGTCATCGGAGGGACGTGGACGGCGACCCCCTTCTCCAGGGCCACCTCCACCCCGCCGATAACGGCCGCGCCGGCGCCCCCGATGACCGCAATGACCTGGTCGAAGGGGTCGGCGCTGTCCTCGGCCTCGTTAATCTGCTCCGAGCCGGAGATGGTGTAGTAGGCGAAGCGGATGCCGTGCCCGTAGGCCAGGGGGACGGCGTGCCCGCCGTGGATCGTCCGGGCATAGGCCGGTCCGAAGCGGAAGACGTGCGGGTAGCTCCGGTGGAAGAAGTGCATGCCGAGGTGGTACAGCATTTGGAGGAGCTTCCCGCCCAGGCTCTGCCCCGGCGGGAAGCGGAAGTCGAGCGGGGCTGGCTGGCGGGCGTGCTCCCGTCCGGCGGCCGTCATCCCGTTCCAGGTCCCGTCGACGAGCTTTCCGAAAGTCTCCTCGCTCATAACGAGGTCCACAAGGACCTTATCCGACCGCCCCTCCCTCACCGAGACATCGTCCCTCTCAAGGACGAGCGTGAACAGGTTGTCGCCTATCTCTACGTTGATGGAGCCCACGTAGTCCTGGGGCTTCACCCTGGCGTAGTTCGCGGCGAGATCCTCGAGGACTTTCAGCAACGGACCATCCCCCTTCCGGGTCTCCGGCCCGGTTCGGTCGCGGGCCGGGCCGGTATCCGGCGGCGCGGGCCGTTCGCCCGCTTCCCGGGTCGGAGCCCCCACCCCGGAGCTTCGTGGAGCTCAGGCTTCCCGGGCGTTTCGACCGATTCCACCAACCGGAGCACCTTTCCTGCCGGCGACCCGGCCGCACCGCCGTTCGCCGGTCGGCTCGGCGCTCCCTGGTTGACACGGGCGCTCCCCGGCTTACGGGCGTTCCCCGGCTTACGGGCGCCCCCCGGCTTACCGGCGCTCCCTGGTTAACACGGGCGTTCCCCGGCTTACGGGCGCTCCCCGGCCGCGCCGGGGAGGAGACGAAGGAAGCTTTGCCGAAGTCACCGGGGCGGCTCCAAAGAAAGCCCAGAGGTGGGGCGTGCGGGCGCGGGCGCGGACGGCCCGGCCGACCGGAGCCAGCCGGGCAGCCGGCGGGGCCAGCGGACGGAGGGACGTTCTCGTGAGCGAGCTCATCAGGTTCACCCGGAACTACAACGACATGTCCTCGGATCAGGGGCACCAATTCGAGTTCTACTGCGACCACTGCGGGAACGGCGTCATGTCGCCCTTCAAGCCTAGCCTCGGAGCCAAGGCCGAGGGACTCCTCCGGGGCATCGGCCGACTGGCCGGAGGGAGCGTCATCGGCCGCGTCGGCGACGCCGCCTACGAGATTCGCCGGCAGACCCGGGGCAAAGCCTGGGATGACGCCTTCCGCTGGGCCGTCGAAGCCGTCAAGCCCCACTTCATCCAGTGCTCCCGCTGCGGCAAGTGGGTCTGCCGGGAGGTCTGCTGGAACACCGGACGCGGCCTGTGCGTCGAGTGCGCCCCGAAGCTCGAGCAGGAGCTCGCGGCCAGCCAGAGCGAGGCCCAGCTCGACCAGATGCGCCAGAAGGTGTGGCAGACCGACTTCTCCCGCGACCTCAACGTCGTCGACCATGTCGTGGCCAAGTGCCCGAGCTGCGGGGCGGAGACCAGCGGCGGCAGGTTCTGCGCCCAGTGCGGGGCCCAGCTGACCGCGGAGCGGACCTGCGAGCGCTGCGGGACCAAGATGGCCGCCGGGGCCAAGTTCTGCCCCGAGTGCGGCCAGCCGCAGGGTAAGTAGATGGAGTTCCACGCCGCCCGCTGGGAAACTCCCGGGACCGGCCAAGAGGCGCAGGGCGTTCCCTGCCGCGTCGCCCTGGCCGAGGACGGCCTGGTGGTCCTTCCGGAAGGCCGGGAAGAGGTCTATCTCTACTACTCGGACATCGACCGCCTCGAGGAAGGGGACTACAGGGTCGGCCTCCGCACCTGGGACGGCCGGGAGTTCGCCCTCCGTCACCTTGGTTCGTACTACGGCCAGTTCGTCCGCGACCTCCAGGACAGGAGGAAGGCTCAGCTCGTCCGGAACCTCCTCATGGCCGACGAGGGCTTCCGCAAGGACTTCTCCTGCGCCTACCGCCTCGAGGACGCGGGCCGCGTCGCCTCCGAGGACGACGCGGCGCGGGTGGCCCTCTACCGGAACACCCTCGTCGTCTTCCCCGAGCAGGCCGACCCCTTCAACTTCGCCTACTGCGATCTCGAGGGCACGGCGGCCTTCGACGAGGCCGCCTACACCCTGACCCTCCGCTTCGACCTCGGGGAGAAACTCACCCTGACCCGGATGGGAACCAGGTTCCGCGAGTTGCAGGACGAGCTCACCCGGGCCGTCGACGAGATGTACGAGCGGAGCGCCCGCCTCCTGGCCTCCACCCTCCCCGAGACGAGCGAGGGCACGCTCTTTCGGCTGGCGCGGGCCCTCCGGATGGGCAAGGCGACGAGCCGGGCCCGGCTGGAGGCCGTCGCCCCCAACCTCTGGGCCCACCTCCTCGAGGTCATCTTCGTCGACGAGGCCGGCCAGCCGTCCCCGGTGCGCCGGCGGGCCTTCGAGTGGCTCGCCTCCCGGACCAGGCCGGAACTCACTTACCTCGGCCTCCGCGAAGTCGGCGCCGCCGAGGGCTCGGCGGACGGCGGGGGCGAAGAGGAGGGCGACGAGGGAGCGCGGCACCGCCCCCTCTACTGGTTCCTGGTCGCCCTGCCCGAGCACAACGCCCTGGCCTCCGAGGTCACCAACGAGTCGGGCCACGCGACCTACTTCTTCCGGATCGTCGACGAGGGACGGCCGACGCCCGACCAGGTCGAGCGCCGCGTGCGCGAGCTCAGCCGGGCCCTTCAGGCTCTCAACTTCCGGCGGGAGGTCATTCTGGCCTCGGACGAGGAGATGGCCTCCGAGCGCTTCCTCCGCTACCGGGTGGCCCTGCGCAAGCTTCCTTATCTCCGCGAGGTGCGGCGGCTCTTCGCCGGGCGGGCCATCCACCGGACCGAGGCCGGCTGGGAGAAGAGGGCCGAGGAGCTGCTGGCGGTGACGGCCGCCCCCTAGCCGAGCTCCAGGACCACCCTGGCTGACGGTTGGACGGTCAGCGTCTCTCCGGGGCGCTCGCCGACCCGGGACTGCGGCCGGGCGGGCCTCCCGGGGGGCGCCCCGTGAAGGACCAGGACCGTCTCGCGGTACGGCCAGGGGTACCTCCGGTCGGCCGGCCCCGCGGGCCCGCCCTCCTCCCACGCGAACTCGAGACGCCCTCCGCTCTCGTCCCGGCGCAGGCGGAAAACGTCCACCCGGTAGGGCCCATAGCCGTCCCCGGCGTCGCTGTAGAGGCGGGAGAGCCTCTCCTCGCCGGCCGCCGGCGGGTAGACATGCAGGTAGAGCCGGTCCAGGGTCCGCCGGTCCACGCTGGGGGCCGGGTCCTCGGCGGGCAGGACCGCTCCCGCCCGGGCGAGGAGGGGTATCCTCTCAAGAGGCGCCTCCCGCCAGACGACGCCTGGACCGGTCACAAGCTCGTCGCTCCAGAAGTCGTACCAGTCTCCGGCGGGCAGGGGCACCTCCCGGCCGGTCGCCCCCGGCTCGAGAACCGGGGCGACCAGAAGGTCCGCTCCGAGGAGGAAGGCGTCATCGGCTTCCTCGATCGGGGCCGGCCGCGAGCCCTCGACCGCCGTCCGGCCTCCGGCGGCCCCCGGTGCGGGCCAGAAGAGGGGCCGGACCAGCGGCCAGCCTCTCGAGGCCGCCTCCCAGGCCGCGGTGTAGACGTAGGGAAGGAGCGCGTAGCGCAGCCTGACGGCCTCCCGGGCAGCCGAGGTGTACGGCTCACCGTAGCTCCAGGGCTCCTGGTCCGGATCCAGGGCGGAAGTGTGGCTGCGGAAGAAGGCGTGGAAGGCCGCCGCCTGGAGCCAGCGGACATAGAGCTCCGGCCCCGGGTCACCGGTGAAGCCCCCGGCGTCGCTCCCGCTGAATGGGATGCCGGACAGGCCGAGGCCCAAGATGGTCCTCACCGTCTGGCGCAGCGAGGGCCAGTCGCTGCGGATGTCGGCCGTCCACGTCCAGGCGTAGCGCTGGAGCCCAGCCCAGCCGGACCGAGAGACGATGAACGGCCTCCGCGCCGGGGCCAGCCGGCGGAGCCCGGCGTAGCCCGCCTGGCACATGTACAGCCCATAGAGGTTGTGGACCGCGCCGTGGTCGCCCGCGGCGTGCCGGACCCTCCGGGGCAGGGTCGGGTCGCCCGAGGCGCTGAACACGGCCGGTTCGTTCATGTCGTGCCAGAAGCCGGAGACACCTTGGCCGAGGAGCCCTTCGTAGAGACCGCCCCACCACTCCCGGACAGCGGCGGAAGTGAAGTCGGGGAAGGCGCATGGACCGGGCCACACCGGGGCGACGGCGGGGCGCCCGTCGGGGAGGCTCACGTAGGCCCGGCGCTGGATGAGCTCGCGGTAAGCGGCGTAACCCCGGTCGACCTTGAGCCCCGGGTCGACGATGACCACGAGCCTCAGCCCCTGATCCCGCAGGTCCCGGGCCAGTCCGGAGAGATCGGGGAAGCGGCGCCGGTCGACGGTGAAGACCCGGTAGCCGTCCAGATGGTGGATATCGAGGTGGATAGCGTCGACGGGCACCTCGTGCTCCGAGAAGTCCCGGGCGAGCTTCCTCACTCGGGCGTCCGGGTAGTAGCTCCAGCGGGACTGGTGGTAGCCGAGGGCCCAGAGGGGCGGGAGCGGCGGCCGCCCGGTCAGCTCGGTGTAGCGCTCGAGAGCCCGGTCCAGCGGGCCGGGGACGACGTAGTAGCGGAGACCGCCGCCCTCGAACCGGTGTTCGAGGATATCTGGGTCGGTTTTTCCGGCGTCGATGACCCCGGGGCTGCAGTTGGCGTAGAAGGCGAGGTACCCGCGACCCCTCCCCCGGCTGACGTAGACCGGGACGCACAGGTAGAGCGGGTCGTCCCCCGGCCCGTACCCCTGGGGGTCTCGGTTCCAGAGCCGGTAGAGCCCCCCTCTGAGGTCGAGGGGGGCCGCACGCTCTCCGAGCCCGTGGAGTCTCTCGTCCGGGGCCAGGCGGACGGCGTGGCGGACCTCCTCACCCCGGAAGAGCGGCGGCAGCTCCTCCCGGAGCCCGTCGAGAAGGATACCGCCCTCCCGGGTGACAAGGACGGCGAGCTCCCCCGTGCGGAAGCTCCAGCCGCCCGGGACCTCTTTCGCGACGGGCGAAACTGGGTCGGTCTCCCGGTCGGGCACAGGCAGGTACGCCGGCGGCTCCCTCCAGGTAACCTCGAGAAGGTCGGCCGCCAGAGCTCTCAGCCTGACCTCCGCCTGCTCGAAGCGGACGAGGAGCCCGTCCCGCGACGGGACGCCTTCCACGGCCCGTCCCGGCCCCACCCAGGCCGCGTCCGGGGGCGGTGGAGCGCGACGCCGGTCGAGGGCCTTCTGCATCCACCCGTACCGGAGAGCCAGGACGGCGTTCCTGGGACCGATGATCCGGAGAGCGTCTATGTAGACCTTCAGGCTGCGCTGACCCATCTCGGCTCATCTATTCCGGGCCGTCCGCCCGCCTCCTCCGTCCTGGACGTCGAGCCGGGAGCGAAAAGGCGCTCCGGGCGGCAGAACTCGTCCGACAGAGTCGGATGATGGAGGATTCCCACTAAAACGGCAGAATTCTTCGCCCTTACCAGGTACCTCATCAGGTTGGAGGAATCGCCCTGGGAAAGGTGGCGTCCGCGGATGACCAGCCGCAGCGCGGAGCTCCTCAGGAAGATCGAGAACGACACGGGCTCACTCTATCCCCTGTACTCGGACCGGAGCGAGGCCTACAAGAAAGCGGCGGACGCTCTCCAAAGCGAGGGACAGCTCGAGCTGGCCACCCAGGCCCGAATCGAGTGGCTCGTTTTCGCCTTCCGGGAGACGGAGACGTTCGGGACCGGTGGCTACTTCGGTCCGAGATTCACCCGCTCGGACGGGACCCCGTTCCCCGACTTCTACTCCATGCCGCCCACCACCCAGCGGTACCTCAAGGACCGGGTCGCGGCCACGGCGAACCCGCTCCACCGGTCGCGCTACGCCGACTTCCTCTGGGACAAGTTCCGCGACGCCGAGGCCGGGGCGGTCGCTGTCGAGGCCTACGTCCAGTGCGGGAAGCTCTACCACGCCCGGGGCGACACCAACCTCGCCTTCCGCGCCGTCCGGCGCGCCTGCCACCTCGCCGCCCAGTTCAAGAAGAAGGACCTCCAGCTGGCGGCCAAGGACGCGGCCCTCGAGCTCATTGACAGGCTGGCGACTTCGGGGGACCTCACCCACGTGCCCCGCGTGGCCGACGCTCTTCTCGACCTGGGCGAGCTCTTGTCGGAGCCCGAACGGACCCGGCTCACTGAGCGTCTCGAGCAGGCCCGGGCGTCCTTCGTCAGCATGAGAGACTACTACCTCGAGAGAGCGACCCTGAAGGCCTTAAGGCAGCTCTACGCCGTCAGCGGCCAGGCTGAGGCCGAGCGCCGGGTCTGGCGGGCCGAGGGTGAGTCCTTCGAGGCCGAGGGCGACTACAAGGCCCGGCTCGACGGCGCAGGCGGCGGACCGGTGGTCGCCGCCCAGCTGTACCAGCTGGCCCTCAACCACTTCCTCAACATGGGCGAGACGGAGCGCATCGAGAATCTGAAGCAGAAGATAGAGGCCGCCCACCGCATGGGACCGACGAACTTCCAGGAGTTCGTCCAGCTCCTGAGACCGAGTTCCACGCAGGGTTAGGCCGGGACGACAACGTCCAGGGCCTCCGGGACTATCTCGAGCGTGACCGGCAGGGTCCCGACGACCTCGCCGTCGAGATGCAGGGCCAGCGGGCGTTCGGAGGTGACCGTCAGCCGCCGGCACCGGGCCGTCAAGACCCGTGGGTCGGCGGTGTGCCCGCCCGAGTAGACCCTCGCCAGGAGCCGGAGGACTTCGAGCCGCCCCATTCCCCGGGCCCACAGGACATCGAAGAGACCGTCGTCGGCGACCGCCTCCGGAAGCATCATCATGCCGCCTCCGATGTGGCGGCCCACGCCCGCGGCGCACAGGAGAAGGCTCGGCACCTCCACCGTCTCGCCGTCCAGGCCCAGTCGAGCCGCCGGCGCCCTGTAGGCCAGGAGGGTCCCGAGGAGGGCGATGACGGTCGGCAGCGTTCCCCCCACGGTCTTTAGGACCGAACCGTGCCGGTTGACCCGATGGGCGACCTCGGCGTCGAAGCCTATCCCGGCCATGTTGAAGAAATACCTGACCCCCACCGCCAGGCCGATGTCGGTCCTGACCAAACGACCGCGGTAGGCCACGACCGTGGCTTCTCGCACGTCGGCCGGGATACCGAAGGTCCGGACCCAGTCGTTGGCCGTTCCGGCCGGCACGACCGCGAGAGCCGCCCCGGTGCCGACGAGTCCGTTGCCGGCCTCGTTCAGGGTCCCGTCCCCGCCGAGGACGACCACCCGGTCGTGACCCTTCTCCGCGGCTTGGCGGGCCAGCTCGCCCGCGTGGCCGGGCCCCTCGGTGAAACGGGCCTCGCAGCCGCCCAGGGACGCCGCCAAGGGCTCGACGCGGCGCCAGACCGCGATGGCCCGGCCGTTACCGGCGGCCGGGTTGACGATGAAGAACGGTTCGGGCAAGTTCTCATCTCCCACAGGGTCGAATTGGGTCGTGGCTGGAGAATTGCGTATACTTCCGTCGAATCCTGCGGACCCGGTCTTCAGGAGGGCGGCGGACCGACGGCGGCGAATGCTCGGGGGGTGGCCGCCAGACCCGACGCAGATTGGGGTGGACCCGCTGACGAGAGTCGTTCTCACCTGGCACGGGGATGACCGCTTCGCCGGAGTCGGGGACTCGGGCAAGCCGGTCCTGATCAACTTCGGAACCGCCGCCCCCCGAGGGGAACCCGTCCCCCCTCTCCCCCCGCCCGACCCGGCCCGGGAGCCGTCCGCCGGCCCCTACCCGACCGAGCTCCTCCTCATCGCTGTGGGGGCCTGCACCGGGCTTGACGTGGTGAGCCTCCTCGGGAAGAAGAGGGTGCCCTTCAGCGGCCTCGAGATCGAAGTGACGGGAACTCGGGCCGCCAGCCACCCTCGCTGCTTCACCGGCCTCGACCTCGTCTACCGGCTCGAGGCCTCCCCGGAGGCCCTGACGGCCCTGGAGCGGGCAGCCGCCCTCTCGCTCGAGAGGTACTGCAGCGTGAGCCACTCCCTGCGGGTCCGGCCGGCATGGCGGTGCGAGGTCCGACCGGGGGCTCCGGACTCACCGCGGCGGGGGGACCCGACCCCCGGACCCGGCGGGTGAGGGACCGCGCGGTCCGAGAGGGAGCGGACCCCGGCGCCGGAGTTCGGCCACGGCCCGCTCCATGTCGGGGGGCATCGGGACCCGGAACTCCATCGGCTCGCCCGTAGCGGGGTGCCGGAAGGTGAGGAAGTGGGCGTGCAGGGCCTGACCTTCCAGAGCGCCGATGGCCTCGGGGTAGCCGTCGTCCACGACCAGGGCCATCGACCTCGCCATCTCCCGCCGGAGCCGCCGCGGTCGCCTCGGCCCGTAGACGGGGTCTCCGGCCACCGGATGCCCGATGTGGTCCATGTGGACCCGGATCTGGTGGGTCCGCCCGGTGCGGAGGGCGCACTCGACGAGGGTGAAATCGACGTACCGCTCGAGAACCCGGTAGTGGGTCACCGCCTCCCGTCCACCCTCGCGGACCACCGCCATCTTCTTGCGGTTGACCGGGTCGCGCCCTATCCTGGTCTCGATGGTCCCCTCCTCCGCCGCCACATCACCGTGAACCAGAGCGAGGTAGCGCCTCTGGGCCGTCCTTGCCCTTATCTGCTCGGAGAGGGAGCGGTGGGCCTGGTCGGTCTTGGCCACGACCATCACCCCGCTCGTATCCCGGTCCAGGCGGTGCACGATTCCCGGCCGGCAGACCCCGGCGATACCCGAGAGGCGATCGCAGTGGGCGAGGAGGGCGTTTACCAGGGTGCCCCGGAGGTGCCCGGGAGCCGGGTGGACAACGAGGCCCCGGGGCTTGTTCAGGACGACGAGGTGGTTATCCTCGTAGACGATGTCGAGGGGGATGGGCTCGGGCTCGACCTCGAGCGGTTCGGGGAACGGCACGGTCACCCTTACCCGGTCCCCGGCCCGCAGCCTATAGCTGGCCTTGGTCTCCTCGCCATCGATGGTCACCAGCCCCTCGGCGATGAGCTTCTGGATGTGGGAGCGCGACAGGCCGAGATCGCGGCGGGAGGCGAGGAAGGCGTCCAGGCGGCGTCCGGCTCCCGGAGGGTCGACCGTCAGCTCGACCTCGCTCTCCCAAGCTTCTTCCTCCGGCTCGGCGTCGTCGTCAGGGACGACATCCCGCCGCTCCTCGCGCCCCTCGTCGGTCACCGCAGCCTCACCCCGACCCCACCCCGGGCCGGAGCACCCGGGTTACCAGGTAGAGCAGCACAAGCCCCGTCCCGGTCACGATTCCGACGTCGGCGAGGTTGAACACCGGCCAGATCCGCACGTCGATGAAGTCCACGACCAGGCCGTCCCGGAAGACCCGGTCGTAAAGGTTACCCATGCCCCCACCGACCAGGAGCCCGAGCCCGACGTGTCCGGAGCCGAGGCTCCGCGTCTCGAAGAGGAAGGGCGCCACGGCGCCGACCCCGATGAGGACGGCGGTCACGGCGACGAAGAACGGGCGCCCTCCCGGAAAGAGCCCGAAGGCCGCCCCGGGGTTGCGGGTGAGGTTGAACCACAGGACACCGCTCAGGACCTCGCGCTCCCCGGCGGCCAGGGCCTCGAGAGCCCAGGCCTTGCTGGCCAGGTCGGCCGACAGCCAGGCGAGGGCCACGAGCCAGACCCCGAGAAAGGCGACGAGACGCGCACGGGGCCCCGGGCCGGTCGGTGGTGTCATGTCGGCGGACTTCCTCTCGTGTCCCCGGTAAGGGTGTCCGAACGCTCTCCGGGTCCTGCCACCCGGCGTCCTCCGCCCGTCACTCCGGGCGGCCCTTCCCGCCCGGAGTCCTCGAGCCCTCACCCCGGGCGGCGCTTCTTTCGTCCCCGGCCCTCCGGCCTCCTTCCCTCGTCGTCGTCTCCGGTCAGGCCTCGGGGGCGGCCGTCCGGACCGGGACCCGGCCCCGGAGCCGTTTCGACCTCCTCCACGGCCCCCAGCCTCTCGTCAGCGTCGATGTAGGCCTCCTCGTAGTCGACCGCTCCGGGGAAGTCCCCGGGGGTGTTCGACGTCCCGTACCGGGCCACGGCCTGCCAGGCGTCCTCTCCGTCGAAACCGACGAAGTCCTCCGGCCCGCCCTCGGTGAAGCTCGAGAAGGCCGGCCGGACGTCCTCCTCCGACGGACGCTCCCAGTCCCGGGCCTCGGCCCGCTCGACCTCGCCCTGGCAGGCTACGCACCGGGCGGTCCACGGCACGGCCTCCAGCCGGGCCTCGTCGATGGGCCGGCCGCAGTCTTCGCAGGTTCCGTAGTCGCCGCTGTCGAGCCGCTCCAGGGCTCTCTCAATCAGGTCGAGGGTCGTCCTCCGGTCCTCCCGCAGGCCGATGTCCTTCTCCCGCTCGAAGGTCTCCGTCCCGAGGTCGGCCGGGTGGTTATCGTAGGTCGAGAACTCCATCACGGCCTCCCCGAGGCTCCGGTCCAGGCCGGTCCTTTCGAGCTCCTCTATCCCCCGCTCGAGCCGCAGCCTCTCCCGCTCCAGGAGGCGGCGGAACTTTTCCCGGTCGACCATCGTCGGCACGCTCCTTCCGGCCCGGCGATCCCGGGGCTCCGGGGCCGCTCGCCGGACCCGTCAGGGTCCCCGCAGGTTCCCCTGGACGATGCGGACTATCTCAGCGATGAACCCGCCGATGCCCGGCAGGTTCAGCATGACCAGTCTCTGGAGGGCCAGGACGACCAGGGCGCCGAGGAGGGTGAACCCGACGGCGATGCCGAAGCCGCGGCCGATCCCGGAGATGAAGTTGAGGATGAACATCCGGCGGGGGTTGCGGACGAGCTCGACGTACTCGGCGATGTTGAGGTTCTCGATGTGCCGCGTGTAGTCGGCGAGTCGGCGGCTCAGGGCCCTGACGCTGGCCTCGGACGCCGGCTCCGAGCGCCACTCGGCGACCGCGGACGGCCGCTCGGGGGGAGCGGTCCGGTGCCGCGCCACGGCGACCGGACCGGCCTCGTCCTGCTCCGCGCCGACCGGCCCGCCCGTCGGACCGCCCACCGGTCCCTTGTCGCTCAAACCCACCCCTCCGGGGCCTAATCTCCCCCCTCGACCGGAAGGGTAGTCGGGCCGGGACGCAAGGCGGCTCTAAGGCGCCGGTAGGCCGGCTCACCGTAGGTGTAGAGAAGGTACCAGGCCGGGCGGAGGACGAGATCGAACTCCCCGATGAACTCGGTGAACTCCGCCCCGAAGCCCTTCTTGAAGCGGTAGAGACCGTAAAGGGGATCGGAGGGGTCGAGGTTCCCGGACACCCCCCGGAAGTCGTACATCCTGCACCCGTTCTCCTTGGCCCAGAGAATCATGGTCCACTGGAGAAGGTAGTTCGGCATGACCTCCCGGCGGGTGTTCGAGGAAGCCCCGTAGACGTACCAGGCCTTGTCCCCCAGGATGAAGGCTATCGTGCCGGCCAGGGTCTCCCCCTCGTGCTCGGCGAGGAAGAGCCGGGCGAGACCCCGCTCGACGAGGAGCTCCCACATGTCCCGGTAGTACCTCTCGGCCCGGACAAGGAAGCGGTCCCGCCGGGCCGTCTCGAGAAGGATGCGGTAGAAGGTCCGGAGGTCCGCGAGGTCGCGTCCCGGACGGACCGTGACGCCCCGGCGCACGGCGAGGCGTATGTTGTATCTCGTCTTGGGTTGGAAGGCGGCCATCAGCTCGTCCGGCGTCCGGTCGAGCGGAAGGCGGAAGACGAAACGGGGCTGAACCCCCTCGAAGCCGAGGCCCCTGTCGACGCGCCGGAACCCCAGACCCTCCAGACGCCGGACGACATCGGTCCGGGCGGCGGGGATGTCGGGGTCGATCTTCAGGGCGACGGCACCCCGGGCGCGGAGGTTCCTCCGCACCTCATCGACCAGTGCTCGGAGCGCTTCCTCGTCTTCGTAGTCCACGACCGGCCCGCGGGGCGCGTAGGCGAGGAAGAGCTTTCGTCCCGGAACCGGGATGCGCCGGAGAAGAACCGACACGGCGCCCCGGAGGCGCCCCGACCCGACCTCCTCGACCACGAACCGCACCGGGATCCAGCCGGTCCGCGCCTTCAGCTCGCCCCAGGCCACGGTCTGGAGGATGTGGCCCTTCGGCCCGTGGGCGACGTATTCCCCGAAGCGCTCGAGCCCGGCCCGGTCGGCCCGGTCGACCTCCGTGGTCCGCAGTCGCGACACTCGGTCCGTCCTCCTAGGCTCTCGTGGTGTCCGGGCGCCGCGGGGCGGCTCCGGCCGCCTGCTCGACCCGGCGGTCCAGCTCGGCCGGGCTGAGGCCCCTGACCCGCACTAGCTTGTCCCTGCCGCGGGCTCCGGCCTCCAAGGAGAGGTCACTGACGGCGACGCCGAGGCTCTCGGCCAGAAAATCCAGAAGGGCCCGGTTGGCCCGGCCCTTCTCGGGTGGAGCGGCGACGCGCACGGCCAGCGCGTCGTCGTAGAACCCGGCGATCTCCGTCCTCGAGGCTCCCGGGCGGGCCCTCACCCTGAGGACCGCCCCCGGCCGAGCGGCGTCATCGCCGCCCCCCGGCCCGGAGCCATGCGGGCCACGGCGCCCCTCCGGCCCTCCCCGGGTTCCCCCTACCAGTCCTTGTCCTCCTCGTCCTCGTCCCCGGCGGCCGGCTCGACCGAGAAGGACGGCCCGGGCGGCGCGGCGCGCTCCGGCCGGAGCCGCGCGGGGAACCGGGGTCCGGTCTCGACCGGCTCGCCCCAAAGGTTCGGCCTAGCCGGCTCGGCCCGGCGGAAGTCCAGGGCTACCGCCTCCTCGCGCTCCTCCTCCTCGGGCTCGGGGACGGGGACGCTCGGGAGGTCGTCTCCCTTGAGCGCCGCCTCCTCGAAGAGCTCGAGCTGGGCAGAGAGCAGGGTCTTCATTCTCATCCGGAAGAGCTCGGCCTCGCGGCGGATCTCGGCGTAGTCGGCCAGAGCCTGCTTGGCCCGCTCCCGGGCCTCATCGATGATCCGCTGGGCGTCCAGCTTGGCCCGCTCGCGGACGAGAGCGGCCTCGCGCTCACCCTGGGCGCGCGCGTCCTCCGCCGCCTGCTGGGCGAGGAGGAGGGTCTTGTTGAGGGTGTCCTCGATGGCGCGGTAGCGCTCGACGGTCCGCTCGATCTCGTCCAGGCGGTCCTTGAGCTCCGCGTTCTCCCGGATGAGGCCCTCGAACTCCTTGACCACGGTGTCGAGGAACTCGTCGACCTCGGCCTCGGAGTAGCCGCGGAAGGCCCGGCTGAACTCCTTGTTGTGAATATCGAGAGGAGTTAGGCTCAAACTCGGCACCCCCGTGCGGACACTTCAACGGCACTCGTTTCGACGGTTGCCGACATCTTCCTCCCTCACAGGACCCGCAGCAGGGCGAAGGACAGCACGCGCCCGACTATGTCAAGGACGATGATAGCGATGAGAGGCGAGAGGTCGATAGGGACCCCGACATCGGGTAGAACCCGGCGGATGGGCCTCAGGACCGGCTCGGTGACCTCGACCAGGTAGTTGTGGACGGTCCTCAGGACGGGCCAGAGGCGGTCCGGGCCGGCGACGGCGGTGACGGTGGAGAGGACGATGCGCACCACCAGCACCAGGATGGCCAGCACTACAACGAGGTTCACCAGGAGGACGGCCGAAGGCAAGGAGGACCACCTCTTTCCGTATTATCCCTCACGCGGGCCGAAAATCGCGCTCCCTATTCTGACAAGATTGGCCCCCTCAGAAATGGCCACCTCGAAGTCCTGAGTCATCCCCATGGAGAGAAGGTCCAGCGACACACCCGGGAGGCGGAGCCCGCCGAGCTCCCGCGCCAGCCGGGCGAGCCGGCGGAAGATCGGCCGCGTCTCCTCGGGGTCGTCGACCAGTGGGGCCATGGTCATGAGCCCGCGGACCACGAGACCCGGCAGCCGGCTCACCGCCCGCAGGAGCTCCCCGGCCTCCTCCGGACCGACCCCGAACTTGGACGCCTCGCCGGAAACGTTGACCTGCAGCAGAACCGGCAGCGAACCGGAGACCCTCCTCGACAAGGCCTCGGCCACCCGGACGCCGTCGACCGAGTGGATGAGGTCGAAGGTCTCGGCGGCCCGGCCGGCCTTGTTCGTCTGGAGGTGGCCGATGAGGTGCCAGCTGACGGCGGGCGCGTCGCCGGCGAGGGCCGCCCGCTTGGCCGCTCCCTCCTGCACCCGGTTCTCGCCGAGGTCGCTCACCCCGAGTTCGATGGCCCGACGGACCCGGTCGACGGGGACGCCTTTGGTCACCGCAACCAGGCGGACATCCTCGGGAGCCCGACCCGCCCGGCGGGCCGCCCGGGCGATGCGCTCCCTGACCCGCTCCAGGTTGACGTCAATATCGGCGCCCGCGCCCAGGTTCGTCATCCTCCCAGCCTCAGCCCCTCGTCCACCAGCCACGGAGTGGTGATGACCGGCGTCCCGGCGGGGAGGCCCTTGACCACCACCTCGTCCTCGTTACCTCCCCTGACCTCCACCGGCTGGAAGCGGCAGACGTTCCGGTCGAGGACGAAGACTCCATCCATCCCGCCGCGCTGGACGACAGCCTTGCGGGAAACGACAGTCCCGCTCAGGGTCTTGAGAACGATGACCGCTTCCACCTGCCGTCCGGAAACCATGCCGTCAAGGAGCTCCCCCGTGGCGTAGGTGATGAGGCAGTACCCGTTCCGCTCCCGCTCACCCACATGGTGAAGCCGGGCCGCCGCCTCGCGCCGGCCCTCGAAGGCCGGGAAGCGGAGGGTCACGTCCCGGACGGCGACCATCCGGTCGGCCTGGCTGTTGGTCACGACGACGGCCAGCAGGACCTCGCGGTCGCTGACTATCCGGGCCACGGGTTCGCCAGCCCGGAGACGTGTCTCTTCCGCGGTGAAGACCGGGCGGCTGACCATGGCCAGCACCTGGCGGGTGGTGTAGCGCCCGATGGAGTCCGGGGTCAGGATCTCCTCGAGGCCGTCAAGGCAGTAGCTAACCACCCCGGCCCCCGGGGCGAGGACCGGGAACGTCGACCGCTCGAGGGCGCCCTCCGCGGCGGCGAGCTCCTGCTCCAGCCTTTCCCGCCCCTCCCGGATGACGGCCAGGCGGTCCTCGGCGTCCCGCCGCCGCCGGCCGGCGACGGCGAGAGCCCGCGAGGAGGCGTCGATGCCCGGAAAATCCGCCGCCAGGCAGGCGAGCCTCAGGTTCTCGGCCTGAGCCTGGCCCTCAGCCCGGATAGCGGCGAGCTCGGCCTCCAGAGCCTCCTTCTCCGGGCCGCGCTCGGCGTCGTAAGCCGCGAGCTCCGCCTCGAGCCTGGCTACGGCGGCGGCCGCCTCCCGCCGCTCCTCAGCGTCCGCAAGCTGGGCGACCTCCGCG
Organism: Symbiobacterium sp.; assembly: GCA_020725405.1. Classification (GTDB taxonomy): domain Bacteria; phylum Bacillota; class Sulfobacillia; order UBA995; family UBA9673; genus DYFB01. The sequence continues at coordinate 19,080 of DYFB01000082.1, read as the reverse complement.
CCTGCCCTGGCCCGCTCCCCTTCGGCCAGGGACAGCGAGACCGTCCCCGTCACCGGAGAGCGGAGGACAGTCTCGTGCCGGATGACGAATCCCTGACAGGAGATGGTCTCCTCGACCCGGCCCTCGCGGGCGAGGGCGACGCCCACCAGCTGCGCGAGGACGACGGACCTGACGGCCGGGTAGCCGACCGCCCCCAGGGCGAGAAGAAGGCCGGCCAGGAGGAGGAAGGACCGGAAGCGGCCCCGGGACGCCGCCCGCGCCGCCGAGCGGCGTGAGGTCGGCCCGCGGCGGGCCGTGCGGCTCGAGAGCGGCCGGCCGGCCCGGACCGTGCGGCCGCCGCGCTCACCGTCGCGAAGGCCCCCGCTGCGACCGCCCGACCGCGACCTCCGGCTCGTGCGGCGCGCTCTCCTGTCACCGGACCGGGTCAACTGGCCTAGCCCTTCCTTAGCCCGCCGGAGGTCCGGGGGGTAGTGGGGGCCTAGTTCTTGCGGGGGAGCGACGTTTCCTCCCCCCACATTCCGGCCCGGCCCTCCAGCGGGAGCCGCATCAGTCCCATCATCCGCCCCGAGCGGGGCGGCCGCGGCCCCCGCAGGGTGGCCCGCCGGTGGGAGTGAAACAGGTCCTCCCGGCAGAACGTGCAGAGCCCGGAGACGTGAACCCGCCGTCTGTCGAGCCCGGCCGACAGGAGGTTCAGGCGGTTGGCCTCCCACAGGTTGAAGCGGGAGCGGCCGTCCTCGTCACGTCTGACGGCCCCGGAACCGAAGCGCTCCTCGGCCGGGCCGGCCACCTCCGGTCCGACCTCGTAGCAGCACGGCCCGATGGCCGGTCCGATGGTGGCGACGAGCTCCGAGCGGCGGGAGCCGAACCGGCGAACCATGGTTTCCGCCGCCCGGGCGGCGATGCCGGCCAGGGTTCCCTTCCACCCGGCGTGGACGAGGCCGGCCGCGGGAGTCCGCGGGTCGAGGAGGTAGACCGGGACGCAGTCGGCGCAGGACACCGCGAGCGTAAGTCCCCGCACGAGGGTCAGAAGACCGTCGGCGTCCTCGTAGCGCCCCGGGGCGTGGACCACCTTCACGCCGTCCCCGTGGACCTGGGCCGGAGCCGCCAGGCTGTCGGCCTCGACGCCCAGGGCCCGCAGGAGCCGCCGGCGGTTCTCGGTGACGTCGACCGGGCTGTCCCCGACGTGGTAGCCGAGGTTCAGGGTATCCCAGGGGGGGGAGCTCACCCCTCCCAGGCGAGTGCTGAAAACGGCCAGGGTTCCCGGGAGCGCTTCCTCCAGGGCCGCCATCCGGATGACGACCGGGCCGCCTTCGAGCTCGTCCGCGGGAAAGGCTCCGGTCCGGCTCAAGGCCGTCCTCCCCTCTAGCTCGTTATCCCGGCGAGGTATCTCGCCAGGGCCTTCTTCTCCTCGAAGTCGTAGAGGCTCGTGATGGCGATGCGCTCCATGATGGGCGAGCCGCCCCCGTGAACCCCGGCGACCTGCATCACCCCGGAGTTGCTCGAGCAGAGGAGGTCCGAGAGCAGCCGGAAACACCGGTGCTGGTTCTCGGCCGAGACGCTCGGGTTGCGCATGATGTACTTATCGAGGAAGCGGGCGCTCTCGGGGTTCGCCCACTCCTCCTCCGGCGGCAGAGTTGCCGGGAGACCGCCGGCAAGGTCGATGAGAATCTCGAACTCGTGCATCACATTGACCCCGGCGTGGTAGCGCCCGACGTTGGTGAAGATGATGTCCGGGACCATCGTCCCCGACGAGGCGGGCTGGGCCGTCACGCTGGCCGCCACCCCTGCCGCGAAGACGAGCTCTCCCACGGCGATGAGCTCGGCGAGCTTGTCCCGGACGTGGGGGGCCTTGGCCACCCCGTTGTACTCGGCCACCAGGGCGGCCGCCCCGAGGACGATGTCCGAGACGGCGGCCTTGCACCCCGTGTAGCTGTGGCGGTGGTAGGTCGCGAAGAGAGCGGCCAGCTGGCCGGCGAAGACCGTCTCGCCGCAGAGGAAGACCCTCTCCCAGGGAACGAAGACGTCGTCGAAGACGGTCAGGGAGTCGCAGGCCCCGAACTCGGCCACCGGAGCCTTGAGGAAGGAGCGCGGGCGCGGGTGGGTCGCCCGGATGTACTGGTGGACCCCCTCGGCGTCGGCCGGCACGGCGAAGGCCACCGACCAGTCGGCGTCGTTCGGGGTCATGAGGCGGGTCGGGAGGACGATGATCTCGTCGCAGTAGGGGCCGATGGTGTTGTGGGCCTTGGCCCCGCGAACGACTATCCCGTCGCGGCCCCGCTCCACGACCCTCACGTAGAGGTCGGGGTCCGCCTGCTCGGAGGGCCGCTTGGACCTGTCGCCCTTCACGTCGGTCTGGGCCGCGTTGCCGACGAGGTCGTTCTCCTGGAAGTAGCGGAGATAGCGGTTGAACCGCTCGTGGTAGTCGATGTCCGTGGCGTCCTGGGCGAGCTTGGTGACCACCGACAGGGCGTTGAGGGCGTCGATGCCCATGCAGCGCTGGATGCACCCGCCGGTCCGGCGGCAAAGGAGCCTTGTGAGCTTCTGCTTGGCGAGGAGGTCGTCCGTGGTGCAGTGGATGTGACAAAAGCGGTTCACCGTCTCTCCGGTGAGGTGGGACGTCGCCGCGGCCAGACCTTTCAGGGCCGGGTCGTCAACCTTGAAGGTCTCGCTGATGACCCGGATGCCGGGCATGATGTCCGGGTGGTCACGGTCGACGAGCTCCCCGCGGTAGTGGACGTTCCGGCGCATCCCCCTGAGCTTGGCCAGGTACTCCTCGGCCGTCCTCATGGTCTCCCCTCCCCTGGGGCGGCCCGGGGGGCAGGCATCCGGGCCGCTATCTGAGTATTTCTACATCTTTCACCCCCAGGGCGGAGTTACCTGCCGCCGGGCGAAGGGCTAGTGGAGCAGGCAGAGACTGGCCGCGCCCAGGCCCATGGCCAGGATGACCGACCCGGCCACGAGCTCTCCGTAGCGGGCGAGCCGCTCGGGCCTGAGACCGCGGAGACCGAGAAGGGAGAGCCAGACGACGGCCACCATGGCCCCCAGCGTGACCGCCACCCAGACCGCGACGACCACGAGCGAAGGAGTGAGCCCGAAGGTCGCCGCCGCGAGGAAGATGGGGATGGCCTCCGCGCAGGGCCGGAGGCCGAGGATGGCCCCTTGGAGGATGTGGCTCCGGTCGCTGGCGGCCGGCCGGTCGCGGCCCTGGCCGACCGCGTGACGGTGGCCCGGCCCGCACCGGTGACCCGGGCGAACTGGCGGCCCGTGGTCGGCGGTCCCGTCGGCGGCGGCCGCGGCGCGCGCCGTCCGGACCCCCCGCCAGGTGAGGACGGCCCCGAAGACGACCAGGACCCCGGCCCCGGCGAGCTCCGCCGTGTGCCCGACCTTCTCCAGAGCGCCGGCGCCGAGATAGGCGATGAGGAGGCCGAGCGCCGCGGTCGAGGCGAGGTGGGCCACCCCGCCGGCAACGACGGCCCGGAGCGACCGGGGGATATCCCAGTTCCGGGCCTTGCTCAGGACGACGAAGGGTATCCAGTGGTCAGGAAGGAGGGCGTGCACGGCGCCCACCAGCGCCGCCCCGGCGACGACGAACAGGGCCCCGAGCTGTCCCGGTCCCGGCAAGGCGTCACCCCTCTCCCCTCAGCACTCACTATACCCGCACGACCGGCACTTGAGACATCCTTCCTCGTAGGCCAGGCTCTGCATCCCGCAGGTCGGACAGAGGTCGAAGCTCGAACGTAGAGCCGGCTCCGGTTGAGCAGCCCAAACGTCGTCCTCGGCCTCGGGCGCGGCGGAGACCTCCGGCTCCCAGGCGACCGGGCGGTCGGCATCCCGTCCGGCGTCCCGTCCGGCGTCCCGTCCGCTCGGTCCGGCACCCGTCTCCACTCCGGGGCCCGGTCCGGGGGCGGCTCCCCCGGACTCCGCCCCGGCGGCCGGCCCGTTCTCGAACATGGTGAGCTGTCCGGCCCGCCGCGCCGCCCAGGGCGAGACCTCGATCTCCCCTGATAGGTATTCGTCCATGAAGCGGGCGATGGCGTCGGGCACCGATTTCACCCGGTTCGGGCCGAACCCGACGCTCCGGTTCCCTCCTATCCCGCCGAGCTCGTCGGCGATGACCCGGGGGTCGATGCCGCAGCGGAGGGCGAGGGAGACGAGCCTGGCCAGAGCCTCGGTGAAAGCCGCGACGTCGCTGCCGGCCTTGCCGATCTGGGCGAACAGCTCGAACGGCTGGTTGTCGGCGATGTTGAGGGTGAGGTAGAGGTTCCCGAGCGGGGTTATCTTCCGGACCGTCACGCCGGAGAGACCGGTCGGCCGCGGTACCGGGCGGACCTTCCCCCACGGGCCGCGGTCGATGACCTGGCGGCCGGGCGGCGCGACCGCCGCGACACCCGCCGCCCGGGCGGCCGGCCCCGGCCCGGGGCCGCACCCCTCTCCGGCCCCGGCCTTCCGCCCCACGTTCAGCACCTGCGAAGCCCGGCTCCCGTTGCGGTAGACCGTGACCCCCTTGCAGCCGAGGTCGTACGCGAGTTCGTATATCGCCCGGATGTCCTCCGGGGTCGCCTCGAAGGGGAGGTTCACCGTCTTGGACACGGCGTTGTCGGTGTGTCTCTGGAAGGCGGCCTGCATCCGGCAGTGCCACTCGGGGTCGATGTCCAGGGCGGTGACGAAGAGCCTCTTGACCTCGGCCGGCACCCCGTCCAGGGCCTGGATGCTCCCGGCCCTGGCCACCGCGGCCATGAGGGAGTCGCCGTAGAATCCCTCGCGCCTGGCCACGTACTCGAAGAGCGGGTTGATCTCGACGAGCTCTTTTCCCCCGAGGACGCCCTTGCGGGTGAAAGCGATGGAGAAGAGGGGTTCGATGCCGCTCGAGGCCCCGGCGATGATGCTGATGGTCCCGGTCGGAGCGATGGTCGTGGTCGTGGCGTTCCGGAGTGGCGGCTCACCTGGTCGGTCGAGCGCCGACCCCGCGAAGTTGGGGAACGGTCCCCGCTCCTCGGCCAGGCGGGCCGAGGCCTGCTTCGACCGGGCGTCGATGAATCCCATGACCTCCTCGGCCAGGGCGACGGCCTCCTCGGAATCGTAGGCTATCCCGAGCTGGATGAGCATGTCGGCCCACCCCATGACGCCGAGCCCCACCTTGCGGTTGGCCTTGGTCATCCGCTCGATCTCGGGCATCGCGTAGCGGTTGGCATCGATGACGTTGTCAAGGTAATGCATGGCCAGGTCGATGAGGTCCCCCAGAGCCTCGTAGTCGACCCGGCCGCCGGAGACCACCCGGGCGAGGTTGAGGGAGGCCAGGTTGCAGGACTCGTACGGGAGAAGAGGCTGCTCCCCGCACGGATTGGTGCTCTCGATCACCCCGAGGTGAGGGGTCGGGTTGTCCCGGTTCATCCGGTCGAGGAAGATGACCCCCGGCTCGCCGTTGGCCCAGGCTCGCTCGGCGATGAGCTCGAAGAGCCGCCGGGCCCTAATCGTCCCGGTCACCTTCCCCGTCCTGGGGTTGACGAGCTCGTGCTCGGCGTCCTTCCGGACCGCCTCCATGAAGGCGTCGGTGAGACCCACCGAGATGTTGAAGTTGGTGATGGCCTGGCTGTCGGTCTTGGAGTTGATGAAGTCGACGATGTCCGGGTGGTCGCACCGGAGGATACCCATGTTGGCCCCGCGCCTGGTACCGCCCTGCTTGACCGCGTTGGTGGCCGCGTCGAAGACCCGCATGAACGACACCGGGCCGCTGGCGACGCCCCCGGTCGAGCGGACGATGTCGTCCTTGGGCCTTAGGCGCGAGAAAGAGAAGCCGGTGTTGTGGACGATGGTGAGGCTCCCGCGGCCGGCCAGGTAGTTGTTGTGGCCCTCCACCGTGAAATCGTAGAAGTCCCGCTCTCCGGTCGCCGGCTCCACGGCCGTCACCCGGGTCGAGGCCTGCGCGACCCTCTCGTGGAGGAGGAGGCCTTCCGCGGCCGCGGCCGGACGGGCCGGCGGGCTCGGGCGACGGGCCCTCCCCCGGCCTTCCTGAAGGTGCTCCAGGCGGGCGCGCCGGTCGGGGTCCCGGACCCACGGAAGGACCATGGCCGCAAGGTCGGCGGTGCGGGCGGGCGAGGCCAACCGCACGTCGTAGACCCGGCGGCCGTCCGCCTCCCCCCGCTTCCCTGGCCGCCTGGTCCTTAGGGAGGGACCTAGGCCCAGGAGGCTCGCCAGGGCCTCCAGGCGCCGGGCGAACTCCCGGGAGGCCGTTGAGACGACCACGCCCCGATCGCGCGGTCCGACGCGGCCCCTGGACTCGATGAGGCCGCCGAGGAAGGCTGAGACCACGGTGAGCGGCGACTTACTCACCGGCCCGAAGAGCTCGAGACTGTCGCCGCTGCTCGCCTCGCTCCGGGCCGAGCGCCAGGCCGTCTCCTCGTCGAGCCGGGTCCCGTCCACCTCCTGGAAGTCCCGGAAGGGCCAGTTCCCCCGGACGCTGGCGTTCGGCTGGAGCAGAATGTCTCCCGGGCGGAGCCGGTCGGCGCGGCGCTCCTCGATCCCCTCCCCGGTGAAGACCAGGAACGGGTGCCAGCTGCTGGTCGTCACCACCGTGCCGTCCTCACACCTCACCGTCACCCGCTCCCCCGGGGGGACCTCCCACCGCCAGAGGTGGGTGACCGGTCTCGGCTCGAAGGTCCCGGTGGCGGGGTCGACGCCCATGGTCCGGATGCCGAGGCCCCGCACGTCCATGACCCGGTAGCGGTCGCCGACCTCCTCCGCCACGCCGGTCTCGCGGACCCGGGCGTAGAGGGCGGCTATCTCCTCGATACCGCAGTAGCTCGTGTGGACGAGCGCGTCGCCGGCCACGCAGCCCCCACCCGATTGGTGGATCAGGGCGGTGTGCTTGAGGGTGTCGAAGATGCTCTCGAGGGAGTCCTCAATGGGAAGGACGAAGCAGGCCGAGAGCTGCTGGAGCTCGCGGCCGGCGTTCATGAGGGTCGGCGAGTTGAAGAGGAGGCGGAGCGAGGCCATGGCCCCGTAGAGGCGGTCCTCGGCCTGGGCGAGGAGCGGCCGACGGTCGGCCAGAATCCCCAGGAGCCGCCCGAAGTCGACTTTCATGTGGCCGCGGCGCCGGAGGCTGTCGTAGGCGTTGCGGAGAGTCGACAGGTCGTAGGAGGTGTAGGGCGGCGGCGGCTCGCCAGCTCCGGCCGGCGTCACCTCGTCGCCGGCGGTCTGGCCGCCCCCCGGGTCGTAGACCTCGGGGTCGTAGAGGACGTCCATGAGGACAAGATTCCGGGCGACCCGGCGGAAGAGCTGCTCAGGGGTTTCGACAACCTCGCCGAGCTCGTTCTTGGCCAGATACCTGTTGGTCAGGACTATCAGGGCGTTCTCGGTCAGAACCGGTTCTCGGGCCATCGTCTCTATCTCTCCCCCGCGGTCTCGGGCGCCGGTTCACAGCGCCTTCTCTCTTATCGTCATCATCGGTCCGTCATCGCTCGGCCGGGATCTAGATCCCGGCTCCGGCCGGGGCCCTAGTCCCGCCGAAGGCGGTCGGCTTCGCGCCGCCGAAGGCGGTCGACCTCGCGCCGGAAGGCCTCAAGGTCGGTGAACTGCCGGTAGACGGAGGCGAACCTCACGTAGGCCACCTCGTCGAGCTTCCGGAGCTTCTCCATGACGAGCTCGCCGATGGTTTCGCTGGAGACCTCCTCGTCCCCGAGGCGGCGTATCTCCCGCTCCACCTCGGCGGCGAGGTTCTCCATGTCGGCGGCGCTCACGGGCCGCTTCTCACAGGCCCGCAGGAGACCGGCGACTATCTTCAGGGGGTCGAACGCCTCCCGCCGCCCGTCTCTCTTGACGACGAGCAGGGGGCGCTCCTCGGTCTTCTCGTAGGTCGTGAACCTGTTCCCGCACGCTTCGCACTCCCGGCGCCGGCGGATGACCCGCTGCTCCTGGACGGGCCGGGAGTCGAGCACGCGGCTGTCGGGACGGCCGCAGAGGGGGCAGCGCACGGACCCACCTCCCCCGGGGGCGAACATACATTCCTCACGAGATATAGCGCACCCCCTCATTATAGCCAGACTAGATACTGTGGTCTACGCCGGAAAGCGAAAACCTGGGGGAAGAAAGAAGAAGGCGGAGGAGCGGCCCCTCACCTCCGGGCCGGGTCGGTGTAGCCGGGGATGTCGACGAGGATGACGTCGGTGCCGATCTTCCGGATGCGCTCCCAGGGGATGACGTACTCGGTCTCGCGGCCGAGAAAGCCGAGGAAGCGGCCCGGTCCGGGGACGACGAGCGCCGTGACCGTCCCCGTCTCGAGGTCGAGCTCGAAGTCGACGATGAACCCGAGGCGGGACCCGTCGAGGACGTTGACCACGTCCCTCAGCCGCAGGTCCGAAGCCCTGACCAAGAGGCACCACCTCGAATCAGTATATGGCCCTCAGGTCTATCCGAGAGCAGGCCCTGGTCGGGGTGAGGGCCATCGGCCGAGGGCCCCGGTCTGAGCCGCGGCCCTCGTCGGCGTCATAGCCGCTCCCACCCTCGGCTCAATCGGGTTGACGCAGGTCATAGACCTCTCCGAGGGGTGCGTTTCCTGACAGGGTCGAGTAGGGGCCGGTTTCTTCGAGATGAGTTTCCCCGCCGACCCTCAACACCACCATGGTGGCGAAGACCATGAACCCGGGGTCAGCGACACTCTGGCCAACGAGATCTGTTGTTCCGACAGGCAACCTATACGGCAGGTCCAGTGGCTCAGACAGCCCGACCCCCCCCGGGCCGTGGGAGACCTCGATCCGGAGCAGCCTCACGCTCTCCGGAAGAATCACATCAACGAGCTCGACTCCCTCGACATCTGTCGATACCTGCAGGTGCACGTGCCGCCCATCCGCGCTGGCGCCGATGCCTACCCTGAAGAACGGACTCCATTCTCCGTCCGGCCCGGGTGCCGGGCGGTAGGTCGGAATGGAATGATCGTTCCACTGGACCAAGGTCAGATCGATGTCACTGGTGGTGGCCAGGATCCGGCCCGCCCGGGCGATTATGGTCACCGCGCGGGCCCGCCGGGTGATATAGGGCAGACCTTCGTCGTCCCACAGCGGGTCCAGGGGCGGCTCCTTCGGGTAGAAGCTCCAAAACCCGTCCCCGAAACGCGTCAAGACGCCTTCCTGCTGGTAAGCATGAATCCAACCCCGCTGGTAGCGGAGAGGGCCGTAGGTCCAGCCTTCCAGGGTCACCCCGGCCACTTTCAGCGTCAGCCCACGCCCGCCCACGCAGGGTATCTCGACGGTCCAGAGTTCCGGCGGCCGCTGGCCCGGATACTCCGGGACCCACAGGAAGGGGATGATGAAACCGGCCCGGCCGTTCACCAGGATTTGGGAGCCCGTGAACCGGGCCAGGTACATCCCCGGGGGCGCGGGAGCGCTCAGAAACCACACCCCGGCCCAACCGGCGACAACCACGGCCAAACTGAGGGCCACGACCCGGAGGACAGTCCGCCGCAGGCGCCGCCGAGCCATGGCGATGACCTTGGCGTCGCCCGCCAACAGGCTGGACAGCTCCCCTTTGCCCCACGCCAGGCGGGCGAGTCGCTCTCGCGCCCGACGGCGCTGCTCGATTCGTGACTGACAGCGGGCACAGCTATCGATGTGCTCCTCGAGCAAGCTGACGGTCTCCTCGCTGGTCTCCCCATCCAGGTAGAGGTCGAGAAGGTCCTCGACCAGCGCGCAGGTCACCTCGGGCATAGCCCGCACCCCCTTCTGCGTGCTCTCACGCTATTCGCTCCTGCCGTCTTCCAGGCGGCGATATATCTCGATGAACCCGTCCCGGGCCCGGTGGAGCAGGCTCTTCACCGCCCCGGTGCTCGTTCGGAGGACCTCGGCGATTTCCCGGTAAGTGAGGCCTTCCACATCGCGGAGGATGAGCGCGGTGCGCTGTCGCTCCGGAAGAGCCCGCAGGGCTGTGGCGATGTCGGCGTTGGTCTCGCGCCGGAGCGCCTCGAGCTCCGGCTGGCCGAGCGGCGGTCCCGGCGGGCCGACCAGCTTCCCCGCCCGGTAGGCCAGTTCGTCGACGGCATGAGCATCAAGAGCATCGAGCGACGTTTCCTCGAGTCGGCGGCGCTTCAGACGGTCAAGGTAGAGATTGCGGGCGATGCGGTAGAGCCAGGCCGACACGTGCCGCACCCGCACGCCCAATACCAATTGGCGCATCGCCCGGTAGAACACCTCATGCACAAGGTCCTCGGCCAGGTCGCGGCAGCCGCTGAGGTGGTAGAGGTAGTTCCGGACCGGTCCGACGTGACGGACGTAAACCTGGTCGAGGTCGGGCTCGGTCCCGGACTTCACGCAATCGTCCCCCTAACGGTCAAGACGATAAGGAGCCGGCGAGGTTACGCGCCGACTTCCGGCTCGTCGTCTGCCACCGGGTCGGCGGTGGACCCAGCACGACCGGGTTCACTGCGCACCTATTCAACACCTGTCATTCGTCCCGGGGACTCGGTGTACCTTGCGCCCGGAGAGCGGCCTGGGCGCCGGCGGCATGGCGGACCCGCCACAGGGAATATCGGCCAGGTGTGGAAACGAACCGGCGTATCCCGGCCCCGCCCGGCCGGAGGGCGGGAGCAGGGCGACCGTGGTCGACAAGAGGACCGGCCGCCGTCGATAAGAGGAGGCTTCAGGGCATGTCCGCCAGGAAAACCGCAGGCTCCGCGCCGCGTCTCCCCCGATCGGCAGCGGCGCAGGTGTTGGTCCTCGTTCTGGTCCTCGGCCTGGCTTCCCCGCCGACGTCGGGCTCCGCGGACGCCGACCTCCCCGGCCTCACGGCGGAGGTCGGCAGCGGCTGGGTGAAGCTCACCTGGTCCGAGCCCCCCTCGCCCACCCGCCCGGTCGGAGGCTATCTCGTCCACCGCTCGTCTGCCGGGCCCGAGGGACCGTGGCGGCTTCTCACCCCTCTCCCCCTCGGGCGTCCGGAGTTCACCGACGGAACGGTCCACAACGACCAGGACTATTGGTACAAGGTCGTCGTCTCCCACGACGACAAGACACCGGGCCCGGCCGGACTCGTCGCCGCCAGGGCCACGGCCGACCCGGTCGTGGTCATTCTGACAGTGGGGAGCAGGCTCGCCCGGGTGAACGGGGTCGAGGTAACCCTGGCGGCCGCTCCTGTCGTCCGCCGGGACCGCACCCTGGTGCCCTTGAGGTTCGTCGGCGAGAGTCTCGGAGCTTTCGTGGACTGGGTGGACTCCGAGAAGAAGGCCGTCGTCGTCCTGGGACCGACGGTCATCAAGATGTGGGTCGGCCGTGGCGAGGCCGAGGTCAACGGGGAGAAGGTCCCGCTCGACGCGCCCCCCGCGCTCGTCGGGGACTTCACCATGGTCCCCTTCCGCTTCATCGCCGAGAAGCTCGGCGCCTCGGTCCACTATCAGACTGGAACCGGCGTCATCACCATCAGGACGGAGGAGGCCGACGACCACCCGGCCGGCGCGGACAACCGGCTGGCCGGCGGCGGCTCCGTCCCGGGACGCCTGAAGGACCTCCGCGATCTCGACTACTACAGCTTCACCGTCACCGAGGCCAGCATCTGGACGGTCCGGACCAGGGACCTCTCCGGCGGCCTCGATACCGTCCTGACCGTCTACGCGCCGGACCTCGACCTCGTCCTCGGCCGGAACGACGAGGCCGTCTACGACGAGGGCTGGCCCGGATGGTCGGAGGTGCGAGTCGTCGCCACCGAGCCGGGCACCTACTACGTCAGGGTCGAGGGGCGGCGCAGCACGGCCGGAGGCTACACGCTCGAGCTTTTCCCCACTTCCGACCCCGACAGCTCAAGCGAGGGAGCCCGCGAGGTGCGCCCCGACGCCGGGGGCGTGACGGGCTTCCTCGACAGCCCGACCGACCGTGACCGGTACTACTTCGAGGCCCGGGCGAACGTGCTCCACGACATCGAGACCCTGGGCCTAGGGGAGGGGTCCGATACCGTCCTCTCCCTCTACGCCCCCGACGGCCGTCTTCTCATGACCGACGACAATTGGGGAAGCGAGAAGCTGGGCTCGCGCCTGAGGTGGCTCTGCCCGGCCGACGGCCGCTACGAGTTCGAGGTCTCCGGAGTGGCCACCCGCGGGGGGACCTACACCATCTCCCTCACGACTCAACCCATGGAGTGGTGGACGGGCGTCGCCGGCGCGGTGGCCACCGACGTGGACTCCTGGGCCTGGTTCGACTGGCTCGTCAGCCCCGACGAGGAGGACTGGTACACCTTCAGCGCCAAGGCCGGCGTGACCTATTACGTGCAGACTCTCGGTCTGTCCCCCGGCTGCGACACGAAGCTCCGGCTGACGCGGGACGGCGTCTCCGACCTCGCCGCGAACGACGACTACCAGGGCCCGGCCAGTCTCATCGCCTGGACGGCCGATTTCAACGGTCCGGTCTACGCCAGCGTCTCGTCCTCCGGCGGGAACCTGGGGTCCTACGTCTTCGCGGTCAGCACCTACGGCCCCAAGCGGAACGACACGGTCGAGACCGCCCTTCCCCTGTCCACCGACGGCAGGCCCGTCGCCGGCTCGCTCCTGGGTCCGGGGGACGTGGAGTGGTTCTCGTTCGAGGGTCTTCCGGGAGTCACCTACGTCATCAGCACCTTCGGTCTCTCACCGGCCTGTGACACCCTCATCATCCTCTTCGGGGACCCCCCGGCGAAAGCCCTCGCTTACAACGACAACGACCCGGCCGGAGACAGCCTCCAGGCCTCCCGCCTCGAGTGGGTCTGCCCGGCGGCCGGAACCTACTACGTCGCCGTGGTCCAGGCCGGGACCTCAGGCTGGGGCGGTTACGGGCTGAGCGTCCAGGTTCGGACGGCGGGCTCCGGCCTGTAGAGGCTCCGGCCCGCGGGGCCGCTCCGCCGTCCGCCGTCCGGCCTGTAGAGGCTCCGGCCCGTGGGGCCGCTTCGCCAGGACAAGGGCTCCCTCGCTGAGAAAGGAGAAGCGATAGACGTGCCTAAGCCGACCCACCGCGGACACGGGCGGTTCTCGCCCGGGCGCCCGCACGCCTCGACCGCCCCCCGCTGGGCGTCGGGAGCCGTGGCCCTCCTCCTGAGCCTGGCCCTCGTCGTCCTTTCGGCCGGACCGACCCCGGCCCTGGCCGCCGCGGGCGGTCCGATAACCCTGGTGGTCAACGGGGCGATCATCCCCTGCGACGTCCCGCCCGTCAACATCGGCGGCCGCATCCTCGTCCCCGTGCGCTTCCTCGCCGAGGCCCTCAACTACCAGGTGAACTACATCCAGGCCGAGAACCGGATTGTAATCACAAGCGGCACGGGGACGGCCCCCGCCGGGCTCATCACCGCGCTCGACGTCTCCCGCTTGGTGGAGGTAACGTCACCGTCCGTCGTCGGAATCGTCTCGTTCCACCGCGTCAGGGACGAGTACGGACGGGACGTCGAATCATTCGCCTTCGGGAGCGGTTTCGTCTACCGCTCCGACGGCTGGATTGTGACCAACGACCACGTCATCCGCGGGGCGAGCCGCCTCATGATCATCCTGTCCGACGGCCGCTCTTACGAGGTCCCGTCGCTGGACATGGTCGTCTCCGACCAGCTCTCCGACGTCGCCCTACTCCGGGTCCCCCTCGAAGGGCTTCCGGCCCTTCCCCTGGCCGACATCGAGAAGGTCCGGGTGGGCGAACCCGTGATAGCCATCGGCAGCCCGGGGTCGTTCCGGCTCCGGAACACGGTCACGGCCGGCATCGTCAGCGGGCTGGGCCGCGGCCTGGGGGAGCTCTACCGCTTCATCCAGACCGACGCGGCCATCAACCCCGGCAACAGCGGCGGACCGCTCCTGAATGCACGCGGCGAGGTCATCGGCATGACCTCGCTGAAGATTGGCGGGGGCTACGAGGGTCTCGGCTTCGCCGTGCCGGCCGACGTTATCGCTTCCATTGTCGCCGAGCTCGTCGAGCACGGCCGGGTCATCCGCCCCTGGCTCGGCGCCACGCTCGAGGAGAGCTGGGAAGCCTTCTACGGACTGCCCTCGACGACCGGACTCCTTGTCGTGGAGGTTCACCCGGCAAGCCCCGCCGCCCGCGCGGGCCTTCGTCCCGGCGACTACATCTGGGCCATCGACGGCCGCCGGACGGACACCATGGAGGAGGTGGCCGCGGCCCTCTGGAGCCACGCCATCGGGGACACCGCGGTGCTATCGATTAGGCGTCTCGGAACGAACCTCGAGCTTCGCGTGGTCCTGGATATGGAACGACCGTCGGACCAGTAGGTCTGGCCCACGTCGGCTCAGCCCGTCGGCTCCGTCCGCTGGCTTCGCCCGCCGGCTCCGTCCGTCGGCTCCGGCCGTCGGCTCCGGCCGTCGGCTCCGGCCACGGAGTGAGAAGGGAACGGCCACAGGGCGGGGCTGTCAGCGGTCGGGATTCGCACCGCCGAGGCCGACCGCCGACCCTTCCTCCCGGAAGAGCCACGGGAAAGCCCGGGCGAGGGCCCTCATGAGCTCCCTGAACCGCTCAACGACGAATAGGCGCACTTCGAGACCATGGTTTCCCGTGTCGGCCACGAGAACGAGGTATCCCGAATCCGGGGCGGGGTCGCGGCCCGCGGCGGTGACGCTGGCGAGGTCGTCGAGGTCGGCGTCCTCGAAACCGAGAGCGCCGATGCTGACATCACCGGAGCCGGGATTGCCGGAGCCAAGGTCACCGAAGCCAAGGTCGACCAGGGCGCCGGAGCCGGTCGAGACGGCGACCAGGAGCCCGACCCCTCCGGCTCCGCCGGCGGCGTGGGTCGGTGCGCCCCCCGGCTGCGCCCCTCCGGCCCGGGTTCTCTCCAGGACGCGCTCGAGAACCCTTTCGAGGTCCCGCCTCTCCTCGGGAGATAGGGAACGGAGGGAGACTACCCGGGCCGCTCCGCTCGAGCCATCCCCGGCGGCGACCTTCCGGGCCGCGTCCGGACCACCCCCCACGACATCGAGAAAGCACAGGGGCGGAAAGAGAATGCACCACCAGTTGGTCCCCTGTCCGTCGCCGAGAACGACACGGAGGGCCGGGTAGTCCCCGGCTCGCAGAACGAGGGGCCCGTACGTCCGCTCCGGAAAGGCGAAGACCCCGAACTCGGCCCTCACCGGATAGTCGGAGCCCGCTTCGCGGACGACGTCCCTGGCCGCCTCCTCGAAGGTCGCCAGATTGGCCCTGATGATGGAGGTGGCGTCCTCGGGAGCCCGGGCGGTAAACAGGTCGCCCGAGACCCGGAGGATGGCGTCCCTGACCTCCAGCTTGAGAGCCTGGTCCGCCGGTCCGTCGCTGTTGGCGACGACGTGCAGGCGCACGAGATTGTGCATGTTGTAGGCCTTCTCGGCCCGGAGCTCCCACCCGGCGTGAACCACGGCGGTGATGAAGAGGATGAGACCCGCGAGAAGGACCCGGCCGACAACCTCCCGGCCGCGGCCCGCTCTCGCGGGAGCGACAGGCCTCCCCGTGTCGACGGCGCTCGTTCTGACGGCGCCGGCTCTGAAGTCTGGCTTCACGGTGACTTCCTCCAAACAGGCCCGGTTCTCTTCGCTTCCCCGGTCCGGCTCGCTTCCCCGGCCGAGGCCGGGCCGCGGACGGCTCGCTCCCCCGGCCGAGGCCGAGCCGCGGGCGGCTCGCTCCCCCGGCCGAGGCCGAGCCGCGGGCGGCTCTCCGCCCCGGGCCGCCGTCTAGCTAGTCTTCTCCGGGCAAGGAGGGGTAATCCGCGGGAGCGTCGGGAAGGCCAGGCAGGTCCAGGCAAGTCGCACCTCCGCCGGCCGCCGCCGGGCTGCGGTCGGCCGCCGGCCCCGGGTCCGGGAGCTTACATGAGCTTGCGCATGTGCCCCAGCGCGGCCTTTTCCAGGCGCGAGACCTGGGCTTGCGAGATACCTATCTCGTCGGCTACTTCCATCTGGGTCTTGCCCTCGTAGAACCTCAGCGAGAGGATGAGCTTCTCCCGCTCGGTCAGCTTCTCCATGGCCTCCCGGATGGAGATGCCCTCGAGCCAGTTGGAGTCCTGATTCTTCTCGTCCCCTATCTGGTCCATCACGTAGATCGGGTCCCCGCCGTCGTGGTAGACCGGGTCGAAGAGGGAGATGGGTTCCTGGATGGCGTCGAGGGCGAAGACGACCTCCTCGCGGGGCATCTTCAGCTCCCGGGATATCTCGGTGATCGTGGGTTCGCGGGAATACTTGTTGACAAGGCCGTCACGGACCTGGAGGGCCTTGTAGGCCACGTCGCGGAGGGACCGGCTGACCCGGATGGGGTTGTTGTCCCGGAGATAGCGACGAATCTCGCCGATGATCATCGGCACGGCGTAAGTGGAGAACTTGACGTTCTGCCCGAGGTCGAAGTTGTCGATGGCCTTGATGAGTCCGATGCAGCCGACCTGGAAGAGGTCGTCGACGTACTCGCCGCGGTTGTTGAAGCGTTGGATGACGCTCAGAACGAGCCGGAGGTTACCGTGGATGAGCTGTTCGCGGGCTGTCCGGTCGCCGCCTTTCATGCGCAGGAAGAGCTCGCGCATCTTGGCGGCCGTGAGGACTGGGAGCTTGGACGTGTTAACGCCGCAGATCTCGACCTTGTTGACAAGCACGAGCCAGTTCCCCCTGCCCACTGGTAATTCTTAGGATGTGGACTAGGGGTGAGTATGCCCGCCGGGCGGGACCTCTATTCCGCCGGAGCTCCGTCGGGGGCGGGCTCGCCGGGGCCGATCAGCCGGGGCTGGTCCGGCGGGGCCGATCAGCCGGGGCTGGTCCGCCGGGGCCGGCGGCGGCCGGTCAAGGTTTGCAGGCCTCGGTTCGCAGAAGGCCGGGGGGTATGCCGGTTAGGGATGGTTCATCTTCCGGAAACATACTTCCCATCAGTAAGTATGTTTTGACGAAGGGGATATCCTCTTCTCTCCCTTCCCTTCTCCCCTGCCCTTCTTTGCCTCCCCTTCTCTCGCTCCCCTTCTCTCACTCCCCTTCTCTCGCTCCCCTTCCCTGCCTTCACTTCTCTTAGGTTGGTTCGCGGCGCCCGGCCCCAGCACCGCGCACTGGACGGCGACCAGCCGCTGCCGCACAGGGGTGCGTCGCACGTCACATCATGGCCGCCATTTCCTGTCGAAGTCGCTTTATGATTCGTTTTTCAAGCCGCGAGATGTAGGACTGGGAGATACCGAGGCGGTCGGCCACCTCCTTCTGGGTCCGCTCCTGTCCATCGCCCAGGCCGAAGCGGAGCTGCATTATCTTCTGCTCCCTCTCGGTGAGCTTGGTCATCGCCTTCCGGAGGAGAACCCGGTCGACCTCCTCCTCGAGCTCCCGGTAGGTGACGTTGGCGTCCGTCCCCAGGACATCCGAGAGTAGGAGCTCGTTTCCATCCCAGTCCACGTTCAGGGGCTCGTCGAAGGACACCTCCGCCCTGGGCGGGTTGCGGCGCAGGAACATGAGAATCTCGTTTTCGATGCACTTGGACGCGTACGTGGCGAGCTTGATGCGGCGGCCGGGATCGAAGGTGTTGACGGCCTTGATGAGTCCGATGGTCCCGATCGAGACGAGGTCCTCTATCCCCACCCGGGTGTTGTCGAACTTCTTCGCGATGTAGACGACCAGCCTCAGGTTGCGCTCGATGAGCGCCCCGCAGACGCTCCGGTCCCCCGCCTGCAGGCGCTCAAGGAGGTAGGCCTCCTCGTCGGGGGACAGGGGCGGGGGCAGGGCCTCGCTCGTCCCCACGTAGTGATCGGGCCGGCCTGCGGCCAGGCCGAGCATCCGGCACCAACGCTGGATGGTGAGGACGAGAGACCAGCGGAGTCTCGTCCACAGGGTCGGGCGGGACACGGTCACAGGTCCACCGTCCATTTTCGCTCTTCCTCTCCCTCGCAGGATTCCTGGCCCGGGCAGTTCCGCCGGCCCGGGCAGTTCCGCCGGCCCGGGCACCTCAGCTGGCCCGGGCAGCGGCGTCGGCCTCCAGGGCCTCGGGCGGCAGGAGAGCGCGGTAGCCGCCCCCGGCCGACAGGGGCCGCGGCGAGACGCAGACGATGACGTCGGTCCTCCGGACCGTCCGCCCCCGGCCGCCGACGATCACGGCGTCGGGCTTGAACCCGACGAGAAGACCGCTCGCCCTTCCGATGGATGAGAAGGGTATGAGCCTCAGCCTGGACGACCACGGACCCAGGGCCCCGGCGATGGACCCGAGGTCGGGGTGGTCGGGCTCGGCCGTCTGCCAGACGGGAGCGATCTCCGGAGGGAGCAGGCGGTCTATGGCCGGGTACTCGACGATGACGACGAGGGCGTCGGATATGGGGTCGCGGAGGCGGTTGCCCGTGTCGATGAGGGCGGGGAACTCGGCTTCCTGGCCGCCGATGACCACCCGGCACGGAACGCAGTAGGCAAGGACGCGGGCCCTCTCCCGTCCGGCGACGACGGCCCAGTGGAGAAGGGCCGCCGCGAGCATGGCCGACGGGAGGACGACCCCCAGGCCGAGCCCGCCGGCGACGCCCCCGGGGAAGCCCGGGGTGTCCGAGGTGAGGTAGGTCCAGGCCATCGCGGCTCCGCCGACGACGAAGGCGCCGAGATAGAAGAGGCCGAGGACGGCCCCGAAGGACGCCAGCCGGGGGGTCGGATAGGCTACGGCCACCATCACCCCGGAGACGAGGAGCTTCGCCGGTAGGCTCATGAGGAACCCGGCCTCGGGGAAGACCGAGGCCAGGCCGTAGGCCGCTCCCAGGGCCGCCGCCAGGACCAGGCGACGGCCGACCACCGGCGACCTCGACAGCCGACCGGCAAGGTAGAGCAAGGAGAAGTTGAAGCAGAAGTTGACCAGGAAGAGTATGTCGGCGTAGACGTACGGCAAGGCTTGGCCCCCCGACAGGCTCCTGACATATACCTTATTGGGGACGCTGGGCCATTATAACCGGCACCGTCGGGGGGACCGTGTCAAACCCGGGAGGGGGCCATAGGCCCGGAATCGTCAGAGAGAGAGAAGCTTCGGCAGCCTGGGGCAGACGATGACGGTCAGTCGCGCTTTCGCAGGAAAGTGGGAACCTCGAGGTCGTCGGCGGACAGGGGCCTTATCTCCAGCTCGGCCTGGTCGCGCTTCTTCTTCTTGGGCCGGTCCTCGAAGGCCGTGGCGATGACCGTCACCCGGACCTCGT
>DYFB01000081.1 GCA_020725405.1 Symbiobacterium sp. | reverse complement strand
GGGGGGGAGGCCGGTTCTCGAGCAGGGGGCCGGGTTCGAGCGCATCCTACGAGAGGTGGAGAGGTTCTCCGAGCGGTGGGGGACCAGAATCGACCCTGAAGGTTACGTCCTCTTCCCCTAACCTCCCTTAGAGGGACGGCGGGCGAGGACCGGGGGACTGCCGGTCAGGCGGAAACGGAGTGATAGTCAAGTGGACCTCGGCGCGAACCTCCTCTTCTGGGTGGCCGTCGGCTACCTCCTCGGCTCCTTCCCTTCCGGCTACGTGTTCGGGCGGCTCTTCGCGGGCCGGGACATCCGGGTCACCGGCTCGGGCAACGTGGGCGGGATGAACGCCTTCCGCAACATCGGCCGGGTGGCCGGTGTCCTCACCGGCCTGTTCGACGCTGGCAAGGGAGCCCTCGCTGTCTGGCTCGGGCTCCGCTACGGGGCGGCGGACTGGGTGCCGCTCGCGGCCGCGGCCGCGGCGGTGGTCGGACACAACTGGATGCTCTTCCTCGGCTTCCGCGGGGGGAAGGGCCTCGGCACGACCCTCGGAGCTCTCCTCGTCCTTCGACCGGTCCTGGCTGCCGTCTTCCTCGCCCTCATCGGGCTCGGCGCCCTGCTCGTCCGGGACACCAACACCGGGGCCGGCCTGGCCGGGATCACCCTCTTCCCCGTCATGTGGTGGTCCGGAGGGGGCGCCCCGGCCTGGACCGCCGCCGGGGCGGTCATCGCCCTGGCCATTGCCGTCAAGCACGTCCGCGACTTCCGGGCCTACCGCGACGGCCGGCGGCGCCTGGCCTAGCGCCGGAATCGCCCGGTCCGGAGCCGGCCGCCCCACACCCCCAGAAAGAAACCGGGTGCCACGAAAAGCTATGCGGTACCCTTCCAGCCGCCGGACCCTGGCGCGGAAACCCTCCGGCGGTCGGGACGAGAGGGGGTGCAAGAAGTGAAAAGGAAAGCCGGAGTCGCCAGGTTCCTGGCCTGGCTGGTCACCCTCACTCTGGTCTTCGCCTTCCCCGCCCTCCCGGTGCTGGCCGAGGATGACCCGGCCGAGCCCGGGGAGGAGGAGACCGCCCCGGTCGAGCCCGTCCCCTTCACTGTCGCCGGCACCGTTGTCGCCTACAACCTGCCCGGGGTGATCTCCGAGACGAGCGAGGCCGACGAAGACGGCACGGTCGCCCTCGAGGTCCTGAGCGAGGACGAGGAGGAGGAACCCGCGGCGGACGAGCCCGCGGCCGGGGAGGACCCGGGCGACGAAGAGGAGCCGGCCCCCGCGGATGAGGATGAGGCTCCCGGCGACGAGGAGCCGGCCCCCGCGGATGAGGATGAGGCTCCCG
>DYFB01000080.1 GCA_020725405.1 Symbiobacterium sp. | reverse complement strand
TCCTTGGCCTCAGACAGTAGACTGAAAGTGCACATCGGGAAGACCTCTCTCGTGGTTCCGATGGGGTCGTAACTCGAGGGAGGTCTTTCCTTGTACCCTCAGTTCTTCCTACCGTCTGCCCACATCAATCTTACTCGAACTGCGCGCGCCGCCGTGAGCGGCGGTAGAGGCGCGGGAGCCCGCCCGGCGGGGGTAGTATTCCCGGAGCGGCCGAGGGCGCCCGGAGGCCCGACGCCCCGCCGAAAGGCCTGGCACCTCCCGGAGGCCCGGCACCCACGGGAGCCCCGCATCTTGAACCCGCGCGAGTCGGGGTCCTATAATACGGTGTTGGGTCTAAGACCCAGCCCCGGGCGTCACACGTGAGCCGCGTCATCTCGTTTCTTGTGGAGGTGCGTTTAATGGGTAAGGTGGTCGGCATCGACCTCGGAACGACAAACTCGGTCATCGCCGTGATGGAGGCGGGAGCCCCGACCGTTATCATCAACGCGGAGGGGAACCGCCTCACCCCCTCGGTCGTCGCCTTCACCCGCGACGGCGAGCGTCTGGTGGGCCAGCTCGCCCGCCGCCAGGCCGTCCTCAATCCCCAGAACACCGTTTTCTCCGTCAAGCGCTTCATGGGCCGGCGGTTCCAGGAGGTTGAGACCGAACGGGCCAAGGTCCCTTATGAGGTCAAGCGGGGCGATGGTGACAGTGTGCGCTTCGCCCTGCCCGCCCTGGACGGCAAGGACATCACCCCTGAGGAGATCTCCGCCCTCATTCTCCGGAAGCTCAAGGAGGACGCGGAGAAGTACCTCGGGGAGAAGATCGAGAAGGCCGTCATCACCGTCCCGGCCTACTTCAACGACTCCCAGCGCCAGGCGACGAAGGACGCCGGACGCATCGCCGGGCTCGAGGTCCTCCGGATCATCAACGAACCGACGGCCGCCGCCCTGGCCTACGGGCTCGATAAGAAGACCAACGAGGTCATCCTGGTCTGGGACCTCGGCGGCGGCACCTTCGACGTCTCCCTCCTCGAGGTCGGCGACGGCGTCTTCGAGGTCAAGGCGACCTCCGGGGACACGTCCCTCGGGGGTGACGACTACGACCGCCGGGTGGTGGACTGGCTCGCCGGTGAGTTCCTGAAGCAGAACGGCATAGACCTCCGCAAGGACCGCCAGGCCCTCCAGCGGCTCATAGAGGCCGCCGAGAAGGCCAAGATAGAGCTCTCGTCGGTCACCGAGACGACCATCAGCCTGCCCTTCATCACCGCCGACGCCACCGGCCCGAAGCACCTCGAGACGCGTCTCACCCGGGCGCGGTTCGAGGAGCTGACGGCCGACCTCACCGAGCGGACCATCGGACCCTTCCGGCAGGCCCTGAAGGACGCGGGACTGACGGCGGCGGACCTCGACGAGGTCATCCTCGTCGGTGGTGCCACCCGGATGCCGGTCATCCAGGAGCTCGTCCGGAAGCTCACCGGGAAGGAGCCCCACCGGGGGGTCAACCCGGACGAGGTCGTCGCCGTGGGCGCGGCCATCCAGGCCGGCGTCCTGGCCGGGGAGGTCAAAGACGTCGTCCTCCTCGACGTCACCCCGCTATCTCTCGGCATCGAGACCCTGGGCGGAGTGATGACCCGGCTCATCGAGCGGAACACGACCATTCCCACGCGGAAGAGCAACGTCTTCACCACGGCCGCCGACGGCCAGACCTCGGTCGAGATCCACGTCCTTCAGGGCGAGCGCGAGTTCGCCGCCGACAACCGGACCCTCGGCCGCTTTCACCTTGTCGGCATCCCGCCGGCCCCGCGGGGCGTCCCCCAGATCGAGGTTGCTTTCGATATCGACGCCAACGGCATCCTGAACGTTACGGCCAAGGACCTCGGCACCAACAAGGAGCAGAAGATAACCATCACGGCCTCGACGACCTTGAGCAAGGACGAGGTCGAGCGGATGGTCAAGGAGTCGCTGGCCCACGCCGAACAGGACCGGAAGAGGCGGGAACTCGTCGATCTCCGGAACCAGGCCGACAGCCTGATCTACGCGGCGGAGAAGAACCTCAAGGAGGTCGGCGACAAGGTCGCCGAGGCCGACCGCGAGGCCGTGACCAGGGCTGTCGAGGGGCTTCGCGAAGCGACCAGGGGAGACGACACGGCCCGCATCCGCGCGGCCATTGAAACCCTCCAGCAGGCTTCTTACAAGCTGGCCGAGGTCCTCTACAGGCAGGCCTCACCCGGGGCCGAGGGCGGGGGCGGCCCGGGCGGCGGCCAGCCGGGCGGCGCGGGGGGCGCGACCGGGGCGGCCGGCGGCGGGGCGCCCGGTGGCGGAGAGACCATCGACGCCGAGTACCGCGACAAGGACGGTAAGAGCTGATGCGGAGGCAGGGCGAGGGAGGCGGCCGGGAGAACGTGGAGGATCTCCGGCGGCGCCTGGCCGGGGCGGAGGCGGCGTCCCGAGGGACTGAGGAGAGGCTGCGGGAGACCGAGGAGAGGTTGCAGGAAACCGAGGAGAAGTTGCACGAGACCGAGGAGAGGTTGCGGGAAACTGAGGAGAGGTTGCAGGAGACCGAGGAGAGGTTGCGGGAAACTGAGGAGAGGTTGCAGGAAATTCAGGAGAAGATGCGGGAGGCCGAGGAGAAGGTCAAGGAGAACTGGGACCTCTTCCTGAGAGCCCGGGCCGACCTCGAGAACTACCGGCGGCGCGTCGACCGAGACCTCGCGGTCATGGTCAGGCGCGGCAAGGCCGACCTCCTGCGGCGCCTCCTCGACCTCTCCGATACCCTCGAGCAGGCCGCGGGGTGGGAGGAAAGCGCCGGTCCGGTTCACCGCCAGCTCCTCAAGATTCTGGCCGACGAGGGGGTCACCCCGATGGAGGCCGTCGGTTGTCCCTTCGATCCCGCCCTCCACGAAGCGGTGGACGTCGACCTCGAGGGCGAGGCCGAGCCGAACACGGTCACGGCCGAGCTCCAGAGAGGCTTCACCTACGAGGACGAGGTCCTGCGGCCGGCCCGGGTCCGGGTGGCGGCCGAGCGGGAGTCTTCCTAAGGCCGGGCCGGCGCCCGCCGGCCTGGCCACATAAAAGAGCAGCCCTTCCGGGAGATTAGAGCGTGACCGACCCAAGCTCTGAGAGACCGGGAGGGCCGCATGACCTCCTCGCAGACCGTCTACCTAGCGGCCGTGGGCGTCTACATTGTGTTTTTTCTTCTCTTCTGTCGCTTCTTTCTCTGGAAGCACTACGCCGACACCCGCTACTGGCGGCGTCGTCCTCCCCTGAGCCTGGTCGCCCTGGAGAACCTCGCCCGGAGTCGCGGTGAGGAGCCGCCCTTCATCTCCATTCTGGTTCCGGCGCGGAACGAAGCCGATGTCATCAGCCGGACCATCGACCACATGGCCGGTCTGGAGTACGACCCGGAGCGGTTCGAAATCATCGTGGCCACCGACGAGAAGGAGGTCCTGGCCCGGGACGCCCGGCGGAAAGAAGTCGTGACGGCCGCCGCCGCGCTCCTCGACGGGATGGTCGGGCCGAGGCGTGTTCTCGGGGACCCGGAGGAGGTCGTCCTGAGCCTCCTGGCCCGCTTCGCCGTTACGGATTACATCGCCGGGCGGCGCGAGTACCGCCGGCTGACCCTCCACATGACCCAGGAGCTCGGCGAACCCGAGCTTCTTGGTCCGGTCGGCCGGCACATCGTCGCCGTGGAGTCCCTGGCCCGGGTCCTGGCCTCCGACCATCGCCCCCTACCCCTGAGCAAGCTCAGGCGGGTCACCCGCCTGACCGGCCCCTACGCCGACCGTCGGGAGGCCGACCTCGTCTCAGCCGTCCACCTCGCTCTGGCCGTCCCGGTGGCGGTGGCCTTCGGGCTGGTCGCCGGTCACCCGCGGGCCCAGGAGGCCGCCCAGATCGTCGGCCGGACGGGCCAGGCTCGGGAGGAGGTGACGGCCCGGGTCCTGACGGTGATGTCCGGGGTTATCGCCCGGAGCCTGGCCGCGCGCCTCGAGGCCGAGGGGGCGGCGGGGGCCCTCCCGCTGCTCCTTGACCAGGCCTACAGCCTGCGCTTCCCCACGACCCAGGACGTGGTCGAGGAGCGGATAGCGGCGATGGCCTCGGGCCGGTCGGGGCCGCGGGTGCGGCACGTCGTGGTCCCCCACGATTTCGATGGGGGCTACCCCGGGCGGTGTCTCGGCCGTGAGGTGCCGTCGACAAAGGGACGGGCTCTCAACTACGCCCTCTCCCACACCGACCCCCGCTCGACTGTCTACGGGTTTTACGACGCTGAGAGCCGCCCGCACTCCAAGGTCCTTCTCTATGTGGCCACCCGCCGCCTCGCCGACGACGAGCCCCCGGCCATCTTTCAAGGACCGGTCTTCCAGGTCCGCAACTTCTACCGAATGGGCCCGTTCTGCAAGATAGCCGCGCTTTACCAGGCCATCGCCCATGACTGGTACCTTCCGGCCCTCTTCCGCCGGCTGCCGTTCGTCGGCGGCACGAACCTCTTCGTCGAACGCTCCCTCCTGGAACGCGCCGGGGGCTTCGACCCGGTCTCGCTGACCGAGGACCTGGAGTTCGGGGTGCGAGCGTTCCTCAAGTGCGGGGCCTGGCCGGAGTTCCTCCCCTACCCGTCGTCCGAGCAGACCCCGCCCACCCTACCGGCCTTCTTCCGGCAGAGGCTGCGCTGGGGCTCCGGCCACCTCCAGGTGATGGAGAAGGTGAGCCGGGCCGCGGCCGGGTTCGACCGGGGGACGGTGCGGCGGATGCTCCGCACGCTGTGGTGGAAGGGGCAGTTCGAGTGGGTCCTCTACCAGACGGCCACTCTGGTGCCGCCGGCGGTCATCTTTCTCTACGCCACGGGGAACGTGGATCCGACGGTGCTCCCGCGCGCGGCCCGCCTGTGCCTGCACTCGATGAGCCTCCTCTACCCGTGCTTCACCTTTTACGCCTATTTCCGCTACTCGCCGTTCATCGACCTCTGGGACCACCGTAACCTGGGGGCCGTGCGGCTGGCTTCGGTCTTCGTCCAGCTCCTGCTCCTTCCCCTGGCGGCCTTCACCTTCCCCATCCCGTACACGACCGCCTTGGTGCTGAAGCAGCTCGGACGGGAGCCGAGGGGCTGGGTGAAGACGCCGCGCACGGCGGAGTAGCCGGGCGGGAGGACGGGGGCGATGACGGCCACGAGGAGCCGCGACACCGTCGGGGGGGGCCGGAGGGGGCGGAGCCGGCCGAAGACCCCGGCGGCCCTCAGACGGGTCCGCCGAGTGGCGGCCGCGACGGCCGCGGCCCTCCGGCCGGTGACCCTGCGCCTGGCCGCGGCCGGACGGGTGGCGTTGGCCCGGGGCCCGCAGGCGCTTGTCGCCGCCGGCATCGTCTTCCTGCTCGGCATGATGGGTTTCCTCTTCTTCGTGCCGCTTCCGGACCCGGTCGTTCCGGTCGCCACCCGGGTCTTCGACCGGAACGGCGAGCTCGTGGGGAGCCTCTTTGCCGAGAACCGGGTGCCCGTGACCCTGTCGGACGTTCCCGATGTCCTCCAGCGGGGTATCGTCGTCGTCGAGGACGAGAGGTTCTACCGACACCGCGGCCTGGATCCCATCGCCGTCGCCCGGGCCGTCTACCGGAACCTTCTCGCCGGGCGGGTGGTCGAAGGCGGCTCGACCATAACCGCCCAGGTGGCCCGAACCCTCTACCTCACCCAGGAGGTCACCATCTCCCGGAAGGTCGTCGAGGCTCTCCTCGCCCTGAAGCTCGAGCGGGTCTACACCAAGCAGGAGATCCTCGAGCTCTACCTCAACCAGATCTACCTGGGCAGCGGCACGTACGGGGTCGAGACGGCCTCCCGGGCCTACTTCGGCAAGTCGGTCCGGGACGTGAACCTCTCCGAGGCGGCCATGCTCGCCGGCCTTCCGGCCAACCCCGAGGGTTACTCACCCTACAACAACCTCGAGCGGGCCGTGCGGCGTCGGAACCTTGTCCTTGACCTCTGGGCCGCCCGGGGCGTCATCAGGGCCGAGGAGGCCGCCCGGGCCAAGGACGAGCCCATCGTCCTCGCTTCGACCGGCCCCCCGGCCCCGGTCGGGTCCTACTTCCTCGATTACGTCCTGGCCCAGATCCGGGAGGCCCAGGACCGATCGACGGTGCCGACCGTGCCGATGCGGGACCTCTACGTCGGGGGCTACCGCATCTACACGACGCTCGACGTCAGGATGCAGCGGGCCGCGGAGGAGGCCATCTGCGACTGGATGCCGCCGGGCGAGCCTGACGAGAACGGAGTCCGCCAGCCTCAGGTCGCCCTGGTGGCCATCGACCCCACGAACGGCTACATCCTGGCCATGGCCGGAGGTCGGTCCTGGAGCGAGACCCAGCTCAACCGGGCCGTCCCCTCCGGTGGAGCCCGCGCGGGGATGAGGCGTCAGCCGGGATCGGCCTTCAAGCCCTTCCTCTACGCCGCCGTCATCGACAGCGGCTTTCCCCTTCTGTCATCCCAGGTCTGCGAACCGGTGGAGTTCCCGGCCGGCGGTGGGCAGGTCTACAGCCCGACCGATTACGGCCGCGAGCCGTACCACTACCGCCCGCTGACCATCCGGGAGGCCGTTCGCGTCTCCGACAACGTCGTCGCCGTCCGCTGGGCGCACCAGATAGGCGTGTCCCGGATGAGGCGCTTCGCTCAGCGGATGGGCATCGAGGCTCCCCTCACCGCGGATCTCTCTCTCGCCCTCGGCTCCTCGGAGGTCTCGGTCCTGGAAATGGCCCGCGCCTACTGCGCCTTCGCCAACGGCGGCCTGCGGGTCGAGCCCCTGGCTCTCCTCCGGCTCGAGGACCGGTTCGGCCGGGTGCTCGATGAGCGCCGCATCAACGTTCAGCGGGCCATCGACGACGAACGGGTGGCCTACCTCATGAACCGCCTGCTCGAGGAGCCGTTCAGGCCGGGCGGCACGGCGGCTCACCTTCTCCGGTACTTCTCCCCGCCGGCCGTGGCCGGGAAGACGGGGACGACGGACAACCAGCACGACGCCTGGTTCATCGGGTATACGCCCCACATCGTATGCGCCGTCTGGGTCGGCAACGACAGCCCGTCGCCCCTCCCCGGGTACGGCGGAACCCTGGCCGGTCCGATCTGGGCGAACTTCATGGCCCGAGCCCACGAGGGTCTGCCGGCGGCGGACTTCCCCGAGCCGCCCGGGATCGTGACCCTCGAGGTCTGCGCCACCACCGGCCTGCTCCCCAACCCCACGTGTCCCAGGCGCCAGGAAATATTCCTGCGCGAGACGGCGCCGAGCCGCTACCATCTCCTGCCCCACCTCGTGGGCGACGAGCCGGAGGACGCCCTGGAAGCCGTCGAGAGCCCCTACCCGGTCCTGCCGGGCGACCTACTTCCCGCCCCGGGCCGGGAGCCGACTCCGGCCACCCCCGACGGGGGCGGACCTCCGGGTCCGGTCGGACCAGAGGGCGAGGGAGAGCCCGGAGAGGGCTAGGACCCCGCCGAGGACGGCCGCCCGCGACGGGACCTCCCCCAGGACGAGGAGCCCGAGGAGGACCCCCCCGGTGACCTCCTGGGTGGCGATGAGGTTCACCGTCACCGCGTCGGCCCGGCGGAGGGCGGCGTTGTAGAGGGTGTGACCTCCCGCGGTCGGGATGAGGGCGAGGAGGAGGACCGCCGCGGCCCCCGGGAGGGTCCAGCCCGGGCCGGCGCCGGCGGTCAGCCGGGCGGCCGCCTGCCAGAGGGCCGCCGGGAGGAGAAGGAGACCGGCGAGAAGGTAGACGCGGAAAGTGTAGACCAGAAGGTCGGCGCCGGCCGGACCCCGCTGGGTCCGCCCGATGACGCTGTAGAAGGCGTAGGCCAGGGCGGCCAGGAGGGCCATGGCGTCGCCGACGAGCTGCTCGCGGCTGAGCCCCGGTTCGAGCCCGACCATGATGGCCAGCCCAATCAGGGTGATGAGGACGCCCGGGAGGCGGCCCGGTCCGGACCGTTCGCCGAGGACGACCGCGGCGACCGGTATGGCCAGAAGGGGCGAGAGGTTCACTATGACCAGGCTGTGGGCTACGGTCGTCCAGTAGAGCGAGGCGACGTAGAAGCCGAAGTGGACCGCGGCCGAGAGGCCGGCGGCGAAGACGGCCCAGGCGGCCGGTCCGCCGGACGGGCGCGACTCGGCCGGGGCCTTCCGGATGACCAGGAGAATGAGCCCGATGAAGGCCGCCCCGGCTATGAGGCGGAAGGAAGCCACTTCGAGAGGTCCGAACCCGGCGGCCGAGCGCACGAGGACGGCCGAGGTGGAGAAGAGGGCCGTCCCGAAAACGGCCAGGCGCACGCCCTGGGCCCGGGAGCCGGAGAGCACGACTAGTCGCCCGGCGCCTCGGCCAGGACGGCCGTTAGGCTCAGGGTCTGGCCGGCACGGAGCACCTGGAGTTCGACGGTGTCCCCGGGGCGATGGCGCTCGAGGACCCTTCTCAGGTCGGCCAGGGTGCCCACCGACTCGCCGGCGAGCTTGACGATGACGTCACCCTGACGGAGTCCGGCCCGCGCCGCTGGGGTCCCACCGATGACCCGAGCGACGTAGAGACCCTCCCGGACGTCGAGACCGTAGCGCTGGCGGGCCTCGGCCGAGCTGATGACCTGGACGCCGAGGTAGGGGCGGATGACCCGACCGTAGGTGACGAGGTCGTTCATCACCCGGAGGGCCGTGTTGATCGGGATGGCGAAGCCGATGCCCTCGACGGCCTGTGAGGCTATCTTCATGTTGTTTATTCCCACGACCTCGCCGGAAGCGTTCACGAGCGGGCCGCCGCTGTTCCCGGGGTTGATGGCCGCGTCCGTCTGGATGAGGCGGAACTCCCGCTCATCCCCGTAGCTCACCTTGCGGTTGAGTCCGCTCACGACCCCGACGGTGACCGAGCGCTGGAACTCCATGTCGACGGGGTTGCCGATGGCGATGACCAGCTCCCCGGGCCGCAGGGCGTCCGAGTCCCCGAAGACGGCCGGCGGGAGGGCGAGATCGGGGACCCGGATGACGGCCAGGTCGGTCCACCAGTCCTCCCCGACCAGCTCGGCCTCGTGTCTCTCGCCGTCAGCGAGGACGACGAACAGGCGGGACGCGCCCCCGGTCACGTGCTGGTTGGTCACGATGTAGCTGTAGCCTCCGGCCAGCCGGAAGACCACGCCCGAACCGCCGCTCTCCTGGGTGCGGCGTCCGGAGAACCAGTCGTGGTAGGTGGTCTGCTTGATGACGCCGACGACGGAGGGACCCACGGTCTCGGCGACCGCGACCACCGGCCAGTCGCCGGCCCACTCGACGGGCCGGAACCCGGAGCCGGCGGACGGACCCGGAGACTCGACGAGATCGGCCCGCTTGGCGAGATAGCCCGGGGCGATGGTCAGCACCAGGAGCCCGCCGATGAGGGCCGAGATCAGGGCTACGACAGCCAGTAGAATGAGGTTCGGTCCCTGCCGGTAGCCGCTCGAGGTGAGGTAGCTCATCGGGTCACTCTTTCCTTACCCTTGCCTTCTTCTGCCTTCTTCTGCCGTCTCCTGCCTTCTTCAAGGTGCCCCGTCCGGGACCCGGGAATGCCCTCGCCGCGCGGGACTCACGAATGCCCGGCCGACATAGCTCAAGAATGCCCGGCGACCATCAGCCTGGCCAGGGCGCGCTGCAGGGCCGTCTCGGCCCGGGTCCGGTCGAGCTCCGGGCTCGGGCGGGCCAGTCTCCGCCTGGCGCGCTCCAGGGCCGCGCGGGCGCGCTCCACGTCGATCTCCTCGGGAAGCTCGGCCGAGTCGGCGAGAAGGGTGGCCTCCCCGGCGGCGCTCATCTCGAAGAACCCGCCGCCGACGGCCAGGACGCGGAACCCGGACCGCGGCTCCCCGGACGGTGGGTCGCCCGACGGGGCCGGCCGGTACTTGACCACGCCGGGTCCCAGCGCGACAAGCATCGGTGCGTGACCGGCCCAGAAGCCTACCGCCCCGCCGAGGCCCGGGACGATGACCGAGGTGACCCTCTCCCGGAGAACCACCCGGTTCGGGCTCACCACCTGGAAGGGGAAGCCGACCGGCTGCTCAGTCACTCGCCGCTCTCTCCCTCTCCTGGCGCTCCCGGTGGCGCTG
This sequence comes from Symbiobacterium sp., assembly GCA_020725405.1. Classification (GTDB taxonomy): domain Bacteria; phylum Bacillota; class Sulfobacillia; order UBA995; family UBA9673; genus DYFB01. The sequence continues at coordinate 5,532 of DYFB01000080.1, read as the reverse complement.
GACCACGTCGTCGATGGTACCGGCCATGTAGAAGTCCTCCTCCGGGATGTCGTCGTGCCGGCCGTCGATGATCTCGGCGAAGCCGCGAACCGTCTCCTTCAAAGGGACGTAGACCCCGGGCCGGCCGGTGAAGGCCTCGGCCACGAAGAAGGGCTGGGTCAGGAAGCGCTGGATGCGCCGGGCCCGGCTGACGGCCAGCTTGTCCTGGTCGGAGAGCTCCTCCATGCCCAGGATGGCGATGATGTCCTGGAGCTCCCGGTAGCGCTGCAGGACCTGCTGGACACCGCGGGCCACCCGGTAGTGCTCCTGGCCGATGGTCCCGGGCTCCAGGATCCGGGAGAAGGATTCAAGGGGGTCCACCGCGGGATAGAGGCCGAGCTCGAAGATGGCCCGGGAGAGGTAGATGGTCGCGTCGAGGTGGGCGAAGGTCGTCGCCGGAGCCGGGTCGGTCGGGTCGTCGGCCGGGACGTAGATGGCCTGGACCGAAGTTATGGACCCCTTCCTGGTCGAGGTTATCCGCTCCTGGAGGTTGCCCATCTCGGTCGCCAGGGTCGGCTGGTAGCCGACGGCCGACGGCATCCGTCCGAGGAGGGCCGAGACCTCCGAGCCGGCCTGGACGAACCGGAAGATGTTGTCGATGAAGAGGAGAAGGTCCTGGCCTTCCTCATCCCGGAAGTACTCGGCCATGGTCAGAGCGCTCAGGGCGACCCTGAGCCTGGCCCCGGGCGGCTCGTTCATCTGGCCGAAAACGAGGGCGGTCTTGTCCAGGACCCCGGCCTCCTTCATCTCGTGCCAGAGCTGGTTTCCCTCGCGGGTCCGCTCCCCCACGCCGGCGAAGACCGAGTAGCCGCCGTGCTGGTAGGCGATGCTGTAGATGAGTTCCATGAGAATGATGGTCTTGCCGAGACCGGCCCCCCCGAAGAGGCCGATCTTGCCGCCCCGGGGGAACGGGGTCAAGAGGTCGATGACCTTGATGCCGGTCTCGAGAACCTCCCGGGCCGGTCCCTGGTCGGCGAAGTCGGGGGCCGGGCGGTGGATGGGGAGCCTCAGTTCAGCCTTGACCTCGCCCAGGTGGTCGACGGGCTCGCCGAGAACGTTGAAGATGCGGCCGAGAACACCGCGCCCGACGGGCACGGTTATGGGTTGGCCGAGGTCGGTGACGGTCATCCCCCGCTGGAGGCCGTCGGTCGACGACATGGCCACGCAGCGGACCATGTTGTTGCCGAGGTGCTGGACGACCTCCAGAGTGATGTCGAGTTCGGCCGGCGGGGCCCCGGGGCCGTCCTTGATCGCCGGGTCCTGATCGCGGGTCCGCACCACCAGGGCGTTGTAGACCGGAGGCAGTTCGCCCTCCGGGAACTCCACGTCCACCACGGCGCTGATGACCTGCGCCACCCTTCCTGTCCTGGCCAATCCGCACAACTCCTTCCGGGGCAGCACGACAACTCAGCCGCGCCTGAGCGCGTCGGCCCCTCCGATGAGCTCCATCATTTCCTGGGTGATACTCGCCTGTCTCGCCCGGTTCATGGTCAGGGTGAGTTCCTCGATCATCTCCTGGGCGTTATCCGTGGCGGCGTGCATGGCCGTCATCCGGGCGGCCTGCTCGCTGGCCCGGGCCTCGAGGAAGGCCTGAAAGAGCTGGTTGGTCACGAACTTGGGCAGAAGGAGCGAGTAAACCGTCCTGGGCTCCGGCTGGTAGATGTAGTTGAGGTCCCGGTCCTCTTCGGCCGCTTCCGCGAGAGCCCGGACGTCCTCGAGGCCGGCACCCTCTCCGGGGGCGGCGGTCTCGGCGGGTTCGGGGCGTCCGAGGATGGTTCCGGCCGCGGCCGCGAGGTCTTCCCCGTCCGCTCCGGTCCCGCCGGCCGAGGTCCCCGGCCCCGGTCCCTCCCGAAGGGACGTGACCCTTTCGGGACGGGCCACGGGGAGGAGACAGCGCTCGTCCGGACGCTGCTGAAGGACTGACACGAACCGCGAGTAGATGACGATGACCTCGTCCGTCAGCCCCCGGTTGAAGCTTCGAACGAGCTCGCCGCCTATCTTCCGGGCGAGGTCGGACAGCTCCTCGTCGGCCACACCTATGTCCGCCCGGAGCACGGGCACACTCCGCCTCCGGAAGTAGTCCCGCCCCTTCCGGCCGATGAGAACGAGGTCGGCCCCGGGCGAGCCGGGCCGCTGCCGCAGGGCGGCCAGGACCGTCTCCACCCGCCGCAGGAGGTTGGTGTTATAGCTCCCGGCGAGACCCCGGTCGGAGGTGACCACGACCAGGGTGACGCGGCGGACGGGTCTCGGCGTCAGGAGGGGGTGCCCGAGGTGGGCCCCGTCCTCGGTGAGCCGCTCGAGGACCTCCGACAGCTTGGCGGTGTAGGTGCGGGCCGACAGGGCGAGCTCCTGCGCTTTTCTCAGCTTGGCCGCGGCCACCATCTGCATGGCCCTGGTTATCTGCTGCGTGTTCCTGATGGCTTTGATGCGTCGCCTGATGTCACGGACAGCCTGGGCCATGCGGCCCCGCCTCCTTCCTGCCGGTCTTCATCAGCGTCAGCGGCTGCCGCCGGCCGCTCCGGCCTGGGCCTGCTCTCCAGGCCCTGCCGCGTCCTCCCTCGCGAAGCTCTCCAGAAACTCCTTCACCGCCGCGTCCAGGGCCGCCAGAGACTCGTCGGAGAGGCGCTCCTCCCGGGCGATGGTCGCGAGAAGCTCCGGCCGGTTCGCCCGAAGGTGCCGGAGATAAGCCTTCTCGAACTCCCTGACCCTGGCCAGGGGAAGCTGGTCGATGTAGCCGTTCACCCCGGCGTGGAGGACGACGACCTGCTCCTCCATCGGCATGGGCTCGTACTGGTCCTGCTTAAGGAGCTCCATCATCCGCTCGCCGCGGGCCAACCGGGCCTGAGTGGCCTTGTCCAGCTCGGTGCCGAACTGAGCGAACGAGGCCAGCTCCCGGTACTGGGCGAGGTCCAGGCGCAGCCTGCCGGCGACCTGCTTCATCGCCCTGACCTGAGCCGCACCGCCGACGCGCGAGACCGAGATGCCGACGTTGATGGCCGGCCGGAAGCCGGCGAAGAAGAGGTCGGTCTCGAGGAAGATCTGCCCGTCGGTGATGGAGATGACGTTCGTCGGGATGTAGGTGTGGATGTCCCCGGCCTGGGTCTCGATGATGGGGATGGAGGTGAGCGAACCCCCGCCGAGGTCGTCGCTGAGCTTCGCCGCCCGCTCCAGAAGCCGGGAGTGCAGGTAAAAGACGTCCCCGGGATAGGCCTCGCGCCCCGGCGGCCTCCGGAGGAGCAGGGAGAGTTCGCGGTAGGCGACGGCGTGCTTGGAGAGGTCGTCGTAGCCGACGAAGGCGTGCCGGCCCGAATAGAGGTAGTACTCGCCCATCGCCGTGCCGGCGTAGGGCGCGAGGAAGAGCATCGGAGCGGGCTCGGAGGCCGAGGCCACGACGACCGTGGTGTATTCCATCGCCCCGGTCTGGCGGAGCTTCTCGACGACCCCGGCCACGGCGGAGACCTTCTGGCCGATGGCCACGTAGAAGCAGTGAACCCCCTTGCCCTTCTGGTTGATTATCGTGTCGACGATGATGGCCGTCTTCCCCGTCTGGCGGTCGCCGATGATGAGCTCGCGCTGGCCGCGGCCGATAGGGGTCATGGCGTCGATGGCCTTGAGCCCGGTGTAGAGGGGTTCGTGGACCGCCCTGCGGGTCACGACGCCGGGCGCGATGAGCTCGACGGGCCGGTAGTGGTCGGTCTTGATGGGCCCCCGGCCGTCGATGGGCTGGCCGAGAGCGTTGACGACACGGCCCGTGAGGGCTTCGCCTACCGGAACCTCGATGATGCGCCCGGTGCGGCGGACCTCGTCGCCCTCCTTGATGTGGCTGAACTCCCCGAGGAGCACGCAGCCGATGTTGTCCTCTTCAAGGTTCAGAGCTATCCCGTACGTCCCGCCCGGGAACTCGAGGAGCTCGGCCGACATGGTCCGCTCGAGGCCGTGGACGCGGGCGATGCCGTCGCCGACCTCGATGACCGTGCCGACATCGGAGGCCTCGATGGTCGCTTCGTAGTCCTCTATCCGCTTCCTGAGGATGGCCGTGATCTCTTCGGGTCTTATGGCCACGGTTCTGGACACCTACCTCGCCTTGGCTAGATGCTCCCCGAGTCTCTGCAGGCGACGCCGCAAGGACGCGTCGTAGAGGCGGTCGTCGGTCCGCACCTCCACCCCGCCCAGGAGGTCGGGGTCGGTGGCGAAGGACAGCCGCACCGGCCGGCCGAGCTTCGCGGCCAGGATGGTCTCGACTTTCGCCCGCTCGCTCTCGTCGAGCGGGACCGCTGTCCGGACCCGAACGTTCGAGACGCCCCGGAAGCGGTCCTCGAGAGCCGAGTACAGGCGGGCCATCTCCGGAAGAAGAGCCTCCCGCCGCTTGTCCACAACGAGGAGCAGGAAATTCCGGACCAGCCGGTGGACACGCTCGTCCGCCAGGCGGCTGACAAGATTCTTCTTGGCCTGCGGGGAGACCCGGGTCCCCAGGAAATAGCTCCTGAGGGCCTCGTCTCCCCAGAGGGCCTCGGCCACGGCCGCAAGATCGCGGCCGACCTCGGCGACGACACCGTTCTTCGCCGCGACCTCCAGAAGGGCCCGGGCGTAGCGCCGGGCGACCGCACTGCCTTGAGCCAACAGCCTTACCTCCACTCGAGCCGCTCTTCCCGACCGGCATACCCCGGCCGCCGACCCGCCGGCGGCCCGGATCACCCGGTCTTCCCGGCCGGCCCGCTCTCCTCCGGGAGCCTGCTCACGAACTCGTCCACGAGTCTCCGGTGCTCGTCTGCGTCCAGGTGGCGCTCGATGATCTTGGACGCCGCCAGAACGGCCAGGTCGGCGACCTCCCGGCGAAGCTCGGCCAGAGCCCGCTCCTTCTCGGCCGAGATGGCCTTCTGGGCCCTCTCGAGCATCTCGTCCGATTGCCGCTGGGCCTGGCTCAGAATGTCGTCCTTGGCCCGCTCGGCCGTAGCCTGGGCCCGGCGGATCATCGCCTGGGCCTCCTCCCGGGCCTGAGCCAGCCGGCGTTCGTACTCGGCCCGCCCGGCCTCCGCTTCCTGCCGGGCGCTCTCAGCCCGGGCCAGATTGTCGCTCACTTCATCCCGGCGGGCGTCGAGCAACCTCAGGACGGGGCGGTAAAGGAGCCACCGCAAGAGGAGGAAGAACACGGTGAAGTTGATTATCGACCATATAAGGGAGTGTATTGAGAACTCCACTCAGCACCACACCTCCCGGCCGGCCCCCCGGCCGGCGTTCCTGGCGCCTCCGCGGCTCCCGTTCAGGCGATCATCCCCGAGAGAACGAAGATGATGGCGAAGACGAACAGGGCCAGGGCTTCCATGAAGACCAGGGCCAGCATCATCGACGTGCGGATGTCACCGGCCGCCTCAGGCTGCATCCAGGTGGCCTGGAGCGCGGCCGCGCCGGTCCGCCCCTGCGAAAGCGCCGAGCCGACCGCGGCCAGGGCCATGGCCGCCACCGCCGCCGCCCCGAAGTAGCCGGCGGCCGGGG
>DYFB01000010.1 GCA_020725405.1 Symbiobacterium sp. | reverse complement strand
TGCGGGCCAGCCTCCGGGGCGTCCGGCTCGCGAGGGCGCGCCCGCCGAGCCGACGCTCGAGGTCGGGGCCCTGTGGCGTTATGAGGACGCCCGGGCCCGCCTTCTCGGGACCGGACCGGCCGGGAGCCTGGACCGGCTCTATCCGGGCGACGCCGGTCGGCTCGTCGGGGGGCGTCCTCCGGACGCGACCCCGCGACCGCCCGGAGCGAAGGGTCCCGGCGAACGCGGGGGCCGGCGGGAAGGCCCTCCGCGACCTCCAGGAAGGAGACGGTGAACGGTGGGAGTCCACACGGCCAAGGGCGTTCTGAAGCTGTGCGACGAGCTCAAGGTGAGGTCCGTCCGCTTGCAGTTCTCGGACATCCTCGGTGTCACCAAGAACGTTGCCATTCCGGTCCAGCAGGTGGAGAAGGCTCTCGACGGACAACTCCTCTTCGACGGGTCGTCCATCCACGGCTTCGTCCGCATCGAAGAATCGGACATGCTCCTCCGGGCCGATCCAGCGACGTTCGCCATGTTCCCCTGGCGGGGGGACGCCAAGGGCGGCACGACGGCCAGGCTCATCTGTGACGTCCTCAACCCGGACGGCACGCCGTTCGCCGGGTGCCCCCGCACGGTTCTGAAGCGGGTCGTCGCCGAGGCCCGCGAGATGGGCTACACCATGTACGCCGGTCCCGAGGCCGAGTTCTTCCTCTTCCATCTCGATGAGGACGGGCGGCCGACGACCCGCACCCACGACCAGGGGAGCTACTTCGACCTCTCACCGGTCGACCTCGGGGAGGACGCCCGCCAGGACATGGTCCTGGCTCTCCAGGAGATGGGTTTCGACATCGAGGGCTCCCACCACGAGGTCGCCCCGGCCCAGCACGAGATAGACTTCCGCTACGAAGAGGCCCTGATGACGGCTGACAACATCCTGACCTTCAAGGTGGTCGTGCGGACGATCGCCAAGCAGCACGGGCTGCACGCCACCTTCATGCCCAAGCCGGTTTACGGGATAGCCGGGTCGGGGATGCACGTCCACCAGTCGCTCTTCCGGGGCGGCCAGAACGCCTTCTACGACCCGGACGCGCCCAACCAGCTCAGCCGGGTCTGCCTCAACTACGTCGCCGGGCTCCTCCGGCACGCCCGCGGGTTCACCGCCGTGACCAACCCCCTGGTCAACTCCTACAAGCGCCTCGTTCCCGGCTACGAGGCCCCTGTCAACGTCGCCTGGTCGGAGCGGAACCGGAGCCCCCTCATCCGCATCCCGGCCCGTCGGGGCCTCTCGACGAGATGCGAGCTGCGCAGTCCCGACCCGTCCTGCAACCCCTACCTCGCGCTGGCGGTGATGCTCAAGGCCGGCCTCCAGGGTGTCCGGGAGAACCTCGAGCCCCCGCCTCCGGTCGAGAGGAACGTCTACGCCATGACCGAGGAAGAGCGCCGCGAGCTCGGCATCCAGAGTCTGCCCCGGACCCTGGACGAGGCCCTCGACGAGCTCGAGAAGGACGAGGTCATCCGGGAGGCCTTGGGCCAGCACGTCTTCGAGTACTTCGTCAACGCCAAGCGCATCGAGGCCGAGGTCCACCGGACCCAGGTTCACAAGTGGGAGCTCGACCAGTACCTGGCCGTGTTCTGAGGGCCGGCCCCGGGCTAGCGCGGACCGGCCTTCAGGGCGTCCCGGATGAGCTCCTCGAGCCGGGCGAGCGGGATGGAGGCCGGGGTTTCGGTCTCCAGGTTCGACAGGATGGGCCAGTGGACCTCGACCCGGTCGGGCTCGAGCACGGGGTAGAGGCCCATCGGATGGCCGATCATCGGTCCCCCCCAGGACCAGCGGCCGGTAACGCTACGGGGCGGCGACGGCAGGATGACGTAGCGGCGCCCCGGGACGGGGAGGGGCATGAGGTTACAGGGGCACTCGGCGGTCCGGCAGGCGACGCCGAAGACGAGTTCCTGCCCGGCGACGAGCGGTAGGCCGCGGGGGAGGCCCGCGGCGAGGTCCCGCTCGACCACGCATCGCCAGAGGCTGTACCAGCCCCCGACCCGGATCTCATCAGGGGTCGCGACCTCCTCGAGGACCCTCACCAGCGCGGCGGCTCCGACGAAACGACCGCAGTAGTCCTGCCGCCAGGCGTACTCGCGCAGGTCATCGATCGGGAGCCACGAGACGGAGGACCAGGACTTCGGGGCGGCGAGGTGTCTCAGGACCACGTCCCGGAGCCAGGTTCCCCACCAGCAGGCGCACCTCTCGGCGACCGTCCGGCCCGGGTGGTCGAGGCTGTAGGCGGGCAGCCCCGTCAGGCCCTCCAGCGGAGCCGGGCTGAGAAGCAGCGTGTACGCCTCCCCAGGGGCCAGGGGCCGGGGGGCGAGCCCGGCCGGGACGAGGAGCGGCGAAAGGCCGAGTCGCCCGTCGCCCTGCTCCCGGCCCGTGGCCTGCCAGACCTCGAGCCAGCTCGAGTACGAACCGGTCCGGTCGAGAAGGTAGTGACCCACGGTTACGGTGTAGCCGCGGAAAGCCTCTCCGCTCGGGCCGGCCCGCACCCCGAGGGCTTCGTCGACGGTGACGAGGGCGATGACGGTCGAGGCGCGGCAGAGGTCCTCGAAGGATAGCTCAGGCCAGCAGAGGGGGGCGGGAGGGGCGTGGCCGAGAACGGCTCCCCCGGCCACGAGACCGAGGAGCGCAGTCACCCCCGCCAGACGCAGGGTCCGCGCGGCTCCGCGCTTGGTCGAACGAGTCTCGGGCATGGCCGGTCACCCCCTCCGTTCCCCGGCGTCTTTCCGCGTTCGACCCTTGCGTTTAGTGATACGGGACGCCGGGCTCCGGTGTTCCGGAATCCGGCTACCGGATCAGGGGTCCGGCGGTCGCGCCAGAGCCGCTCCTGACCCTGCACCCGCCGCTGATCTGTTGCCGGCTTCCCTCCGCCCCGCATAGAGGTGGTGCGTGAGTATTCCGGTGTTCGATTCGAGGGCCCAAATCGCCAGCCTCTGGTCTCGCCTCCGACAGGCTATCGACGAGGTGATGAGGTCCGGCCACTTCGTCAACGGCCCGAATGTCCGGGCCTTCGAAGAAGAGGTTGCCGCTTACCTCGGGCTCAAGTATGCCGTCGGCGTCAACTCGGGAACAGACGCTCTGGTTATCGCCCTGCGTTCCCTGGGTGTCGGCCCCGGGGATGAGGTCATCACCACTCCCTGGACTTTCTTCGCGACGGCCGAGGCCGTCAGTCTCGTGGGGGCCACCCCTGTCTTCGTTGACATAGATCCAGCGACCTATACTCTGGACCCAGGACTGGTTGAGAGAGCCGTGGGGGCGCGGACCCGGGCCATCCTTCCGGTACACCTGTATGGGCACAGCGCCGATCTCGGGCCCCTGCGAGATATCGCCGACCGGAACAACCTTGTCCTCGTGGAAGACGTCGCACAGGCCTTCGGCGGGAGATACCGGGGGGGGCTGCTCGGGACCGTCGGAGACGTAGGTGCGTTCTCCTTTTACCCTACAAAGATCCTCGGCGGCTTCGGAGACGGCGGGTTGGTGGCCACCAACGATGCGCGAGTGGCGGAAACTGCGCGCATGCTCTGCTCTCACGGGGCGAAAGACCCGTACCTGAACGAGACAATCGGCTACAACTCCAGGTTAGACGAAATCCAGGCGGCTATCCTGCGGGTCAAGCTCGAACGTGTGGAGTCGTGGGTTGAGGCCCGCCGGAGTGTGGCTCGGAGGTACGCGGAACTCCTGGGCGGAACGGACGGTATTGTCCTTCCGTACGAAGCTGAGTTTGCGAGACACGTCTACCATCAGTACACTATCCGCATCCTGGGCGGCCGCCGCGACTATGTCCGCAACACTCTGGCCCAGGCCGGCATCGAGACCAGGGTCTATTACCCGGTTCCCCTCCACCACCTTCCCCCCTACCGGAACCTCGGCTACCGGCTGCTCGAAGCGGAACGGGCGGCCGGCGAGGTGCTCTCCCTGCCAATGTGGCCCGAACTGGGTCCGGAGCATCAGGCGAGAGTGGCCGAAGTCCTCAATAAGGCGGTCGGGCGCTCGAGTTAGGTCGCTTCCCCAGGCCCAAACCCGCAGGCACGGCACTCCTTTACATAAGCCTGCATAGCATAGCAGGGACGATGGCACAGCCCATTGGTCAATCCTTCCGGTAAGGGAGGTGCTTCAGGTGCCTAACTACCGTGTCTTCACCGAGCAGGCATCCGACCTTAAGGCACTGGTCTACGGAAACGACGGGACGACCAACCGCGTGCTGCTGACAAACGCCAGCGGCGCCCTTGGCATCTACTCGCAGACCAGCCTCGACGTCACCGCCACGAATCTCGACATCCGCGACATCACCAACGCCTCGGACAGC
>DYFB01000079.1 GCA_020725405.1 Symbiobacterium sp. | reverse complement strand
GCAGGGCCTGGCCGCCGAAGGCCGTGCGACGGTCCTGGGGGGCGCGCCGTTCCGGCCGAGGGGATACCTCGGGCCCGCACTCCAGGACGTCCTGGCCCCGATCGCCGCCAGGCTGTGGGAGGGAGACATCGGTCCCGCCGAGCTCGTGAACGAGGTCAGCCGGGCCCTCTCGGGCGAGCCGTGAGGCAGGCCGGGCTCAGCCGCCCCGGCCGTCGAGAACCTGGAGCGAGCGGGGCAGGTGAACCCGGAAGGTCGTTCCCTGCCCGGGGCGGCTCTCGACCGCGATCCGGCCGCCGTGGGCCTCGACGATACGCCGGCAGACGGCCAGCCCGAGGCCTGTGCCCGTCTCCTTCGTCGTGTAGAAAGGCTCGAAGATCCGGTCAAGGTCGGAGGGTGGCACGCCCAGCCCGGTGTCGACCACCTCGATGACGACCTCCGCCGTCCCGCACCTCGCGCGCAGGGTGAGAACCCCGCCGTCCGGCATGGCCTCCACGGCGTTTCGGCAGAGGTTGAGGAGAACCTGCTTCAGACGGGGCGGGTCGGCCAGGATGACAAGCCCCGGCTCGGAGTCGGCGTAGTCGATGGTTACGGCCGGGCCGGCCGCGGCGAGACCGCGGGCGACAAGCGCCGCTTCCGAAAGCACGGCCGTGACGCTGACCGGCTGGCTCGGCTGGATGCGGGGGGCCCGGCTCAGGAGGGAGTAGTCCTCGAGAAGGCTTATGGCCCGGTCCAGCTCCCGAAGGGCGACCCCGGCGTACTCCGGCACCTCGCTCCGGTGGGCCAGGGTCAGCTCAAGGAATCCCTTGACCGCGGTGAGCGGGTTCCGTATCTCGTGGGCCAGCCCGGCCGCGATTTGGAGGTGAGCCGCTCTCTCCCGGCGGAGAGCCGCAGCCAGGTCGATGGCCCGCGCGGAGAAGAGGGCCTGACCGAGCAGGGCCTCCGTGGCCGGCTGGGGCCTCGGCGGGAGCAGGACGCCAAGACACCCGACCGGGACGGCCGAATCGCCGAGAGGCACGCCGAGCCCGTGGAAGAGCGAGACGCCCCGGGCCTCCGGACTCACGCCCCCGTCGTTCCCGATTAACACCGTTCCGACCTGGTCGAGGGCCAGTCCCACGGGATTCACCCCCGCCGCGGCTAGAGAGATAATGAGCCCGGGCTCCGGGAGGAGGCGAAGAGCCTCCCCCTGGACCGGGGTCAGCGGGAAAACCTCGAGCAGGACTCCGGACGACTCCGACAGGACCACCCAACCGCTCAACCCGAGGACCGTCCCCGCCCGGGCGAGGGCCCCGACGTAATCGCGGCAGGTCCTGAGGAGCCAGTCGTTCTCGACCTGCAGTCTGGCCAGATCCTCGGGGGCGACCCGGGCGGGGGCTGCCTTTCGGCGGCCTGTCAAGGAGAGCCGACCGGGTGCGGGACGCCATCTGCCCCCGACCTCGACTAGGTTGAAGCCGAGATCCCGGGCCATGAGCTTCATGGCGTCCCAGGCGGGGCTCCCACCACACGCTCTCGCCGCCCGCTGGGTTACCATGTTGAGCCACCTCGTTCCTGACGCCTTCCAGCGCTAGGGAACTGCTCCCCGATGGCCCATGTACCGCTGCATGACTACGATGAGCTGGTCCAGGCGCTCGCTTATGTCTCTGACCTCGGCGTCCTGGAAGGTCGACCCGCTGGCGATGGCGTCCACCAGGGCCTTCCTCAACCGGTCGATCTCCGCGGCGAGGACGTGGCTATCCATAACGGCCGCCTGATCGCCGGTTACCGTCTTGGAGGTTTCCCTCCTCTCGCTGTTTCTGGAGACCAGAAAGGTCTGAAGGTCGAGGAAGTCCCAGGCCCCCGCCAGGAGGGAGACGGCGTCCGCGGCGTCTTCGGGGTAGGTGATGAGGGCCGCCGCGCTGACCCGCGTCCCGGCGAAGCGCTGGCCGCGCCCGGCGCCCAGCATCCCGGCCAGCGGCCTCTCACCCCGCACAACGGGGGCGAGGAGATCGCGCACCCGCTCCCGCGAGATTCCGAGCCAGACCAGGGCCACGCGGTTGGAGGCGCCGCCGAAGCCGAAGCCGCGACACGACCCGGAGCCGGGGCAGGCTTCCAGGAGCGGGGTCCCTCCAAGGGGCATGGCCCCCCGGGCGGCCTGTCCGCCGAGCCGCAGGAGGGCGAGCACGACGGGCTCGCGCCCGAGGCTCCTCCGGACGACGGCCTCCAGATGCCGCAAGAGGTACGGGTTCAGGAAGTCGGCGGCGCGGACCCGACCCGCGGTGTCGCAGCCCTCCCCGCCCCGGGAGGTCTCTTCGTGCGCGAGGGCGACGCACAGGGCCAGGGAGAGACCCCTCAGGATCAGGCGGGCGGAGGCCAGGGTCGCCTCGCCGGGCGCCCGTCGGGGCGGCAGGGTCCCGTGGATGACCCCGAGCAGTCGCTGCCCGTCCCAAAGGGGGAGAGAGACGCGGCCTCCCCGCTGGCCCGGCCTGAGCTCGAGGTCAGCCAGGGGCGTCCCGGCCTCGAGGGGGATGCGGTCCCGGTGCGGTGGCTTGCCGGGCCCCTCGTGAGCCACCTCGACGAGGCTCACCCGGTCCCGGTCGTAGAGATACACCGTGCAGTTGGAGAGCCCGAGCCACCGGACGCAACTCAACGCGACGTGGCCGGCAAGCTCGCGCACCTTCCCTCTCGGAAAGGACTGGGAGGCCGGGGACGGCAGGGGAACCCGGCCGGACCCGTCGGCGCGACGGATAGAGGGGTCGTCGCCGGACCATCTCGTAGCGCGTGTCACCGAGCATCCCCTCGACATGCGGCGTTCTGCCGGTCGGTTCCGGGCGCCCTTCCCGCAGGCTGCCTTACAGAGGTGTCCGTGTGTCGATTCCCCGCGTCATCACTCACAGCCCGATAGTCGCTGGCCCCAAGAGCCGACCCAAGGGGTGGCTTTTCCCCACCAAACTCCCAACTCCTGCTAGTTAGGGAAGAGAGTGGAAGAAAAATCCTCGGCGACGGAGAGGCCCGCCGGGTAGGGGGACCGGGGTGCCGCGTGTCGGGATAGGGCGCGCCGGTAGCGTCAGGATAGGGCGGGCCGGTAGCGGGGCACACCGGGAGGCAGCGCACCGGGATGGGGAAGGTCGGGGTGCCTCAGCTCCGGGCCTCCAGGAGCTCCAGGAAGGCGTCGACCCGCGTCCGGGTCGGTCCCTCGGCGAAAGCCCGGGAATCGGCCATGTCGGCCTCGATGACCAGGACCGGGAGGCCGAGCTCGCCCCGCACCGCCCGGGCGAGCTCGTACTGGCCGAGGGAGTAGGTCTTGCAGCTCCGGCAGGAGTGGAAGACCACCCCGTCGGCTCCCTGGCGCTCGACCATGCGGAAGAGCCTCTCCTTCCGGATGCCCAGGCCGACGTTGAGGAGGATGAGGGAGTACTGCTCGGCCAGGGTCCGGAGAGGGTCGGAGACGTCCCGGGTGTCGAAGTCGTAGACGCCCCAGGCGTCGGTGTAGGTCTCGCCGACGAAGGCCGCTCCGCGGGCGTGGAGGTAGCGGACGAGGTCGAAGTTGTACCAGATGGCGATATTGTCCCAGACCAGGCGGTACCGCTCGCCGGGCACGGCCGCCACCCCCTGGCGGACCCTCTCGGCCAGTTCGTCGCGGACCCGCCGGTAGTACTCGACGCAGGCTTCGGTCCCCCGGAGGGTCACGATGGGGAAGAGGTTGGTGAACATGTCCAGGGCCGAGGCCGGCGTCGGGCGCGACTGCCGGAGGTCCTGGATCTCGTTCCAGAGCGCGGTGGCCTCGCGGGTGAGCTCGAGGACCTTGCGCAGGTCGGCCTCGAACCTTGCCCGGGGGGGAAGCCGGTGACCCGAGGCCCGCGAGGCGAAAACCACGAGTTCCTCGAGTTGGTCCCGCACGTAAGCCGTCTGCTCGGGGTGAAGGCCGTCGGCGGCGAAGGGCGTGTCGAAGACGAACAGCGGACACCCGAAGTGCCGGGCCGTCACCTCCCACCACTTGACGACAACACCGCAGATGTTCTTGGCCGTGACCAGGAGGTCGGGGGGCGGGAGGGGCCTCCCCCTCAGCTCGCCCCGGCGGGCGAGCATCGACCCGATGTTGGTCCGGGCGTAGGAGCAGAGGTCGAGGCTGTAGCCGGCCCGCTCGGCCTCCTCGCAGTAGGGCACGGCGGCCTTCCGGCTGCCGACGAGGGCGCCGTAGTTCTCCGGGTAAAGAGGCAGGATGCCCAGGGCCAGCAGGGGCTCGACCGGGGCCCCGCTCGTCACCCAGGCCACGGGCCGGCGTGCGAGGACCCCCTTGGCCCGGTAGGCACCGAGATAGTGCTTCAGGATGAGCCCTTTCAGGTCGCGGTCGGTCTTCAGCCGGTTATCGGGCAGGAGCGTGGTCATCGGCCCTCAGCCCCCTTCCCGGCGCCCCGGCCGGTGGGACCCGTGCGGGTGCCGGCGGCGGTCCCGGCGGTCCCGGCACCACACCCCGTCCCGGCCGCGGACCGGCCGGCGCGGAGCCGCTCGACGAACGCCTCGAGCCTGGTCCGGGCCTGGCCGTGCGTGAGCCCGCCCTGCTCGATCTCCATGACCAGGGACGGCCGGCCCGAGGCCGCGAGGAGGGCGGCGAGATCGGGGTAGTCGAAGGCGTGCGGGTCGCAGAACTTCTGCAGGAGGAAGACCACCCCGTCAACGGAGCGGGCCTCCGCCTCCCGCCGGACGAAGTCGAAGCGCGGGCCCGGCGGGTGCTTGGCCGGGCACGGCACCCGGGCGAGGTAGGCCTGGGCGAGCCGGTCGAAGGGGTCGGCGGCCAACGGCGAGGGGCACGGGCCGCTCCCCGGGTCTCCGGCCGGACAGTCTTCCCGTGCGTCCCCCGCCGCCGTATCCGGGAGACTGAGCCAGCGCGCGCCGAGACAGAGGTCGTCGGCCACGACGTCCGCCCCCGCCTCCTCGATAAGGTGGACGGGCTCGTCCGTCTCGAGGAACCCGCCGGAGACGAGGATCCGCCGGCGCCCGGTCCGGGCGGGCTCGGACCCCGCGGCGGCGGCCTCGAGGACCGTCGCGGCCGCGATCAGGTCGGCGGCGCCCTCCTCACGGTCGACCACCGTCGCCCCGCGCGCCGCGGCCAGGAAGGCCGAGCCCGGCAGGAGGTCCGGCCGGGCCGAGCGCACCTCGGCCAGGCGGGCGAGACCGCCGCGCACGGCCGCCGTGAGCCGCGCGGCCGCGGCGAGCCCCGCGGCGGATACCGGTCTCGCCCCGTCCACGGAGGCGAGGTCCCCGGCCAGCCGGCGGAAGGCCGAAGCCGTGTAGCGGGCCGAGCCCGGCCCGTCCAGGCGGGCCGGCAGGTTGAGGAAGTGGTAGAAGGATCCGGCGGGACGACGGGTCTTCCATATCTCGGCCGCGGCCCGGAGCGAGTCACAGGTGTAGGCGAAGACGACGCCGGCGAGGTCGCCGCCGAGACCCGAGAGCAGGCCGTCGAGGCAGGCGCGGGAGAAGGAGCAGGCGAAGCTCTGGAGCGAGCTGTCGGCGGGACCTACGGGCCCGGGTCGGGCTCCCAGCCTGACCGGGTGGAGGCCCGCGGCGAGGAGGATCTCCTCCGGCACGTAGGAGCAGACGTAGCCCACGGCGGGTCGGCGGCCGGGGCGGTCCGCCCGGGAGAGATAGGCTCCCGGGTCGGAGCCGGCGGCGAGAAGACGACCGAGGGCCGCGCGAGCGGCGGTCAGATCCGGCACTTTCGCCTACCCCTCCCCCCGGCCTCCGCTCTGGCGGAACATCCGGTCGAACAGGCCGGCGGCCTGGCCGCTCGGCACCTCCATGGCTCCCTCGGTGCAGAGCTCGGCACAGCAGAAGCAGGAAATGCACTTCCCGGCGTCGATGACCGGGTAAGGGTCGAGGGTGATGGCCCCCGGCGGGCAGTTCTCCCGGCAGTCGCCGCACATGACGCAGAGGTCCTCCTTCACCACCGGGCGGATGGAGCCCAGCGAGGCGAGGAGCTGGGCCTGCTCCTCAATGGAGACGCCGATGGTGCTCGGCAGGAGGAAATCGGGCACCGGCTCGACCTCCACCGCCCGCCCGGCGGCGTCGAGAACGCGGATGTCCTCCTCCCGGTAGCGCCCGGGAGGTCGGCGCCCGGCCTGCTCCCGCTCGGCGACCTTCTGGAAGAACCTCACCTGCATGGGGTCGAGGCCCATCATCCGGGTGAGGACGGCGTCGACGGCGAGGCCGTCCCGGCCGGCGATCAGCTTGCCGAGGGGGCGGGCCCGGCCGTGCGTCGGACCGTTGCCGTCCATGATGTAGAGGGCGTCGACGATGTGGAGGTCCGGGACCCGGACCTCGTAGAGGTCGAGGAGGAGCTCGGCGAAGCGGCCGCGCGAGAAGGCCGAGAGATGGAGCCTCGCCTTGTTCGTGCCGGCGATGTAGCCGAAGCAGTTCTTCACCGCCCCGGTCAGGGTCGTCAGCATGTGGCTCTTGAAGACCGGGAGGTTGATGATGACCTCGGCCTCGAGGATGAACTTCGAGATGATAAACTTGTCGGTGTAGGGACAGCTCGTCGGGAGCTCCACCACTTCCTCCGAGAGGTTCCTGAAGAACCCCGACGAGGCGGCCAGGATGCCCGTGACCTCGGCCGTGCGAAGGGAGTTCCGCTCGACGCCCCCGGGGTTGTCTCCGACCGCGGGCCGACCTCCCCTGTCCCGGACGGCCTCGACAACGGCCTTGACGACCGCCGGGCTGGTCGTGACGTGCATCTCCGGAGGGAGGGGCGCGAGGATGTTCGGCTTCAGGAGGACGCTGCGGTCCCGGAAGTCCATCCCCGCCCGGTCGAGGACCCCGTCCACCGCCCGGCGCAGGACGGCCGGGTCAGGGTCGGGACCGCCGAGGTCGATGACGTAGACGTCGCTCTTGCCGCCGCTCGCGGCGTCGCTTACCGGAAGGGTGTTCTTCTCGTCCTGGTCGGCCATGGGGGGCACCGCCTTCCGGGGAGCTTTGCGAACATTCGCTCTTTCCCTGGGCTCCTCAGTTCTACAGCCGGGGGGCGTAACCTTCTCCGGAAGCCACGGAAGTGCCCGCTAGAAGGGGGTTCTCTATACGCAGTACTCGAGGACGGCTCCGGGAAGCAGGCGGCGGGTGAGCTCGGCGAAGTGCTCGCGCACCTCGGCGATGAGGCCGGGCGGGTAGACGTACTTGAGGTAGCCGAACTGCCCTTGCCTGAGCAGGCGGTCCTCCTCGCCCAGGGGGAGGCGGGTCTCGGGGTGCCGCTCGCGGATGTTCCGGCGGGCGGCGGCGGTGAAGCGATGGGTGACGACCTCGACGGTCAGGTCGGTCCCCGGCGGGAGGGCGCTCCTGAGCCTCTCGAAGAGGGTCCGGTAGTCCTCCCTCCACTCCCCTCGGACGAAGACCGGGGCGACCATGACCCCGACCGGATAGCCGGCCGAGGCCAGCCAGCCGACGGTCTCCAAGCGCGTCTCGAGCCCGGGGGTGCCGTGGTCGTGCTCCCGGATGACCTCCGGCGTGTTCACCGTGATCCGCGCCCGCGTGCGCCCGCCGTGGTCCAGGGCGAGGAGGCCTTCGACGCTCGGGAACTTGGTGACAAAGCGGAACCGCCCGGCGGGGAGACCGGCGAAGAAAGCGACCGCGCGGGCCACGGCCCCGGTGAGGGGCTCGACCGGGATGGGGTCGCCCACGGCCGCCCCCTCGAAGGTGACCGGCCGCTCCCCTCCGGCCGCCGCGACCAGCCGACCGGCGGCGGCGAGAATCTCGTCGATGTTTACGTAGATCCGTACGTAGGGGCGGCGGCCGAGGGTCGTCTGAAGGTAGCAGTACTCGCAGAGGCCGGGGCAGCTCGTCACCAGGGGAAGCTGGTAGTCGGCGGACGGGCGGCAGGGAGCGAAGTCGAGGCCCCGCCTCACCCCGACAACCAGGGTGCGCTTGGCCTCGCGGTAGGCCTCGGCCGGGGTGCCCCCGGGAAGACCGGTGACCCGGTTGTGGGAGGGGATGAGCCGGGTTTCGACCGCGGGCGGGTCCTCCCTGCGCGTGAAGAGGTCCCAGAGGCGGCGCCCCATCTCGTAGTCCAGGGCCGCCTCCTCGAAGAGGACCCGGGCCGGGCGGAAGGTCCAGCGGGCTGCGGGGGAGGCCGTCTCGCGCTCCACGTCCTTACGTTGCCCGGGACCAGGCCGCCGGATGTGCCGGGCCGTCAGCACGCCTGCGGTCGGGTCATCTGCTTCACGTCAAGGGGGGTCCAGGCCATGACCGTCCCCCCGACCCAGAGCTGGAACTCGTAGCGGCCGAACTCGGGGAAGGGCATCCCCTGGAGCTCGAAGATGTGCTCGGCCTTCCCCCGCGGACCTATCTTCGACTGCGGGTTCGCGGCCGTCCAGACGATCTTGCCGTCGGGCCCCACCAGCTTGACCTCGATGGGCACCTCCTCGCCCGGCACCCCCTTCAGTCGAAAGGCGAGGAAGCACTTGGAGTGGGTCACCGGCACGCTCCCCGCCCCCAGGGTGTCGAACAGGCCGATGAGCGACAGCTTCCCCACGTGGTCCCTCATAGCGTAATCGCAGACGTGCATCCACTCACACTCAGCCACGGCACTCCCCCCCTCTGGGTTTCGTTAACCCGGCCGCGCGTCCTGCTGTGATTCCCGTGGGCCAGGCCACCCAGCGGCTGGCGGGCGGGATTCGGGGCTTGGAGCACCCCGAAAGAAAGGAGGTCCGCGTTCACTCTTACGCGGACCCCCAGGTGCTAAGCTTTGGTGTCCGGAGGGGGACTTGAACCCCCACGGGTTTCCCCATACGCCCCTCAAACGTACGCGTCTGCCAGTTCCG
>DYFB01000078.1 GCA_020725405.1 Symbiobacterium sp. | reverse complement strand
GTTCCTCAGGCCGTGGCTTTGCCTCCGGCTTCCTTCAGATTCCGCCTTACGACGGACACCCTTGCCTTTGGCTAGTGGTTGTCGCTACCCACTCCCACGGGAGACTTTCACTCCCAAGCTAACGCCCATGCCGGGCGCACTGCGAAGACCGGGCCGCCCGGAGGGACGGCCCGGTCGCCGGGTTGCTCGCCTCGACGAAGTCCCGGCCCCTACTCCAGGGTGTACGGGAGCAGGGCGATGTTCCGGGCCCGCTTGATTGCCGTCGTCAGCTGCCTTTGGTGTTTAGCGCAGTTGCCTGAGATGCGGCGCGGCAGAATCTTGCCGCGCTCGTTGATGAACCTCTTCAGACGACCGATGTCCTTGTAGTCGACGTAGTCGACCTTGTCGACGCAGAACGAGCAGACCCTCCGGCGCTGACGCCGGCCTTTACGGTCCTTCTTGGCCAAGGCTGCCATTCCCCTTTCCCGGCCCTGGGCCCGGTTCAGAACGGAAGATCCTCATCCTGCCCCAGGTCCGGGCCTGAGCCGGACGCGATTCCGACGCCGTCCCGACCCTTGTCGGGCCAGTCGAGGAAGCGGACGTCATCGGCAACGACCTCCGCGACCCGGCGCTTCTGCCCTTCTTGAGTCTCATACGAGCGTATCTGGAGCCGGCCATCAACGGCCACCAAGCGCCCCTTGGTGAGGTGGCTGGCCACGGTCTCGGCCAGCTTCCTCCAGGTGACGATATCGATGAAGTCTGTCTCCCGCTCACCCCGCTGGTTGACGAACGAGCGGTCCACGGCCAGCGTGAATCCGCACGTGGCCACACCGTTAGGGGTGTACCGGAGCTCCGGGTCGCGAACGAGCCTACCGATGAGAACCACCCGGTTAAGCATCGTCAGTCCCCCCTTCATCTTCCGCCGTCACCGCCGCGGCGTTCGCCGGGTCACTCGGGTTCAGCGGCCGGCGGCTCTCCGGAGCCGGGCTCCGGCTCCGGGTTACCCTCTTCCGACCCGGCGTCGCCCGGGTCGCTGGCCTTGGTCTCTTTCTTGAGCTTCGCATCCTTCTTGGCGCGCGACTCCTTCTTGACGACAAGATGCCGTATCACGTCATCGCTTATCTTGAAGAATCGCTCGAGCTCGCGCGTCGCGATGGGCTCTCCCTCGTAGTGCAGGATGACGTAGATGCCTTCGGTGTAGCCCTTGACTTCGTAGGCGAGGCGGCGGTGACCGACTTTCTCGAGGTGGCTGACTGAACCCTGGTTGGTCTGGATAACTGAGGCTACCTGGCTGGAAACCTTGGAAACGCCGTCCTCGTCAAGATCGGGCCTCAGGATGAACACGGCCTCGTAGGCGGCCACGACAAGTTCACCTCCTCCCTCGGACATCCCGGGACACGCCGCTCGAACGACGAGCCGCCGGGAAGGCCCCGCATCTCGGTGCGGAGCGGGCAGAGTCACGTGGACGGGCTCCATTATACCCCAGACACCGCCGCCTGGCAAAGGGATGAGCAACGGTGGCCGGTGCCGCCGCCTCAGGTCGGCGGGGCGAAGCGGACGTATATTATGTCACCATCGGCGACGCGGTAGTCGCGCCCCTCCGTCCGGATAAGACCCTTCTGCCGGGCGGCAACCAGCGAACCCGCCCGGCAGAGGTCCGGGAACGGAATCACCTCGGCGCGGATGAAGCCTCTCTCCATGTCGGTGTGGATTTTCCCGGCGGCCGCGGCCACCGTCGTTCCGGCAGGAACCGTCCTGGCCCTGGCTTCGTTTTCGTTCACCGTATAGAAGGTGACGAGGTCAAGGTGCTGGTAGGCCGTGCGAACCAGGGCCGGTCCCCCGTGGATGGCCGCGCCGAGCTCGCTCTCCCAGAGCACCTTCTCGTCGTCGGACATGGCCACCCAGTCGGCCTCGACCGCCGCGCTTACGGGGACCGCCGGGCACCCGGCAGCCTCGGCGTGGCTCTTCAACTCGAGCCAGGCCCCGGGGCCGGTCCCGGCGGCGGCCGCCTGGAACTCGGAGTCGGAGAGATTGCCGACGTAGATCTGCGGCTTGGCGGTAAGGAGGAAGAGCTCCCCGAACGCGGCGGACGCCCGGATCTCGGGCGGAAGCCGCCTTGCCGGCCGCCCGCTGCCGAGCCAGTCCCGGACCATCTCAGCCAGGGCCACCACCTCGGCCTCTTCTCCGGCACCGCCGGCCTTGGCCCTCCGGCGGGCTCGCTCGAGACGGCGCTCGACCGTCTCAAGGTCCGCCAGGGCGAGCTCGAGCTCCAGCGTTTCCGCGTCGCGGACGGGATCGACGCTCCCGTACACGTGGGCGACCCGGTCACTCGCAAAACAGCGGACGACGTGCAGGATGAGGTCGACCTCGCGGATGTGGCCGAGAAACTGGTTGCCGAGGCCCTCGCCTCGGTGGGCTCCCCGCACCAGGCCGGCGATATCGACGACTTCGAGGAGCGCCGGGGTCACCGCGGCCGGCCGGGTGATAGCGGCGATGGTGGCCAGCCGTTCGTCAGGTACGACCAGGGTCCCCACGTTCCGGCCGACAGTAGTGAACGGGTAGAGACCGACCTCGGCTCCGGCGGCCGTCAGGGCGTTGAAAAGGGTGCTCTTACCCGCGTTGGGCAGGCCGACCAGCCCGGTTGAGACGGTCATGGCCGTCTCAACCCTGGCGGCGGGGCGGCGGGGGGCCTTCCCGCAGTCCCGGGGAGGTCTCGACAGCGTAGCGAGCGACTTTCCTGACCTGTCGCTCGAACTGGGTCCTGGGCACCATAACCCGTCGGCCGCACCCCATACAGCGCAGGCCGAAGTCTATGCCCGTCCGGGTTATCTCCCACTCGGAGCTTCCGCAGGGATGAGGCTTCTTCATGACGACCACGTCGCCGACGTGGAACCTGACCGACCCGGGGAACACTGGTCAGTCCCTCTCTTCCACCTTGCCCGCCGTATCGGCCGGGCGTCTCCCCGGCCGGTCCAGCGTCCCGCCCTGAATGTAGACCCGGCGCGGGTAGGGGATCTCGATACCCGCCCTATCGAAAGCCTCCTTGATACGGAGCCTGAGCTCGCGGCCTACGGCCCACTGCTCCATGGGCTTGACCTTGGCCCAGACCATGAGAGAGACGCCCGATTGACCGAGCTGGGAAACCCCGAGAACTTTCGGGCCCTCGGTGACGACCTCCGACTCGGCGGCGAAGCGGTCGAGGACCTCCTGAACGATGCCGATGACCCGGGAAGTATCCTCCTCGTAGGCTATCTCCACCTCGAACAGGACCCGGATGGAACCGCGGCTGAAGTTCGTCACGCGCTCGATAGTCCCGTTCGGGATGATGTGCACCTCTCCGCCGAAGGCGCGGATCCGCGTCGTCCGGAGACCCATCTCCTCGACAATCCCGTCAATGGTCCCAAGGCTGATGTAATCACCGACCGAGAACTGGTCTTCAAGGAGGATGAACACCCCGCTCAGGACATCCCGGACGAGGTTCTGAGCTCCGAAGCCGACGGCCAGTCCGGCCACGCCGGCTCCGAGCAGGATGGACCGGGTCTCCACCCCGGAGAGGTCGAGGACGGTTACGGCGACAATGAAATAGACGGCGTACCGGATGAGGCTCTTGGCCAACCCGGCCAGGGTCTGGAGGCGGCGTTCCTCCGTGAAGAGAACCTCCCGGCGGCCGTGCCTCTCGACCAGCCGGTCCACGAAGCGACTGGCCACGACGACGATGAGCCGGCCGATGAGGATGACCGCCAGGATCTTGAGGACGGTGTAGAGGACGCTCAAGGCGGTCACCGTCCAGAGCGGCCCCAAGAGGTTCTCCAAGGTTCCTTGGGCGTAAGTCCCGCTCGACACGTAGAGTCCAGCCAACGGGCAACCTCCCGCCTGCAATTGTCCCCGCGCTCTCCGGCCCTAACCGGGCGGGAACACGAGGGGGGCTCTGGGCACGAGGCCCTGGAAGACGGACACGAAGACCGGGGCCAGGGTCGAGCCCTCGAAGGCGGAGCCCACGAAGGCGAAGGCCGGCATGGTGGCCAGAAGGCTCAGCCCCCCGAGGAGGAGGGTGAGGACGACGGCGCTGTAGACCGCCCCGAGGACCAGCCCGGCCAGTCTATCGACGAAGACCAGCGGCGTCACGGAGATGGCCCCCGAGACGACCGCGGCCACGACCCTCGCCGCGAGTTGGGTCGCGAAGAAAATGCCGACGAAGCACAGCATGATAACGAGAGAGCTGGCGACGAGGGTCGAGAGCGCCTCCCCCACCGTGGCCGCTGAGGGGAGGTCGCCGAGGCGCTCCACCCCGGCCGCGAAGTAGCTTGTCAGGAAGTCCGGTAAGGACAGGCTCTCCACGGCGTCGGCCAGGGCCCCGCCCTCTCCCGCCGGGCTCATGGCCACAGTCGAGGACAGCGGGAGGTGCGCCGCGATGCTCGCCGCCACACGACTGACCGTCGAGTACCGGGCTTCGAGATACTCCGAGAGCGGCCTGGCGAAGGTCGAGGCCAGGATGAGACCGAGGGCGAGGCCCGCCAGCCCTATCAGGCTCCGGGCGAGACCCCGGCGCAGGCCGCGCAGAGAGCCATAGGCGAGACAGGCGATGATGAGGCAATCAAGCAGGTTCAAGCGGCCTAGTCCTCCTCCCCGCCCCGGGTTTGCCGGTTCTCGACCACCATGTAGACCAGGTAGACCCCGAACGCCGGCCACGACGCCGGCAGGTAGGGGTCTCCCACCCCTCCTATGAGCTTCTCGGCGAGGATGATGAGTCCTCCGGCCAGAAGGCCCATGATCAGAAAGGCGACCAACTCCCAGAACATATCCTCGTAGAAGACCACGGCCGAATGACGGAAGAAGGCCAGGAGAGCGAGGTCCCCACCCAGTTTGATGAGCCCGAAGGCCGCCACGCTGCTCACAAGCACCGAGGGCGGAGCGGCCGAACCGGCGATGCCCGCCCGCAGGACCCACAGGATAAGCCCGGCGACCCCGAGGCGAACGACAACGCTCAGCCAGGACCTTCGCAAGCCTCCGCCCCCCCTTCGCCGGAACGGTAGGGTGACCAGGCACCGGACGTTTCCGGCAGACCCGGAGCCCGGGCGACGACCAGGCGGCCGGAGTCGAGGACCACGGCCACGAGGCCGGCCTCCCAATCGAGCTCCACGTCCAGCGCCGGGGAGGGGCAGGCCAGCGACCACTTCTCGAGGCCGTCCTCGTCGTAGACCATCACCCCGTCCGGCCCGGCCACGGCGATACGCTTGGCCGCACAGGCCACGGAGACCATGGCCGCGCCGGTCTTCTTCCAGAGCAGGTTGCCGCGCCGGTCATAGACGAAGAGCTTGCCCCCGGCGACAACCGCCGGCCCCCCGTGGCTCTGCAGGGCGATATCGGAGATGCCGCCCCGGATAGTCTTCGACCAGAGAAGGTTGCCGCGGGCGTCGAGGAGAGCCAGCGTGTTCGGGGTGGCCGCCGCCACGAAAGGCACCCCCGACCGAACGGCCACCCGGTGCACCGGCAGGGAGTCAACGACCCTCGACCACAGCTCCTGCCCGGCGTCGCCCACGGCGACGATAAGCCCCTGAGCCGGCGAGGCGACCCCTGCGAAATAGAAACCGACAATGAACCCGGCCCCGTCGAACCAGCCCCGGGCGACTGTCACCACCGCCCCGGGGAGAGCGTAGATGTCACGCTCGCCTCCCCCAGGGGCGACGGCCACGGCTCTCTCCCCCGGCTGACCGGGGGCCTCGTCCCAGCTCCGCGCCAGCACGACCACCCACTCCGCCTCCGCCGGCGCGGTCCCGGTCCCGGAGAGGTCGGGCGGGCGGAAGGCGACGCCGACCGGACTCCCCGGTCGACTCAGCCGCGTAGAGTAGGTCCCGCCGCTTACCAGAGCTATCGAGGCCGTAGGGACGCCTGGGCTCCCGTCCGGACGGTCGCCGGAGGTCGGATAGGCCAGGAGAGCCACGCCCGAGGGGGTCAGGGCCAGGTGGACTCCGGCCGGGCACTCCGACTCCCAGTCGACCGCCGCCTGCGGCACCGGGCGGGGCCCCCGGCCAAGGAGGATCTCGAACAGTCCCGCCCACAGGTCACGGGAGATGATGAGGGCGAAGATGACCAGGAGAAGGAAGAGCCCCGTCCACACGGCTCCTCGTCCGGAGCGCGGAGAGGAGCGCTGGCGCCTGTGTGTTCCGACTACCCTGGGCCTCAAAGCTTCCCCCCGCCAATCGGCGGCGCCCGCTCGCCGCGGTCGCCCGGAGTGTTCGCGGCGTCGTTCTCGCGACGGGACTTCTGCGGGACCACTGGCAGTCCTCCTCCGCCGGGAGGGCCGCGCTGGCAGAGAGCGCGACGCATACAGCTTCTGGCAGGACATATACTGGGAAGAGCCTGCGTGGGGGAAGGAGGCCGGGCGTGGACCGACTCGTCAAGGGCCTCCTCCGCCCATCTCCCCCGACGTCCCTGCCCGCTCCGGGGACGCTGCCGATCGGCGAGAGCGACCACCTCGCCCGGGATTGGTCGGTCCGGGTCCACGTCGACGAGCCGGCTGCCTGCGATCGGATCAGAGCGGCGGTACGCGAGGGCCTGCGGTTGGCCGGCGGGATCTCCCGGGGCCTCGTCGTCGTCTGCATCGGAACGGACCGTTCTACCGGAGACGCCCTCGGCCCTCTGACCGGGGACCGGCTCAGAAGTGCGGCCAACCCCCGCGCACCGGTCTTCGGCACTCTGGAGGAACCCGTCCACGCCGCTAACCTATCGGAGAAGATGGCCGATATCGAGCGCCTCCACCCGGGCCGGTTGGTCGTCGCTGTCGATGCCTGCCTTGGGAGTGTCGAGAACGTCGGGACCATCTGCGTGGGCCTGGGGGCCCTGCGTCCGGGAGCCGGGGTCAACAAGACCCTCCCCCCGGTGGGCGACGTCCACGTGACCGGAGTGGTAAACGTGGGTGGGTTCATGGAGTACTTCGTGCTCCAGAACACCCGGCTTCATCTGGTCATGAAGATGGCGGGAGTCATCGCCGAGGCCCTCGCCGCGCTGGTCGACCGACCGGCGGTCCGGTGTCCGGCTGTGGAGCTGGTCGGCTCACCGGTCCCGTGACCCGGTCTAGACCCCCAGGCGGCCGAGCCGGTCTTCGACATCTCTGACGACCTCATCAGCCGCGCGACCCTCGGCCCGGATGACCGGCGCCCGGGTGTGCGTCAGCCGGGAGCCCAGGAAGTCGTCGTCCTGACCGCTCACAACGATGGCCTCGGCCTCCTTTAGGTCCACCTCGGTGAAGCTGCGGACGGTGTAGCCCTTATCACGGAGAGCGGCGGCCACCGGGGTGAGGCCATCCTCGACGGCGATGAGCCTTGTCTTGGCCTTTCGCACACAACCACCCCTCTCAAGGGTCGGAGCTGGGGGCGGGAGGAGCCCGGAGGTTAGTATTGGCCGCGCGGGGTGGCCTATTCGGAGGCTGGCCGGCTGCGCTCCATGATCTCGAAGACCTCCTCGTCGGAGGTCTGCTCGAAGTGGCGGTAGAACTGGCCGACTGCGTAGAAGGGCTCGGGAGTGGCAAGGCAGACGATCTCGTCGGTCTCCGCCCTGAGGCGCTCGAGAGTGTCCGGGGGAGCCACCGGGACGGCCAGGACCAGGCGGGCTGGACCTTGGGCTCGCACACCCCGCAGGGCGGCCAGCACCGTGGCTCCGGTGGCGATGCCATCGTCGACCACGATGGCCGAGGCGCCGGCGAGGGCGACGGCCAGCCGGCCCTGGCGGTACAGGCTGAGCCGCCGCTCTATCTCGGCTCTCTGGCGCTGCGTCTCGGCCTCGAGATACCGCTGACTCACCCCCAAGGCCTTGACCAGGGCCTCATCGGCGACCAGGGTCCCGTCCTGGGCCACGGCGCCGATGGCCAGCTCGGGGTTTCCCGGGGCCCCTATCTTGCGCGGGATAACCAGGTCGAGCGGCGCGCCGAGGGTCCGGGCCACCTCGTCGGCGACGATGACCCCTCCGCGGGGGATGCCGAGAACGACCGGGTCGGGCAGGGACGCCCGCGCGAGCTCCTTGGCCAGGCGCCGGCCGGCGTCGCGCCTGTCGCTAAAAAGCAACCCGGTTCACCTCCCTCGCTGAAGCGGGGTGTTCGCCACCCCGAGGCGCGGGCGCGCCCGCGAGGAGCGGACCCCTGCCGATGACCCGGAGAACGCCCGGAACGGCCTCTATCTCGGCCGGCACTTGGCCGAGGACCTCACCGTCGGCCTGAAGGACGAGGGGCAGCGGCGAGGTTATGGTGATGCGCCTCGTGGTGTAGATTTCGACCTTCCGGTGAAGCGTATGCCTGCCGCTGAAGACCTTGGGGAGAAGGATCAGGGTTTCAGGGCGGGTGAGGTCTCCGGCGACGCAGATGTGGAGGATACCGTCATCCGGTCGGGCTTCGGGAACCATTTTCATGCCGCCGGCGTGAGCGGGGCCGTTGCACACCGAAACGAGGAGGCACTTCCGCTCAAGTCGGGTATCGTCCAGGGCCATGACCAGGGGCGCTGGCCGGTATCGCAGGAGCATGGCCAGGACCCCGTAGACATAGGAGAGGGCTCCAGGCAGACGCTTGGGCCTCCGGTTGAGGAATCCGGCCACCTCGGCGTCGAAGCCGACCCCGGCGATGTTGATGAAGTAGCGCCCGTTGGCCCGGCCGAGATCGATCCGGCGGATGTCTCGGCCGAGGACGACCTCCAGAGCGCCCTCGGTGGTCGGTGGGTAGCCCAGCATCTTGGCGAAGTCGTTACCCGTGCCCCCGGGGATGACCCCCAGGGCGGCCGGACACCGGCCGTCGGCGTCGATGAGGCCGTTGACGACTTCCTGGACCGTCCCGTCTCCGCCGACGGCGATAACCGGGTCATAACCCTCTTCGCGCGCCCGGGCGGCAAGCAGGATAGCCGAACCCCTGGACTCTGTCAGCCGGTGCTCGGCCGGAAGGCCGCGACGCTCGAGGATGGTCTCGAGGGCCCGCCAGACCCGGAGACCCCTACCCCCTCCGGACGTAGGGTTCACAATGTAGACCGGGCGCAAGGTCGACCCCTCGCTATTCAGTCTTGGTGCCGGTCGGGGCCGAAGAGGCCGCCACCTCGGCGCGGGCCAGGTGACTGTCCTTCCGGCGACCCCGCTCACCCGAGGCGGCCTGCCGCATCTGGCAGTTGCCGTCGAACAGGGCTCCCTCGTTGATGATGAGGGCGCTGACGACGATGTCGCCGAGGAGTCGGCCGGTGGAGACTATCTCTATCCGCCCGGTGGCCTCGACGTTGCCGCGGAGCTCGCCGGCGATGGTGATGTTCCGGGTCTTCACCGCCGCCTCGACTACCCCTTCCTCGCCGACAACGAGGTCCCCCTCGAGGTGGATCTCTCCTTCGACGCGCCCGTCGATACGCATGCCTCCGGTAGCCTTGATGTTGCCCTTTATCTCGGTACCGAGGCCGATGATGGTGGTCACCTTGTCGGGCTCGCCAGACGGCGTGACGTCTTTCCTGAACATGGGTACCCTCCTCCGGAGTATGGTGTGTTGACCGCCCGTGCCGGGCGAAAACGGGAAGTCCCGGTAGGGTTCGCGGGGGCCCCACCCTCGCTCAGTTGCCGCCCCCCAGATAGTGGCGGGGGTTGACGGCCCGGCCGTTGACGCGGACCTCGTAGTGCACGTGAGGACCGGTGCTCTTCCCGGTTGAACCCATGAACGCGATAATCTCTCCGCGCTTGACCCTGTCGCCCACGCTGACGAGCAGCTTCGAGCAGTGGGCGTAGGCCGTCTTCCAGCCGTAGCCGTGCTCCACGATGATCATGTTGCCGTAAAGCCCCCCCCAACCGGCGAAGACGACGGTTCCGTTCGCGGTGGCCGCGATGGGTGTGCCGATGCGGTTGGAGATGTCGAAGCCGTCGTGGTGCTCGTAGCCGAAAATCGTATGCCGGTACCCGAACAGCGACGTGACGAACCCATAGGCCGGCCAACCCTGGGGCCGGGCGGCGAAGTAGGCCATGTTCTCGGCGATGGCGTTGCGGAGTTCGGCCAAGCTTCCTTCCTTGGCCTGGGCCATACCCCCGATGTTTTCGAGGAGGCTGAGGGCGCTCCGGGCCTCGAGGATGGCCGACCGGCTCACGACGGCCACGCCGGCGGTGTTGGGAAGGGTCGCCCCCCCGGTTCCGCCGGAACCGGCGGTCCAGGCTGCGGTGGCCAGGGTCTGGGCGGAGGCGGACTGCCCGGAGAAGAGAGAGGCGACGGACTGGTCGTCCTGGATGTAAGATTCGAGTTCCATCATCTCCCGGACCTGCTTGTCGAGCTCGTCCAGGAGGACCATCCTCGCCTGGAGGGCCCGGGTTTCCATGACCAACTGCTCGATCTGCTCGCGCTGTTCACGGTTCACCAGGCGAAGCTCGTGAAGCTCCCACATGTTGCTCGCCATGGTCTGGTAGGAGCGGGCGAGGATCATCATGAACAGGAAGAGGCACACGAGGACGTAGCAGATGGCCTGAAAGGCGAGCGTACTCAGGCGGAAGGTAAACACCTTGGTCTCCGCATGAGGCACGATCATGATGGTGAAGACGTTCCGGTCCTTGTGTGCCAACGGGCACCGCTCCAGGGACGAAGACCCCGCCCGGCGGGAGACCGCCGGAACACGCGGGGGTACACGCCAACTATTCTCGGGGCTGGCTGCCGATTCCTTCTGCTCTTTGTGACTGATGGGCTCCGCGCGGTCATAATCTGCGGTCAACGGCCGGGCGCGGCCCCAGCCGTACCGGGCGCCGCGGGACCGGCGTCAGGCATCCGCCACGAGCGACGACACCTTCCGCACCTTACCCGCCCTCTCCCGCGAAAGCTGGTGTTCCACGTGGAACATTGGCGATACAGCCAGCGGCCCTCGACCCTCCCTCAGCGAACCCCGCTCGTCCGGCCCGTGATGAGGTCGACGATGCGGGCGAGGTCGTCCGGGGAGAAAAAGTCAATCTCGATCCGCCCCCGCTCCGGACCGCCGGTGACTCTAACCCGCGTCCCCAGGGCGTCACGCATCTCCTGCTCCACCTCGGCGAAGGGGCTCTCGGCCACCGACCTGTGGGGTGGAGCGGACCCGCGTTTCGCCGTCGAAAGGCGACGGGCCTCCTCTTCGGTCTCGCGGACGGAGAGGCCCTTCTCCAGAATGCGGCGGACGAGCTGCTTCTGGGCAGCCCGGTCGACCAGCGAGAGCAGGGCCTTGGCGTGTCCCATCGTCAGCCGGCCGGCCTGGATCTCCTCCCGAACCTCCGGGTCCAGGTTGAGGAGGCGTAGGGTGTTAGCTACCTGCGGGCGGCTCCGCCCCACGCGACGGGCGACCTCCTCCTGGGTGAGTCCGAACTCCTGGATGAGGTACTGGTAGGCGCTGGCCTCCTCGAGCGGGTTCAGATCCTCGCGCTGGAGGTTCTCGACGAGCGCCACGGCCATGACCTCCTCGTCGGAGCCCATGTCCTTCACCACGGCCGGGATGGTATCCAGGCCGGCCTCGCGGGCAGCCCGCCAGCGGCGCTCGCCGATGACGAGCTCGTAGCCCCTCTCGGCCGGACGGACGATGATCGGCTGGACGACCCCGTGCTCCTTGATGGACGCCGCCAGCTCGGCCAGCTTCTCCGGATCGAAGCGCTGCCGGGGCTGGAGCCGGCTGGGCGCGATGTCCCGGAGCGGAATCTCTCGGACTCCGCCGGCAGCCGCGGGGGTGGCCGACGGCAAGAGGGCGTCGAGGCCCCGCCCCAGGCCCCTCTTAACCACTGGCCATCACCTCTTTCGCGAGCTCAGCGTACACCTCTGCCCCGCGCGACTTCGGGTCGTAGACGATGATGGGTAGGCCGTGGCTCGGGGCCTCGCTCAGGCGTACGCTTCGCGGGATGATGGTCCGGTAGACTTTCTCCTGGAAGTACTTCTTGACTTCGTCCTCTACCTGGATGGAGAGGTTCGTCCGACTGTCGTACATGGTGAGGAGGACCCCCTCCAGCTGGAGATTGGGGTTGAGGTGGGTGCGGACGAGGTGGATGGTGTTCATGAGCTGGCTCAGCCCCTCCAGAGCGTAGTACTCGCACTGGATCGGCACAAGCAGGCCGTCAGCCGCGGTCAGGGCGTTGACCGTGAGGAGGCCCAGGGACGGAGGGCAGTCGATGAAGAGGTAGTCGAAAGCGTCCCTGTGCTCCGACAGGGCATCCCGGAGACGCGTCTCGCGCGAGATGACTGGGACGAGTTCCAGTTCCGCCCCGGCGAGGTCTATCGTCGACGGCGCCAACCAGAGGTTCTGGAAAGGGGTGGGCCTGATAACGTCCTTGAGGGCGAGACCATTGATGATGACGTCGTACATGCAGCGCGAGATGGAGCCTTTGTCCACGCCCAGGCCGCTCGACACGTGGCCCTGCGGGTCCATGTCGATCAGCAGGACCCGGCGTCCCGCCTCGGCCAGGCAGGCCCCGAGGTTGACCGACGTGGTCGTCTTTCCCACGCCACCCTTCTGATTGGCGATGGCGATGACCTTCCCCACGACCTACCCTCTCCTTCCAGGCGGCAACGGGCCCCGCGGGTCCTCCGGCAGACCGGCGGGTCTCTGTCCGGCCGCGCTGGTCTTCGGGATGACCACCCGAATCTCCAGGCGCTCCGGACCGTCTTCCTCCGTCATCTCCGCCCGAATGCCGGCCTCCCTCAGCATCTCGACCGCCCTCCGAAAGGTGTTCAGGAAGAGGCGCAGGTCGCGGAAGGCCCGGATGGCCCGCCTGGTTCCCACCTGACCCAGAGCCGCAGGCGAGCCCCGCTGGGCCAAGCCCGAGCCGGTCGGTCCGTTGAAGAGAGAGGCCGTCGGCTCCGACGGTCCCCGCCGTCGTCGCGCCCCGCCCGACCGCGGTCGCCTCGGGGGAGCACCCTCGGGCGCAGCCAAGCTTCTCACCCGGTCCTCGGTCTCGCGTACCGACAGCCCCCGCTCGCGTATCTCATCCAGCAGGCGGAGCTGCAGAACCTCGTCGGTCAACTCGAGAAGCGCCCGCGCGTGTCTCTCGCTGACCTGTCCCTCGAGAATCCTGGCCTGGACGCTCTCCGGCAACCGCAGGAGCCGGAGCTTGTTGGCGATGGTTGATTGGCTCTTCCCGACGAGGCGGCCCATCTCGGCCTGGGTGATGCGGAACTCCTCGGACAAGCGCCTGTAGCCCCTGGCCTCCTCGATGACGTTGGCATCCTCCCGCTGGAGACTCTCGATGAGGGCCAGGGCCTCCACCTCCCTGGGGTCGAGGTCCCTCACCACCGCCGGCACTTTCTTGAGACCGGCCAAGCGGGCGGCCCTGAGTCGCTTCTCACCGACCACCAACTCGAAAACGTTCCCGGCGGGCCGGACGATGACGGGTTCGACCTCCCGACGCCGCTTGATAGCCGCTGCGAGGTCGGCGACAGCCCGTTCGTCGAGACCCCCCCCGCCCCGGCGTGGGTCGAGCACTATCGTCTCTACAGGTATCTCGGTGACTTCGGGCGGGCCGTGCTTCGGGTCGCCCAGAATGGAAGACAAGGCGCAGCTCCTTCCTCCGAATGAAGGTCGACGAGGAGAAAAGGCCTACGGGACAGTCTCCTAGCGATTCGGCATCCCGACCCCAACCCCTGCCATGGAAGGAACGCGGGAAGGAATGCGGGTGGCGGTGAGGCTAGCAGCTTGTGTGACTAAGGTACAGGACTTCGATTCCGGGCGTAGAATCCTTGGTCATGACCAAGACGAAGAAGTTCAGAGACTACAACCCGGCCGATCAGATCATGCTGCTTCCGCCGTCCCCGAGAGACTGGCTT
>DYFB01000077.1 GCA_020725405.1 Symbiobacterium sp. | reverse complement strand
CAGTCTGCACCCCCTCCCACAGTCTGCACCCCCTCCCACAGTCTGCACCCCCTCCCATAGTCTGCACCCCGTTCCATAGTCTGCACCCCCTCCCACAGTCTGCACCCCCTCCCAGCCTGCACGTGGGTCGCGTTCACGACGCGAAAGGAGGGAGAGGATGAAGGCAAAGCGTATCATCGGCCCGGCCGTTCTGGCGGCCTTCGCCCTGAGCGTGACGCTTACGGCCTGCCCGGGCGCGGCCCTGGCCGCGAAACCGGCTCCCAAGCCGTCCTGCGTCGCCCTCGGCGATTCGCTGGCCGTGGGGGCTCTGGGTGAACCTGAACAACCTCCGCCAGAACTTCCCGACCACCCTCGCCGAGATCCGCAGTCTCAACAGCAAGGCCATGCTCCTCGTGATGGACATCTACGACCCCTACCCCGAGGGGGACAGCCGTCGGGTCGGCCCGGCGTGGGACCTCCCCGCCTGGCCGCCCGGTCGACTCGCCTGGCCGCCCGGTCGGCTCGAATGCTCGAACTCCCGCCCGCCACGGAAGGAATTCGTCAGGCTTCTCAGCCAATTATGACACGGCACCGTCGCCTTGTAGGCCTGCTGGGCAACACGGAAGGAGGAAGGACGAAGTGGCCAAGACCAGAGAAGGCGCGCCGAATTGGGAGGAGAGATGGCAGGCGAACTACCCCGAGGGGGTGCCGCGTCACCTGGAGTACCCGGACATCCCGGTCCACGGGCTCCTCGAGAAGGCGGCGCGGGAGTTCCCCGACCGCACGGCCACCATCTTCATGGGCGGGAAGCTGACCTTCCGCCAGCTCCTGGACAAGGTCTACCGCCTGGCCGCGGCGCTGGCCGACCTCGGGCTGAGGAAGGGCGACCGTATCGCGGTCATGCTCCCGAACTGCCCGCAGATGGTCATCTCCTACTACGCCGTCTCCAAGGCGGGCGGGGTCATCGTGGCCATGAACCCGCTCTACGTGGAGCGGGAGATCGAGCACCAGATCCGCGACGCCGGGGCGAAGATCATCATCGGGCTCGACCTCTTGTCTCAACGCATCATGAACGTCAGGGAGGCGGCCGGGCTCGAGACCTGCGTCTGGACCGGTATCAAGGACTTCCTACCCTTCCCCCTGAACCAGCTCTACCCCATCAAGGCCAGGAAGGAGGGCACCTACGTCCAGGCGCCCTCCGGCCCGGGGCACCACCAGTTCACGGAACTCCTGAAACGCTACCAGCCCCGGCCGCCGGAGATCGAGTTCGACCCAGCCGAGGACCTCTGCTGCCTCCAGTACACGGGCGGGACTACGGGCGTTTCCAAGGGGTGCATGCTCACCCACCGCAACATGGTGGTCAACGCCACGCAGGTCTATTGCTGGTACCCGGAGACTCGTATGGGTCAGGAGGTCATCATGACCGTCCTGCCCCTCTTCCACAGCTACGGTATGACCTGCTGCCTGAACCTCGCCTCGGCCATCGGGGCCACGATGGTCCTCCAGCCGCGCTTCATCGTCGAGGACATCCTCAAGGCCATCGACAAGTGGAAGCCGACCCTCTTCCCCGGGGCGCCGACGATGTACATCGCCATCAACTCGCACCCGGACGTCAAGAAGTACAACCTCAAGTCCGTCAACGCCTGCCTCTCGGGGTCGGCCCCGCTCCCGGTCGAGGTGCAGAAGAAGTTCGAGGAGGTCACCGGAGCCTACCTCTCCGAGGGCTACGGTCTCTCCGAGGCTTCGCCCGTCACCCACTCCAACCCGCTCTTCGGCCGGCGCAAGGAGGGGAGCATCGGCCTACCCCTCCCGGACACCGTCTCCAGGGTCGTCGATGTCGAGACCGGCGGGAGGGAGGTCCCGGTCGGCGAGACCGGCGAGCTCATCCTGAAGGGCCCACAGGTCATGAAGGGCTACTGGAACCGCCCCGACGAGACGGCCCAGACCATCCGCGACGGCTGGCTCTACACCGGCGACATCGCCAGGATGGACGAGGACGGCTACACCTACATCGTCGACCGCAAGAAGGAGATGATCCTCGCCGGCGGCTTCAACATCTACCCCCGCGAGATCGACGAGGTCCTCTACGAGCACCCGGCCATCCTCGAGGCGGCGGCTATCGGCGTGCCGGACGAGTACCGCGGCGAGACGGTCAAGGTCTTCATCGTGACCAAGCCCGGCCACCAGCTCACGGCCGAGGAGGTCATCGAGTACTGCCGCGGCAAGCTGGCCCGGTACAAGGTGCCCAAGTACGTGGAGTTCCGCTCCGAACTCCCCCGGACCATCGTCGGCAAGGTCTTAAGGCGCGTCCTGGCCGAGGAGGAGCACCGCAAGAGGGCCGAGGTGAGGTAGGCGGGCGGAGGCCGCCCGGCGACACGACTCAACACGGCGGGGGCGGGGGTGAACCCGAGAGGCCTGAACCCCTCGGCGCCCTGCTCTCGACGTGGCCCGGGTCCTGGGAGGTTCCGGCAGCTCCGGCGTAGAAAGAGCCTCCGCAAGCCTGGCTCAGGCGTGCCCTCACGCTCGGGACCTCCCGGGAACGGACGGTCGATGGCATGGCGGGCTCAAGTGCGCCCTATCTCCGGTGGGCCGTGGCGGTCATCCGCCGCTGGCGGGACGAGCTGGCGGACCTCCTCGTCGGTAACGAGCTCTTCGAGACGGACGAAGACACCAGGCGCGAGGTCTTCGGCAGGCTCGACTCCGCCGCCGAAACCGTGGCTGGGCTGGCGGCCGAGGAGCCGGGAGCCCTGTCCCTCGAGGAAGCGGCGGCCGCGGTCAGGACCGCGGTGATGGAGAGGCTCTTCCCGTGGGACAGGGCCTCTCCGCCCCTCCGGCCTGTGCTCGGGCCGGAACTCACCCAGCACGTTCGGAAGCGAATAGCCGACATCACCGCCGCCGATCCGGCGGGTCCACCCGCGGCGGAGCAGGAGCCGGCCTCACTCTGGGCTCCCGAGCTCCTGCGGGAGACCCGCGACCGACTCGCAGCCGGGCTGGCGCAGGCCCGTGGGCTCGTCTCCGCAGCCCCGTACCTGGGCGAACCCACCCGCGAGAGCTTCGTTGAGTCCCTCGATGGTCTCAGTGCGGAGCTGGCCGAAGCCGGCCCCGACGACGCGAGGACGGTCCTGTCCCTCGACCTGAAGCTCGGCAGGGCGATCGACCTTCTCCACGAGAAGGTCCTGAGCGAATACCGGGCGCGCCTGGCCGAGGTCGAGCGCGAGCTCGACGAATGGGGGCCGAGGCTCAGGAAACTCGAGGACCGGGCCTGGGCCATCCGAGAAAACCCCCTCTACGGCGGACGCGGGGCCGGAACGGTCGGGCTCGCTTTCCTGATCCTATCGTTCTCCGCCGTCCTCTTCCTCGACCGCCCGGCGGCCCTGCGGATCATCCCCTTCCTGGCCCTTCTGGGAGCCCTCGTCTGGGGGCTGTACAACCTCCAGGGGACGCGCCTCCAGGAACCCTACATGGAGGCGGTCGGGAAGGTGAAGGGGCTGTCCATCGCCAGGAAGTCGCTCGAGGACACCTGGGAGGGGTTTGCCGCCCGCGAGAAGGCCGTGAGGCGGCGCCTCCGCGAAAGGTGAGCCTGCTAGGCAAGGACGTTCAGAGCCCAGCCTACCCGCCGCCCGCCTCCAGGACGACGGTCCCGTCGAGGTCCGACCCCAGAGTGAACGTCCGGGTCAGGTCCTCGCCGAAGGTGACCTCCAGAGTGAGCTCCCCGGGCTGGCCCGTTCCGACGTAGAGGCCCCAGCGCAGGGCCCCGGTCTCGTCCCCGCCGGGAGCTTCGTCGTCTTCGCGGTAGACCTGGACGAGGTGGGCGACCCCGTCCCGGGTCCGGTAGCTTGCCCGGACCGCCGTCACCCGGTGGGCCGCCAGGAGGGGCACCGGCTCCTGCCTGACCTCGTAGACCAGGGCCTGGCCTGTGGCCACCGTCCGGCGGACAGCCAGCTTCCCCGGCCCCAGCCTGGACCTGAGGTCGAGCTGACGCACGGCCGAAGCGCGCCGCACTCCGCCCACGACCCCGACGATCTGGTACTGCCAGTCCGTCTCCGGCGGGAGTTCGAGGGTGACCGTGAAGCTGAGGCCGCCGACGCCTTGGGCCCTCACCTCGCGGCCGGCGGCCGGGTCGTCGGTCGGCATGTAAACGACCCTCACCTCGGCCCCGGGGTCGAGCTCGAGGAGGGCCCAAGCCAGGGTCACCCGGACCGGGCCTCCCGGCTCGTAGCCCTCCGCGTCCATGGTCTCGGACAGGCGGCTCACCCAGGGGGGGGACTTCAGGCGGTCGACCTCCCCGCTGAGCTCGGCAAGAAGCCCTTCGAGGACGGCCGCCCGGCTCGCGGCAGCCGCCTTCACCTTGTCGATGGCCTCAGTCAGACGGGAGATCATCAGGGCCGCCCAGACGTTAAGACCCAGGCTGACGACGAGGACCACGACGCCGCAGCCGAGAAGAGTGCGGTGGAGGTTGCGCGTCATCGCGCCCCGCGCAGCATGGCGGCGACGGTCCGTCGCTTGAGCCCCTGGATGGCCGACGTCTGGTTTATCTTCTTCGGGCAGGCCTCGGTGCAGTTGAAGATGGTGTGGCAGCGCCAGGCGCCCTTCTCGTTCCCCGCCCGACCGAGCCGCTCGACCGCCGCGTCGTCGCGCGAGTCGACCACCCAGCGGTAGGTCTTCATCATGGCGTTCGGCCCGAGGTACTCCCTACCGGTCCAGACGGACGGGCACGACGAGAAGCAGGACCCGCAGAGGATGCAGCCCACGTACTCGTCGATGAGTTTCCGCTGCGCCGGGGACTGGAGGCGCTCCTTCTCCGGGTCGGCCGTCCTGGTCACTATCCAGGGGGCGATGGCCTCGTAGTTCTGCCAGAAGCGGGTCATGTCCACGACGAGGTCCTTGATGACGGGGAGGTGCGGCAGGGGCATGACGTGGAGCTCCCGGTGCCCCTCCCGGAGGACGCGGGCCACCTGGGTCTCGCAGGCCAGACGATAGGAGCCGTTGATGAACATGGCGCAGGCCCCGCAGATGCCCTCCCGGCAGGAGAACCGGAAGGCGAGCGAGCCGTCGATCTTTTCAAGAACATGGAAGAGGGCGTCGAGAACGGTCATCCCGTCGACGTAGGGGACGTCGTGGGTGTCTATCCGCGCCTCCCGGTCCGTCTCAGGGTCGAAGCGGTAGACCTTGAGCCGGATTCTCTCGATGTCGAGCTTCGCCACTAGGGTCCACCCCTTCTCCTCAGTAGGTCCTGGCCTTGGGTTCCCACCTGGTGATGGTCACCGGGCGGTACTCGAGCCGGGGCCCGTCGCCCGTCAGCCGGGCTATGGTATGCTTGAGGAAGCTCTCGTCATCCCGCTCCCTCGCGTCGGTCCGGAAGTGCGAGCCGCGGCTCTCCCGGCGGGCAAGGGCCCCGGCGGCGATAGCCTCGGCCACGAGGATCATGCCCTCGAGCTCGAGGTTGCGGGCCCAGTCAAGGTTGTAGCGGCGCCCCCGGTGCCTCAGTCCCATCCGCGGGTAGCGCTCGCGGAGCTCGTGGACCTTCTCCAGGCCGGCGGTCATCGTCTTCTCGTCCCGGAAGAGCCCGACTGTCCTGAACATGGTCTCCCTCAGCTCGTCCCGGAGGTCGGCCGGGTCTTCGGGACCGTCGGCCTCGAGGACCCGGAGGACCTTCTTCTCGGTCTCCCCGAGGACCCGGGCCATGACCTTCGCCAGGCCGCTTCGGGCCGCCTCCCCGCCCTCGCCCTTGACGTAGCCGGCGGCGTGCCTTCCGGCGATGCGGCCGAAGACGATGGTCTCCAGGAGCGAGTTCCCGCCCAGGCGGTTCGCCCCGTGGACGCTGACGCAGGCGCACTCGCCGGCGGCGTAGAAGCCGGCGACCTCGGTCGCCCCGGTGGAGTCGGTGTCTATGCCCCCCATGAAGTAGTGCTGGCCGGGCTGGATGGGAATCGGCTCGTAGATGGGGTCGACCCCGGTGAAGTTTATGGCTATGTCCCGGATGGCCGGCAGGCGCTCCATGATGCGCTCGGCCCCGAGGTGGGTGAGGTCGAGGTGGACGTAGCCCCCGGGGAAGCCGCGCCCCTCGTTGATCTCCGTCTGGATGGCCCGGGCGGTGATGTCCCGCGGGGCGAGTTCCATGGCCTGGGGAGCGTACTTCTCCATGAACCGCTCGCCGAGGGCGTTCCGGAGGTAGCCGCCCTCGCCCCGGGCGCCCTCGGTCATGAGGACGTTGTTGCCGAAGAGCGAGGTCGGGTGGAACTGGATGAACTCCATGTCCTTCAGGGGCACGCCGGCCATGTAGGCGACGGCCATGCCGCTCCCGGTGTTGATGATGTTGTTGGTCGAGTTGCCGTAGATGCGACCGCCCCCGCCGGTCGCGAAGATGACGGCCCCGGCCCCCACGGCCTCGAGGGCCCCCGTCCGGAGGTCGAGAGCGACCACGCCGTAGCACCGCCCGTCCTCGACGGCCAGGCTCACCACCTGCCACTCTTCGTAGACCCGGATGCGGCGCTTAAGCGTCTGTTCGTACATGGTGTGGAGAAGGGCGTGACCGGTCTTGTCCGCCGCATAGCAGGTGCGCGGGTAGCCGGCCCCGCCGAAGGGCCGCTGGGCGATGCGCCCGTCCGCGGTCCGGCTGAACGGGCACCCCCAGTGCTCCATCTCGTAGATGCAGACCGGAGCCTCGCTCGTCAGAATCTCCACGGCGTCCTGGTCGGCGAGATAGTCCGAACCCTTGATGGTGTCGAAGGCGTGCCGCTCGGGGCTGTCGTCCTGGGCCTTCTCGTGGTTCCCCAACGCGGCGTTGATACCGCCCTGGGCGGCCACGGAGTGCGAGCGTACCGGGTGGACGCGGGAGAGGACCGCGACCTCGCAGCCCGCGTCGTGGGCTTCGATGGCCGCCCGCAGGCCGGCTAGGCCGCCGCCCACGACCAGCACCTCGTGGTATATCACCGGTATCCCTCCCCTAACCCTTTATGAGGAGTAGGAGAGCCAGCGCACCGTAGACGAAGGCGATCGAACCCAGCGCCCAAAGGCCGACGGTGACCGCCCGGACCGTGCTCTCCCTCGTGGTGTAATCGAGAATGACGCTTCTCAGGCCGTAGAGGCCGTGGTAGAGAGCGAAGGCAAGAAGGCCGAAATCGACCAGGATGAAGGTCAGCGTCCTGAGTCGCACCGAAACGTCGGCCACGGTCAGGACGGCGTGTTCCCCGGCGAAGTGCAGGACGTAAAGGTGGACGGTGAGGACGACCGCCAGACCGACGGCCGTGACCCTCTGCAGGAGCCATCCCCAGACTCCCCTGGCTCCTCTCATGCGCCTATCCCCCCCTCAGCCGAAGATAAGGGGCCAGAAGACCTTGGCCGCCCAGGCGAAGCCGACCACCGAAAGGGCGAGGACCCCGGCGAAGAAGGCCTTCTGCTGCCGGATCCCGACCCCCAGGTCGAAGAGGATGATGCGGATACCGTTCAGCCCGTGGTAGAGGCCGGCGCCGACGAGCATGAGCTCGCCGGCGGCGAAGACGGGCCTGCGCAGGGCGTCCATCGTGGCGTCGAACGTCCCCGGACCCCACAGGACGCTCGAGATGACCAAAATATGCAGGACGAGGTAGAAAACAATTACGAGCCCCGTCACCCGGTGGAGTATCCAGGCCCACATCCCGGCCTTTATCCTGAACGGCCACAGGTCGAGGTCGGCGTAACGCACCTCGCGTGATGCCACGGGGCGGTACAAAGCGGGTCACCTCCCGTTCATCTCCCGTTCATCGATTCACCGGTCCGGGCGAACCCGGCCGCGCCAGGCCCGCCCGGTGGTCACTGCCTGCGCCGGCTACCCTATCTCGGCGTTGGCTTTCTCGACGAGCTCCTCGCAGCGGCGGGCGACCTCCTCGGGGTCGACGGCCACCCGGTTTATGCCTTCCTTGACGGCCTGGGCGGCGACCGCCTCGGCCACGGCCGGAGCCACGCGCCGGTCCATCGGCTTCGGAATGACGTAGTCCGGGCTGAGCTCCTCGTCGGTGATGAGGTCGGCGATGGCGTGGGCCGCCGCTATCTTCATCCCTTCGGAGATGTCGGTCGCCCGGGCGTCGAGCGCCCCGCGGAAAACGCCGGGGAAGGCGAGGACGTTGTTCACCTGGTTAGGGAAGTCCGACCGGCCGGTGCCGATGACCTTGGCCCCGGCCGCCCTGGCCTCGTCGGGGAATATCTCCGGGACCGGGTTGGCCATGGCCAGGACGACGGGGTCCCTGGCCATGGAGCGGACCATGTCCTGGCTCACCGCGCCGGCCACGGAGAGGCCGATGAAAACGTCGGCCCCGACGAAGGCCTCGGCCAGGGTCTTCACCCGCTCGCGGTTGGTCATGCGGGCCATCTCCTCCTTGGCCCAGTTCATGCCCTCGGTCCGGCCCTCGTAGATGGCCCCCTTGGTATCGCAGAGGATGATCTCGCCGGCGCCCATGCTGAGGAGAATCTTGGAGACGGCTGTCCCGCCGGCGCCCGCTCCGTTGATGACTATCTTGACGTCCTTGAAGCCCTTGCCGACGACCTTGAGCGAGTTAAGAACGGCCGCAGCCGAGACGATGGCCGTGCCGTGCTGGTCGTCGTGGAAGATGGGTATGTCGGTCTCCTTCTTGAGGCGGTTCTCGATCTCAAAACAGCGCGGCGCGGAGATGTCCTCGAGATTCACCCCGCCGAAGGTCGGGGCGACGAGCTTCACCGTGTTGACGATGTCGTCGACATCCTTCGAGGCCACGCAGAGCGGGAAGGCGTCGACCCCGGCGAAGCACTTGAACAGGACGCACTTACCCTCCATCACCGGAAAACCGGCCTCGGGACCGATATCCCCGAGACCGAGGACGGCCGTGCCGTCGGTGACCACGGCGACGAAGTTGCCCCGGTTGGTGTAGTCGTAGACCAGCGAGACGTCCTTGTGAATCTCCTTGCAGGGCTCGGCCACGCCCGGCGTGTAGGCCAGGCTGAGGTCGTTCTTGTCCCTCACCGGGACCTTACTGACCACCTTGAGCTTGCCCTGGTTCTCCTTGTGGAGCTTCAGGGCGTCTTCCCTGAGACCCATCTCGACCGTAATCCTCCTCTCACGTCCTGCGCGGGAGACAAAAAGGCGAACAACCGGAAGCGAGGACCGGCCCGGCCCGAGCGCCGCGATGGGAGCCGGGCCAGTCGTCTTCCAGCCGTTCGCCGGGTTCCGTTCGCTGGTCCGAAGGCCGGGAGGAGGCGCGGGTTTCCCGGCCGGCACGAACGAAGCGGCTTCAGCGTCAAACGGTCGCCGGCCTCGGGGGGCCCGGCCGCGCCGCCGGACCCGGCCGGCCGACCGAGGGTCGCGCCTGCCACAGTCTCTGCTATGACTCTATACTTATAGCACCTGACGCGCAATCCTCCACACCGGGCCACGGTCCGCCGGGTCTCGCGCGGCAGGCCGCTCGTCAGCCGCTAGAGGCCGCCGGTCGGGCGGGCGGCCGGCCGTCAGCCGGCGGTGGTCTGCCGGCCCTCATCCGGCCGTGCGGTAGCGAGCCCGGCCTGTCTCGTAAAGGTCGTTCCCCTCGGCGTCGATGCAGACCACGGCCGGGAAGTCCTCGACCTCGAGGCGCTGGACGGCCTCGGGTCCGAGGTCTTCGTAGGCCACCATCTCGGCCTTCCTGACCGTCCGGGCGGCGAGGGCCCCAGCTCCGCCGATGGCGGCGAGATAGACCGCCCCGTGCCTCTTCATGGCCTCGACCACGGCCGGGGCCCGGGAGCCCTTGCCGATCATGGCCCGGAGCCCCCGGGCGAGGAGGATCGGAGCGTAGGGGTCCATCCGCCCGCTGGTCGTCGGGCCGCACGACCCCAGGGCCTGGCCGGGCTTGGCCGGGCAGGGTCCGACGTAGTAGATTAGCTGCCCCTCTAGGTCGAAGGGAAGCTCCCGGCCGGCCTCGATGGCCTCGACCAGGCGCTTGTGGGCCGCATCGCGGGCCGTGTAGACGGTCCCGGAGACAAGGACCCGGTCACCGGCCCGGAGGGCCCGGACGTCGCTCTCGCTCAAGGGGGCTTTCAGCTTCTTGGTCTCGGACACGTCGCGTCCCTCCTCCTCACAGCACGCGCTCGGCGTGGCGCGCGGCGTGGCACTGGATGTTGACCGCCACCGGCAGGGCTCCGATGTGCGTGGGGTGGGTCTCGATGTGGACGGCGAGGGCCGTCGCCCGGCCGCCGAGCCCCTGGGGCCCGATGCCGAGGCTGTTTATCTCGACGAGAGTCTCCCGCTCCAGTTGGGCGACCTCGGGCTCCGGGTGGGGTTCGCCCACCCGGCGAAGGAGAGCCTTCTTCGCCAGGAGAGCGGCCTTGTCCATCATCCCGCCGACGCCTACGCCGACGATGACCGGCGGGCAGGGGTTGGAGCCGGCCTTGTCGACCGTCTCGACGATGAACCGCTTCACGCCCTCCGCCCCGGCGGCCGGGGTGAGCATCCTGAGACCGCTCATGTTCTCGCTGCCGGTCCCCTTCGGCACGACTACGACCCGCAGGCGGTCGCCCGGGACGATATCGGTGTAGATGATGGGCGGGGTGTTGTCACGGGTGTTTTTCCGGGTGAAGAGAGGATCGGCGACGACCGATTTCCGGAGAAAGCCCTTGTCGTACCCCCGGCGGACCCCCTCGGCGACGGCCTCGTAGAGGTCCCCGCCGGTGAGGTGGAGGTCCTGGCCGAGCTCGAGGAAGACGATGGTCACCCCGGTATCCTGGCAGATGGGGACCTGCTCTTCGGCGGCCACCCGGGCGTTCTCGATGCAGATGTCGAGGATCTCCCGGCCGACCTCCGACTCCTCACTCCTCCGGGCGGCCTCGAGGGCCTCGACCACATCCCGGGGGAGGTTGTAGCAGGCCTGGATGCAGAGCTCCTCCACGGCCTGGGTCACCTCTGATACGTCAAGCTCG
This sequence comes from Symbiobacterium sp., assembly GCA_020725405.1. Classification (GTDB taxonomy): domain Bacteria; phylum Bacillota; class Sulfobacillia; order UBA995; family UBA9673; genus DYFB01. The sequence goes on along the minus strand of DYFB01000077.1, from coordinate 51,333 downwards.
CGCATGGACGCATCCCTCCGGGGGTGGGTATTGGATGGCGGCCGCCGAAGTCCTCCGCAGGCAGGCAGCCGGCGTCGGGAGGACCGCTGAAGCGGATCAATACCCGGTCCGCCCGAGGGTCCTCAGGGCCGCGGCCACCAGGCGGTCGTAGCCCTCGTAGTCCACCCGCCGGGCGGCCTCCTCGGGGCTGACCCACTCGGCCGCGGCTATCTCGCCGGTCTGGGGGGTGAGGCACCCGCCCGTAAGACGGAGGAGGTAGAAGGTCACGGTCTTGTGGACCCGGCCCTTGCGCGGGTGGTGGTATACGTAGCGGGTCTGGCCGAGCTCGCCGGCGACCTCGGTCCGGAGCCCGGTCTCCTCCTCCACTTCGCGGACCGCAGCTTCCTCGGACGTCTCGCCCGTCTCGACGAGACCCTTGGGAAACGTCCAGCGACCGTAGCCGTCGAGGATCATGAGGAAGGCGAGGTCGGGCTCCTCGCGGAAGACGATGCCCCCGGAGGAGACTTCCCTGGTCATGTCGGCGGCCTCCTAGGCTCAGCCGTCGCGCCGCGACTGGTATTTGTCGAGAACGGTCTTCAGGGCCGTGATAAGGGCCTTCTGGGCGCTGCCGTGGTAGCGCCGCTCGATGGTCTTGACCATAGCCTGGAAGTCGGTCTCCAGGCTCCGCCCGACGACCAGGCGCCGGAAGAACTCGCGGGCGAGGGCGGTGGCGAGGGTGCACTCGGCCTCGACGATCCGTCCGGTGCCCGGCTCGACCTCGAGGCCCACGCCGACGACGTCCGAGAGCCGGGAGGCGGTTATCCCCGAGGGAAGCCGCGCGTAGCCGGTCAGGAAAATGGTGTCGTCTCTGGGCACTCTTCTCCCCCCGGTGCGGACCGTCTGGGCGCGGACCGCCTCGGCGCGGACCGCCTCGGCGCGGACCGTCTCGGCGCGAACAGTCTCGGCGCGAACCGTCTCATTGCCCGGGGTCCGCCGCTCCTGGCCGGTCCTGAAGCCTCTTACTTCGGGTTATCTTCGAGGCTCACCCTCCCCCACCCTTCCCCGCCGGCCGCGTCGAGGCGGGCGGCCCGAAGACGGCGCCGAGCCGGCGGAGCCGGCCCTCCTGCCGGAGGGCCCGTATCCTCTCGATGAGCTCCTCCTCGCGGACCCCGACCCGGCGGGAGAGCTCGCGGTAGGGCTCGGGCACGAGCGGGAGCCCCCCCTCGAGCTCCTTCATGATCCGCCAGGAGGTCGACCCCGGGGCCGCGTCGGACCGGGGGGCGAAGATGCCGGCGATGCGCCGGACCTGACCGCGCCGCACCAGGGAGACCGCGGCGGCGATGACCTCGCGCTCGGATATCGGCCGCACCTTGTGACGGGCGACGACGGCCCGCCTCTTCGGGCCGGGACCGAGGACCTCGAGGTAGACCGTCCGGGGCCGGCAGAACCCGCGGTTGGCGCGGCAGGCGAGCTCCAGGAACGGCCGCGGGCAGAGCGGGAACTCCTCCTGGAAAAGGCGCAGGACGATAATCTCGGTGTGACGCAACGGCCTCGACCCTCCCCTTCGGGCCGATAGTCTTCCCCGCGCCCCCTGGGGGAAACAACCTATCGAACCGGGAGGAGGGTTATCGGGGGCCGCGCCAAATACCCGTCCATTCACGCCGCTTCAAGGGCCTGATGGAGCCGGTTCCGGCCTCCGGGCCGGACCAGCCGACCGGGGGCCGCACGGGGGGAGCTGGTTAGGGCTGAGCCAGCGATTGAGAGGGTTCGCCATGGTCCTTGCCTCCGCCGTCCTCTGGGGGACCTCAGGAGTCGTAGCCAAGCACGTCATGGCCAGCCCAAGCCATGACCCGGCGACCCTGGTCCAGTTCCGGGTGACCCTGGGCTTCCTCCTCATCGGAGCCTGCTTGGCGGTGACCAACCGCCGCCTTTTCCGGGTCCGGATGGCCGACCTTCCCTTCCTCGCCCTCTACGGGACGGCCGGCCTCACCGCGAGCCAGTTCACCTACTACTTCGCCATCAGTCAGACCAGCGTGGCCGTGGCCATCTTCATCCAGTACCTGGCCCCGGTCCTAACCACCGCCTACGAGATGTTCGTCCTGGGCCGGCGGCCCGGTCCAGCCACCTACCTCGTCCTCGGACTCGCCCTCGGAGGCTCGCTCCTACTCCTCCTCGGGCAGGCCGGAGGAGGGCTGGCCACGACGACCGTCGGCCTCCTCGCCGCCCTGGCCTCGACCGCGGCCTTCGCCTTCGCCACCGTAGCCGGGAGCCTCGGGGTGAAGAGGTATGACCCGTGGACCCTCCTCTTCTGGGGGATGGGGGCGGGCAGCCTCTTCTGGGCCGTCCTCCGGCCGCCGTGGGTCGTCCTCGCCCGGCCGTGGACCGTCGCGGACTGGGGCGTCTTCCTCTACCTGGCCGTGGCGGCCGGGGCCCTCCCCTTCGGTCTCTTCGTGAGCGGGCTCCGCTTCATCGGGGCGACCTCGGCCATCATCACGGCCACCTTCGAGCCGGTGTGGGCGGGGTTTCTGGCCTTCCTCGTCCTCGGCGAGGCCCTGAGCCTTCTCCAGGTGGCGGGCTGCGTCTTCATCCTGGGGGCCATCGTCGTCCTCCAGGCCGTCCCGGGGGCGGCCCTGGAGGAGAGGAAGCCGGCTAGCCCAGGAGAACCCTCGCGTCCACCGCCGCACAGCCCCGGCCAGCGGCAAAGACCTTCACCGGGTTAAGGTCGATCTCGGCGATCTCCGGGTGGTCGGTCACCAGCCACGAGAACCGGACGATGAGGTCGACCAGGGCCTCCAGGTCGGCCGGTTCCCGGCCCCGGGCCCCCTCCAGGACGGCGTGGCCGCGCGTCTTCCGGACGAGAACTCCGGCCTGGGCCGGGCCGACCGGGGCCAGGGCCACGGCCACGTCCTTCAGGACCTCGGTGAAGATGCCCCCCAGACCGAAGAGGACCGTCGGTCCGAAGTGGGGGTCGCGCCTAGACCCGACGATGACCTCGTGGCCGTCGGGGAGGTACTCCTGGACGAGGAGACCGACCCCGCCAAGGCCAAGGTGGCCGACCCGGGTCACGATGTCGCGACCGGCCTCGACCACGGCCTCGGGTGTCCCGAGCCCCAGCCGGACGGCCCCGAGCTCGGTCTTGTGGAGGGCGGGCGGACCGGCCGCCTTCAGGACGACGGGGAAGCCCAGACGCCCGGCCGCCGTGGCGGCCTCCTCCGGGGTGGCGGCGGTGGCCCACCGGGCCACGGGGATGCCGTAGCTCTCGAGGAGGCGGAAGCCGGCGGCCGCCCCGTCCACCCCGCCCCCGACGGCCGGGCCGGCGGGATCCACGGCCGAAGTGGCGGGGCTCGCCGCCGCCTCCGGTGCCGGCGGGAGGCCCTCCGGCCGGAGGAGAGGCTCCTCATTCCGCCCCTTCACGTCGACGTGGTAGCGGGCCAGCCGGGCGAGGGCCCGCACGGCCCGGTCGGCCGACGGGTAGACGGCGCACTTCCGCGAGGCCTCGACCCGGGCGGCGATGCTGGCGGCCTTCCGCCCCTGGAGCCACCAGACGATGGGCTTGTCGCGCCTGGTCTCGGCGGCGAGGACGACGAAGTCGCCGACGTCCAGGCCGGCCAGGGTGAAGGCTCCCCCTATGCAGAGGATGCCGTCCACGTTGGGGTCGGAGGCAACAAGCTCGAAGCAGGCCTGAAAAACCGGCGGGTAGAGCTTGCCGATGGAGGCTGGCCAGACGTCGAGGGGGTTCCCCGGCTCCATCCAGGAGGGGTAGAGCTCGCGCAAGCCCTTCATCGTCTCCGGCGAGAACCTGGCGAGCTCGAGCCCGTAGTCCTCGCAGGCATCGGCGGCCATGATGCCCCCGCCGCCGGAGGCGCTGATGACCGCCACGCGCCGTCCCCGCATCGGCGGAAGATGCAGGAAGGCCTTGACGCTGTCGTCAAGGTCGTCGACGTCGGCCAGGCGGATGACCCCGGCCTCGTCGAAGGCCGCCTGGTAGACCACGTCCGAGCCGGCCAGCGAACCGCTGTGAGATCCGGCCGCCTCGGCCCCGACCACGCTCCGGGCCGTCTTGTAGACCAGCACCGGCTTGCGCGCCGTGACCTCCCGGGCGACCCTGACGAACTCCCGGCCCTCGCCGGGGCGGAGGCCCTCCATGTGCAGGGCCACCACCTCGACCCGCGGGTCGTCGCCGAGATGGCGGAGGCACTCGGGGAACCCGATGTCGGCCTGGTTGCCGACGTCGACCCCCTTGCCGAGACCGGTCGTCGGTCCGAGGTCGGTGGCCAGGAAGAGCCCCGTCTGGCAGATGATGGCCGACCCCAGGGGCTCCTTCCGGGTGATCGGCATGAAGGAGGACGAGAAGGAGTCGAAGACGTTCACTGTCCCGAGGGTGTTGGGGCCGATGAGACGGGCGCCGTGGCGGCGAAGCTCGGCCATGAACTCGGCCTGGAGGACGACTCCCCGCTCGTCGGCCTCGGCGAGACCCTGGGTGACCAGGATGAAAAGGCGGATGCCCTTCTCACAGCAGTCGCGGATGACCTGCGGGACGATCTCCCGGGGGACGGTGATGACGGCGAGGTCCGGGACTTCCGGGAGGTCCTGGGCCCGCGGGAAGCACGGGACGCCGAGAATCTCGGTCGCCTTGGGGTTCACCCCGTAGAGGCGGCCCCGGTAGCCGAAGGCGATAAGGTTCTCCAGGATGTTGAAAGAGCCTTCGCCCGTCATCCGGGAAACCCCGACGACGACGACGGAGCTCGGGTTGAAGAACCTCTCCATGACTATAGGGTCGTAGCTGGCCGTGGAAATCTGGTGCAAGGAGTCACCGCCTCGAGCGAAGGTTGGCCGGACCCCGGGCCCGATGGCCCGCGCCCCGGGAGTGTTCTCACCGCGGGGGGATTCTTCCTGCCGTTCGGTAGAATTCTACGCCCCGCTCGAGGGCCCCGCGCTTGCGGCCGGACCGCCGCTGGCCACCGTCGGCCCGGGCAGGGCCCCGGGGGCTCCGGCCCGCACCGTTTGGCTCTGGACGAGGGCCGCCCCGGCGAACACGGCCAGGACGCCGGCCAGCATGGTTAGGTTGAGGGCGTCGCCGAGGAAGGCCCAGGCCAGGAGAGCGACGATGGTCACCGAGGACGAGCTGATGACCGCGGTCCTGGCCACCGTCTCCAGGAGCAGGGCCACCGTCAGGGTGACCTCGGCGCCGAGGTTGAACAGGCCGGCGAGGACGAGAGCGGCGAGGGTCCCGCCGGCGTCCGGGCGGCCGCCGAGCCAGGCGAAGAAGCCTCCGAGCCCGCCCGTGACGGAGCTCACGAGCCCGACGGCGCCGAGCCCGGCCACCCCGTAGAGGGCCAGGATGGCGAACGTGTCCACCCCCCGGGAGTGCGCGAGGCGCGTTCCCAGGCCACCCGTTGACCAGCACAGACCGGCGGCCGTTCCGAGGGGTATGGCCCAGTACCACCCGGGGCCGGCCGGCACCTCCGACGCCTGGCCAAGCGACAGGAGAAGAACCCCGGCGACGAAGACGGCGATGCCGGCGGTGGCCAGGCGATTCATCCGCTCCCTGAGCAGGACCGCAGCCAGGAGAGCCGACCAGATGACAACGGTGCTCCCGGTCGGAGTGGCCACGACCGCCCCGCCGAGAGCGAGAGCCCGGACGAAGAGGGGGTTCCCGACGAGGTACATGACCACGCCCGCCGCGGCCAGCCCGGCCATGAGCCAGCGTCCCCGGGCCTCGCCGCCGAGGCGGGCGAGCCGCGCGCGCCTCGAGGGACTGGCCAGAGTGACGGCCAGGGCGGTGATGAGCGTGGGGAAACCGGCGAAGAGGGTGACCACGAGCGGGTCGACGGCCGGGGCCGCCACCCGCATGGACAGGTTCTGGAGGGCGTAGAAGACCGCCGCCGCCCCGGCGAGAAGCTGGCCCCGGCTCAATCCCCGGGTCCTCACTGAGGACCTCCCCGCCTCAGGAGGACCGCCCGCGTCCCGGGTGCTACGCCGTGGGCGGCCGCCCAGCCGGCGGGAACCTCGAGGACGTAGCGGGCGGGCGGGGTATCGAGCGGCGGCGCCCCGGGAGACCTGGTCAAGATCCCGGTCACCACGCCGTCCGTCGCCAGGGTGATGATGTCGATGGCGAAGCTCATCCCCTCGGTCGTGAAGCGCCTGGGCTTCTCGTCGCGGTAGACGAAGAGCATACCCGTCGCGGGGGCGAGGCCCGCGCGGCCGATGAGCCCGCGCTCCCGCTCGGCCCGGCTCACCGCCACCTCGACGGTGACCTCGGGGTGGCCCTCGCCTTCGCCCCCGTCCCCGAGCCCGGCGTTCTCAACGAGGAACCTGACGGCCACGATGTCCCTGGCCTCGGCGAGGAAGCGGCTCTCACGCGCGGCAAGGAAGCCGGCGGCCGCCGCGAGGATGAGGAGGACGGCCGCGCCCCGGACGACCACCGCCCGGCCGCCCTTGCCTCCGCCGGCCGGGCCTCCGGCCGGGCCTCCGGCCGCGCCTCCGGCCGCAGCCCTCCAGCCCATCAGCCCTTCTCCCAGGCCAGGAGGGCCGCGCCCAGGGCTCCGGCGAACTGGGCGAGCTCCGGGACGACGAGGGTCTGACCTAGCTCCCTCTCGACCGCCTGGACAAGGCCGACGTTTCTGGCCACGCCGCCGGACATGACCACGGGCGCCCGCAGGTCGACGCGGCGGGCCATCCCAGCGATGCGCCGGGCCATGGCCCGGTGAATGCCGGCGATAATCTCCTCCTTGGACCGCCTGGCGGCTCTCTGGGAGATGACCTCGGACTCGGCGAAGACCGTGCAGGTGTTGCTTATCTCGGCCGCCTCGCGGGCGGTCAGGGAGAGGGGGCCGAACTCGTCCAGGGGGACCTCCAAAGCCCTAGCCATGACCTCCAGGAACCGGCCGGTGCCGGCGGCGCACTTGTCGTTCATGACGAAGTCGAGGACGCGGCCCCGCTCGCCGAGGGCGATGGCCTTACTGTCCTGGCCGCCGACGTCGATGACCGAGCCAGCCGCGGGGACGAGCTCGGCCGCGCCCCGGGCGTGGCAGGTTATCTCCGTCACGGCCGAATCGGTGGCCAGGGCGTGGCGTCCGTAGCCCGTGGTCACGGTCCGGACGAGAGCGCCGGGCTCGAGGCCGGCCCGGGCAAGAGCCCCGGACAGGACGGTCCGTCCGGCAGCCTCGTTGTCGTACCCGGTGGGGGCGAGATGGAGGCCCCTGATGCGGGCCCTGCCCTCCGGGAGAATCTCGATGACGACGGCCTTGGTCGCGGCCGAGCCGATGTCCACTCCGGCGAAGATGGTCATAGGCCCATTATGGGGCCCGGGGCCGCGGGGCGCAACCCCGCGCGTCCTCCCAGCTGCCGCGTCGCCAGCGCGCGAGTTGCGGCCCGGCGGAGGAATGACCCGGGAAAGACAGCGCCCAACCAGGGAGGGATGCTGGAATGACCGGAAAGAACCAGAGCGGCAGGCGCCGCGAGACCGGGGCCCTGATGGCGCCGAACTGGACCAGCTACGTGGGGGCGGTGGAGGGCGTCCTGAAGGCAGCCGGGATGAGTGCCTCGATACGCCGCACCTCATGGGCCTCACCGGAATGGCCTTCCACCTCATCATGCACCAGGAGTGCTGCCCGAGTTCGGTGACCAGCTACGACTGGCTCAGCGAGCACTCGATCGCCTTCGACCGGCTGGGCGTTCTGTCCGAGATATACCAGGGGTGGTCTACGGCCACGACGACGCCGCCGGCGTGTTCCTGGTGAGCGGCGTGTTCGGCGGCGGCTCCGGCCTACCGCGCTTCGCTGGAGGACTACGTCCGCCACATGGAGTTCGGCCTCCGCTGCAACATCATCGTCTACAGCCACGCCAAGCGCAGCGCGGCGGCCTACGTGAGGTCCCTGGCCGCGGAGGGGTCGGGCGGGGGGCGGAGGGGCTCCGTCCTGGGCGGCGGCCGCCCCGTTGCCGGCCTCGAAAGGGCGGGGGAAGCCCTCGGCCGGACGGCCGCGGTCTGCGACCGTATGATGGAGGTCCTCGAGATGGAGTGCGCCGCGGCCGACCTCGCCCGGCCGGTCGAGCCGGACCGGGTCGCCGCTCTGGTGCCGGGCGGGACCCGCTGCCTTCTCCCCTGCATAGTCCTGGTCTCTTTGGCGACACTATAGGGCTGCCGGAAAGACTACGCAGGCGAAGGGAGTCCGGTCATGGGCTGGGTCATCCTGGCGGTCGTCGTGTGGGTCGTCGCGCTGCTGGCCATCCCGCAGGAGCACTTCAGGCGTCTCATCCCCTTCGGGATCATCGCCGGGTTCGCGCTCGGACTGCTTGTCAATATCCTCGCCTTCTCCATCTTCGGACTCTACGGCTTCGGGCAGGTCATGTGGCCCATCCTCGGCATACCCTTCTGGGCCATCCTGGCCTGGGTCCCCTCGGTCATCCTCTTCGTCTACTTCCTGCCGGAGCACTCTCTGGCCCGTCTCGGCTGGCTCCTCCTCTTCCCGGCGGGCTTCACCCTCATCGAGTTCTTCTTCCTCCGGGCCGGCCTCCGGGTCTACTCCCCGGGCTGGAACCTGGCCTACGCCTTCGTCCTGAGCCTGGGAATCCACATCGTCGTCCTGGCCTACTACCTCACCTCGGTCCGGACGCCCCTGCGATCGGCGTCGGCCGGCCCGGCGGGACTCGCCGACCGGCTTGAGAGGGATAGGTGAGTCGAGCCGCGGATCGCCCAACGGCTGGACCGGGACAGGCAAGAGGAGAAGGGTCGTCAAGATTAAGGCAGGAACCACACCCCAGGCGTAGAAGCTTCTGCCAACAGCCTCCCGGGTGACGCGGCCTATCGGGGCGAGGCTTATCGGAGGGCCTCATTGTGATAATTGACGCCCACTGTTACCTCAGCCGCGAGCTTCCCCCGGCCGAGCTGCTCCGAGTGATGGACGAAGGCGGGGTCAATCGGACCGTCCTCTTCGCCGAGGCCGTCGAGCCCCCCCCGGCCGAGGTTCCCACGAGGCTCCTCCTCTCCGCCCTGGGCCCTATCTGCCGCGCCCGCTACAACCGCCTCGTCGAGAAGCGGGATCCCTGCCCGGAGGCTGGCCCGTCCGACTGGTGCGGGACCGCTGACCGCCCCGACAACGAAGAGGTGGCCGAAGCCGTGGCCGCCCACCCTGACCGTTTCATCGGCTTCGTCTTCATCAACCCCGCCGACCCCCAGCATCCCGACATCATGGAGCTCTACCTCGAGTCGGGCTTCAAGGGAGTCAAGGTCCATCCGTGGCTTCACGGCTTCAACGTCGAACGCGAGCTCTTCCTCGCCGCCAAGCGGTGCGGCGAGCTCGGGGTCCCGGTCCTCCTGCACCTTGGAGGGTCGCGCCCGACGGGCCTCTCAGTCATCGACCTCGCCGACCGTCTCCCAGCCACGAGCTTCATCCTCGCCCACGCCGGGCTCCCGTACTACTCGGCCCTATGGCGGGCCGCCCGCCTCCGTCCGAACATCTACTTCGACCTCTCCGGTCCCTACATGTCGGCCGAGCTGCTCAGGGTGGTGGCCTCGAACGTGCCGCCGGGCCGCCTCCTCTTCGCCAGCGGTGGCCCGCACGGGCTTCGGCTTCCTGAGGGAGGCCACAGCTACTCCGCCGTCCGGAGTTGGATCGAAGCCCTTCCCCTGCCGGGAGCCGCGCTGGAGGCCATCCTCGGCGGAAACCTCCGCCGCATCCTCAGTCTTGACGACGACGCCCGGCGGCGTGAGGAGGTCAGGGCCCGCCTGGTCGGCGCCTCTGGAACCCCCGGTGATCGATGAAGTAGTTATCCCTGTAGATAAGCTGCGATATGGGGACCACCTCGTAGCCTTCGGCCTGGAGAGTCTCCAGGATGCGGGGCAGGGCCCCCGGCGTGTTCACGGCGTTGTTGTGGAAGAGGACGATGGCCCCGGGGTGGATGGCTCGTATGACCCTGTCGTAAATGGCGTCGGCGCTGAGGTCCTGCCAGTCGAGGGAGTCGACGCTCCACTGGATGGTGTAGTAGCCCAGCTCCTGGGCGGCCTCGATGACCTTGTTGCTGTACTCCCCGAACGGCGGCCGGAAGAGGATGGGTTCCTGTCCGGTCAGGGCGCGTATCTGCTCGTGGACCGAGGCGAGCTCCTCCTTTATGGCCTCCTTGCCGAGAGAGTTCAGATGCGGGTGGGTGGCCGTGTGGTTCCCGATCTCGTGCCCCCTCTCCGCTATCTCCTTCAAGGTCTCCGGGTAGGCGTCTATCCAGAAGCCTACGAGGAAGAACGTTGTCTTGACCCCGTAGCGGTCGAGAGTGTCGAGGATATCGGGGGTTCTCTCGGCCCCCCAGGCGGCGTCGAAAGAGATGGCGACCTTCTTCTCGGTGGTGTCGACCCCGTATATCGGGAGGAGGCGTGGCGTCCCGGAGATGAGGGCGACCATCCGGGCCGGGCCGCCGCCCCAACCGGCGGCAAGCGGGTAGACCACTAGGACGAGAAGGCAGAGGGCGGCGCCCCGGAGCCACCTAAGGTTGTAGAAGCTCCATCTCACCGGCGACCACCGCCCCGCCAAAGCCTATGCCCGGCGGCGTCGGGACAAGAACACAACAGAGGGAAACCCGGACCCCGGGAGAAACCTCCTCCCAGCTCGGGGCTGGCGAGGGGCCGGCTCCGGCACCGTTGCCGGTCTGCTCCGGACCGGCGTTGGGAGGTCGCTATGCCCCCGAAGGATGCGCCGCCGGTCGTGGACTTCCACGTCCACCCCGTCGTCGAGGGATCGGCCAAACCCTGGATAGTGGAGTGGATGCGGGAGACGTACGGCCCCGGGCTGGATGACCACCTCAAGGCCTTCGCCGACCCGGACAACCTCGACGCCTTCCTTGCCGCGGCGGGCGTCGACTACGCCTGCCTTCTCGCCGAGGACAGCCCGGCGACGACCGGGGTGACCACCAACGAGAAGGTGGCCGAGCTCTGCGCCGGGAGATCCCGGTTCATACCCTTCGCCAGTCTCAACCCCCACCTCGTCAACCGCCCCGGCCGGGAGCTCAGGCGCCTCGTCGAGACCTACGCCTTCCGCGGGCTCAAGATGTACCCGACCTACCAGTTCTTCTATCCGAACGACCCGGTGGTCTACCCGGTCTACGCCGCGGCCGAGGAACTCGGCCTGCCGGTCATGTTCCACACCGGCTCGTCGGTCTTCCGGGGGTCGAGGATGAAGTACGGTGACCCCCTGTTCCTGGACGACGTGGCCGTGGACTTCCCCGGCCTCCGGGTCATCATGGCCCACAGCGGCCGCGGCTTCTGGTACGACCGGGCCTTCTTCCTGACCCGCCTTCACCCCAACGTCTACATGGAGATATCCGGCATACCGCCAAAGCGGCTCCTCGAGCACTTTCCCGAGCTCGAACGCGTCGCCGACAAGGTCATCTGGGGGTCGGACTGGCCGGGCTATCTCGATATCCAGGGAAATCTCGCCGCAGTCCGGGCCCTGCCCCTCTCCGAGGAGACCAAGGTCAAGATCCTGGGCGGGAATGCCTCCAGGCTCCTCGGCCTACCTTGAGAGCCACCGGACGGGCGGCGACGCCCTCAGCCTGTCGGCTGGCCCGGCACGGCCTCAGCCGGCCGACTGTGGGGCCTCAACTCCGGACGCCCCCGCCCGGCCCGGCTCGCGCACCCAGATGACGAGAACGGCGCCCGCCAGGGCAATGATGGCCGCTCCCGCGTAGAACGGAGCGACCGGCGCCACCCGCTCCCAGAGTAGCCCGCCCAGGACGGGTGCCGGCAGGAAGGCCAGAGTCTGCAGGCCCGTGAAGACCGACCGGACGGTGCCGCGCGTCTCCTTTTCCGTGAGGTCGGCCATGAGCGCGTCGGCCGCCGGACCGCCCAGGCTGCCGGCGAACCCCTGGAAGAGCCAGGCTCCTCCCAGAGAGGCCAGGGTCCGGGCCCCGCTGAACCAGAGAAGGCCGAGGGACATCCCGAACACGGTCAGGGCGAGGACCGGCTTCCGCCCGAACCGGTCGGCGGCGACCCCTCCCACCAGGCTGGCGGCGATGCCGGCCGCCCCGGCGACGGCGTAGAGGATTCCCATGTCGGCCTCGCTCACGTGGAGAACCTCGTTCATGAAGACCGACGTGAAGTGCATGGCCGCCCCCATCCCGAACGTGGCCACGGTCGAGACGAGGAAGACCAGCATGAACTGGCGGGAGCCCGCCATCTGCCGGAAGGCGGTGGCCAGGCCGGGAAGAAGGCCGGGGTGCCGGTAGCCCGCATCCCGGCGGGCCGAGTCCCTCGGGTCGCGGACGAAGAAGCGCACGAGGGACGCGAGCGCGAGCATTCCCGCCTGCGCGGCGAGGAAGGTCCGGTAGCCGAAGTACTTGTAGATGTATCCCCCCACCAGCGGGCCGAGAGTCGCGCAAACGCCCGCGGCCGCCATCTGGTAGGCGAAGCGCGTGCCCCGGGTCTCCACCGGACCGAGGTCGCTGACGAGACCGAAGAGGGCGGGGCCGACGATGAGCCCGGGCATCCAGCTGAGGATGAGCCCCGGGATGAGCCACTCCCACCTGGGCGCGGTCAGCATCAGGAGGCAGCCGGCGGTTCCAAGGAGCGGGGCCGCCGCGTAGAGCTTCACCCGGCGGTAGCGGTCGGTCAGCCACCCGCCCACAGGCGAGAGGACGACAATGACCAGGCTAGCGATGGTCGCCAGAAGGCCGATGCTCACGGCCGACCCACCCAGCTCGCGGACGTAGAGCTGGAAGAACCGCTGCTCGGCATGGGTCCCGATGTTGGCCAGGATCAGAGAGATGATGATGAGGTTCATGTCCCGGCCCAGAGCGGGTGGTGCGGGGATGCGCAGTCGCGCCATGTCAGGCCTTCTCTCGTCAGTGTTCGGTAGTGGTTCGGCGCCCTACGGGCGGTCGGGACGGGTGGTTCACCCGCGGCCGCGCCGGGGATACTACCGGGAACATACCCGGAGGTGTCCCTGCGTGTCAGTGCTATCGGCGACGCGAGACCTGGTTCCGGCGCTCCAGGACACTCCCGCCGCAGGTCAGTGGCTCCTCCTGGGCGCGACTGCCGCCGCTCTGCTCTGGCTCACGCTGGCCCGGCGACGGGTCCCGGCCGGCCGGCCGGCCCGGCGGCGGGATCCCGCCCGGAAGCCTTCCGGACTGCTTCTGGCCACGGTCGCCCTGGCCTTGGCCCTGGTCGGGGCCGCGGCCGACGCCCTCCTGCCTTCGCCCGGCGGACAGGTTCCCGTTCCCGCCGGTCCTCAGGCTCCTCCAGGCGAGCCGGGAGGCTCTTCTCGTGACGCGCCGGGAGCCGGAGCGCCCCCCGAGCCGCCGGACGCCGCAGGTGCCGGCCCGCCGGACGCCGCAGGTGCCGGCCCGCCAGCCGCCGCAGGGACCGGACCGCTGGGCGGAGCCACGCCGGGGTCCGGGGCGGGTCCGGACGCCTCCGGCCCTCCGGCCGCGCCTTCCGGCCCTAAGGCCGCTCCTCCCGACCGACCGGCCGGAGAGGAGTGGGAGATAACCTACCAGCCCGACCTCTCCCCGGAGGCCGCGGCCGTCATGGCCAGGAGCGCGGCCGACCGCAACCCCGGAACCGGGCCGCCCCTGGTGGTCGTCGGGGCCGGAGACGTGGTCCTCGAGTCTCTCGATCCCGAGAGCGGGACGGCCGTTCTCCTCAACCGCTCCGGGCACGCCGTCAGCCTGACCGGATGGTCCTTCTTCTCCCCCGGCTCCGGCCTCTGGCGCGAACTCCCGGCCGGTAGCCTCATCCTTCCCGGGGATCGGCTCGAGGTCGAGGCCCCGCGTGGCCGGGCGGATGTCGTCCTCTACGACGCCGAGGGGACGCCCATGCCCCGGGCCGAGACCAGGGGCTGACGGACTCGCCGGATGACGCGCGCGGGGTGCCATGCGCCGAGCGCCGTACGCCATGCGCCGAGCACCATGCGCCTAGCGCCGAGCACCATGCGCCATGCGCCGAGCGCCGTGCGCCTAGCGCCTAGAGCCTAGCGCCTAGAGCCTAACACGGGGGCCGCTCGTCTCCATCGTACCTGAGGGAAGAGAACACCGGCCCGGCGGGGAAAGCGTGGTCCTGAACCTCCGGACGGGGCGGGCTCGGACCCAGGTCCAGCCCGGCCCGGCCACCGGGAGCCGGAGAAGGAAGCGGCCGCGGCCCGGCCGAAGAGACCATCCCGACGACGCGACCCTCCCACCGGTGATGACCCGGGTCGGGAACCCGCGTCCCCGTGAGGTGAGCCAGTCGTGACCACTGCGGGCGAACCGGTCCCCGGACTCGACCTGCCCCAGCGGACCCTCCTCGGTCCGGGACCGAGCAACGTCCACCCCCGGGTGCTCCGGGCCCTCTCCCTCCCCTGCGTCGGGCACCTCGACCCGGCCTTCCTCGAGGTGATGAACGGTACCGCCGCCCTTCTCCGCCGGGTCTTCGAGACCCGGAACCGCCTGGCCATGGCTGTCTCCGGCACGGGGAGCGCCGGGATGGAGGCCGCCCTGGTGAACTTCATCGAGCCAGGCGACACGGTCATCGTGGGGGTGAACGGGCTCTTCGGGGAGAGGATGGCCGACATCGTCGAGCGGGCCGGCGGGCGCCCGGTCCGGATCGAGGCCCCTTGGGGGGAGCCCCTGGACCCCGACGACGTCGCCCGGGCCCTGGCGGCCAACCCGGGGGTGCGGGCCGTGGCCGCGGTCCACGCCGAGACGTCGACCGGCGTCCTCCAGCCGCTCGAACCTCTGGCTCGCCTTTGCCGGGAGCACGAAGCCCTCTTCATCGTCGACGCCGTGACCAGCCTCGGCGGGACAGAGGTCAAGGTCGACGAGTGGGGGCTCGACGTCGTCTACAGCGGGGCCCAGAAGTGCCTCTCCTGCCCGCCGGGTCTCGCGCCCCTTACAGCCGGGGACCGGGCCGTCGAGGTCCTCCTCGGGCGGAAGACCAAGGTCCGGAGCTGGTACCTCGACCTCCCCATGGTCATCTCCTACTGGGGCGCCGAGCGCTTCTACCACCACACCGCCCCGGTCAACATGATCTACGCCCTCTACGAGGCCCTCCGCCTCGTTCTCGAGGAGGGGCTGGAGGCTCGCTTCGCCCGGCACCGCCTGAACGGCCGGGCCCTCCTGGCTGGAGTCGCGGCCATGGGCCTCGAGCCGTTCGCCCGGGAGGGCTACCGTATCCCGATGCTCCTCTCGGTTAAGGTCCCCGAGGGGGTGGATGACCTCACAGTCCGGCGCGAGCTCCTGGCCCGAGCCAACGTGGAGATAGGGGGAGGACTCGGTCCGACCCGGGGCAGGATCTGGCGCATCGGTCTCCTCGGCCACTCGTCACGGCGGGAGAACGTCCTCCTGGTCCTCGCCGCCCTGGAGGCCGCCCTCAACCGGCAGGGCCGGAGGGTCGAGCCGGGCGCCGCCCTCGCCGCCGCCGAGGCCGTGTACGCCGCGGCCGCCGGAGCCGCGGGGTAGGTCCTTGCCCGGAGCGCCCGGCGCACCCGGCGCACCCGGCGCACCCGGAGCGCCCGACACGTCCGGCGCGCCCGACACGCCCGGCGCGGGCGCCGACCGGACCCCGGCCGAAACCTGGCAGGGCAAGAGGGTTGAGGGCCGGTTGTGGTGAACAATGCTGGGCGTGAAACCATGTCGCTGGTAAGGCGAACCCGGAGGAGGCGGCAGAGTGGAGATCCGAGTCTACGGTCCAGGCTGCGCCCGGTGCAGCACTCTGGAGCAGAGGGTTTTCAACGCCCTCGCCTCCCTCGACGTGGCGGCCGATGTCCGGAAGATAAGCTCCCTCGAGGAGATCACCGACGCCGGCGTCATGGCGACCCCAGGTCTGGTCATCAACGGCAAGCTCTACAGCCAGGGACGGCTTCCGTCCGAGGACGAGATAAAGACCTGGCTCAGGTCGGAGCTCGGAGAGTGAAGCGCGGCCGCCGGACCGGGTGCTTCTGCGCTGCTCGCAGAAGCTGCGCCGAGCAGCCGCCGGCTCGCTGGCCCCCTGGAGGTAGATAACCACGAACCCCGACGTAAGCGCGCAGGGAACGCGGCCTGCGCGGCCCGAAGCCCCCCGGGTCACCCACGCCGCGTCCCTCGTCGAGTTCCTGGGGCGCCTCGAGGACGTCCTGCACGACCTCTCGGTCCGGATCGCTCTCTGCTGGTGGGCGAAGTACACCGGAGGCGCGGGGACCGAGCTCAACGAGCTCGAGAGAGAGCGGTCCGAGATTCTCCTCGATCCCTCCTACCGTACCCTGGTGCGGGATTGGCTCGACCGGGCCCCCGACCCCCTCACGGCCCGGAAGCTCCGGGTGCTGTGGGATTCGATGGCCCTGGCCCAGGTGAACTCGGTCCCGGAGATCTACACCCTGCAGAACCGGATAATGGACCGCATCGTCGCCTTCCGCCCCGTGGTCTTCGGGCGCGAGGTCAGCCACTCCGAGCGGAACCGCATCCTCCGCCAGGAGACCGACCGCGCCCTGCGCCGCGAGGCCTGGGTGTCCATCGCCCCGCTCTCCATGGAGGTGGCCGGCGATACGGTCGAACTCATCGAGCGCCGGAACGACCTGGCCCGCCGGGCCGGGTACGCCGATTACGTCGACCTCTCTCTCAGCCTCGCCTCCCTCAGCCGGCCCGAGGTCATCTCCATCATCAACCATACCGAGGAAGCCTCGGCAGCCCCCTACCGGGCCTTCCTGGCCGAGGCCGCCGGAGCCGCCGGTCTTGAGTCGGTCGAGCCGTGGGACCTCGGCTATCTCGTCGAGAAGGCGACAGCCGTTCCCACAGCTCCCTTCCCCAAGGACCGCATCGTTCCGGTCCTCGAGGACTTCGTCAGCTCCTTCGGACGCGACCCGCGGGAGCTCGGCATCCGCATCGTTTTCCACGACATTCCCTACGGCGGCCTTTGCGTCCCCATCGACCCGCCGTCCGACGTCCGCGTCCTGACCAATCCCCAGGACGGGCACAACTACTATCACGTCCTCTTCCACGAGTACGGCCACTGCCTCCACGCCGTTTACGCCGGGGAGAACTCGCAGATCCTGCAGGACGAGCCCGGCGTGTTCTGCGAGGGGATGGCCGAGCTCTGGGGCTGGTTCACCTTCGACCCCGAGTGGCTCCGCGGGTTCGGCCTTGACGATGACCTCGTCCAGCGGGTCACCCGGGCCCACAGCGTGCAGATGATGGCCGGCCACCGGACCCTGGCGGCCAACGTCACCTGGGAGTACCGGGCCTACGAGAACCCTCGGCAGGACCTGACCAACCTCCACGCCGCCCGCGAGGCCCGCTACCTCCTCTGCCAGCCGCGCCCGGTCCACCGCTGGGCCGGTGGGCCCTTCCCGGCCGGGTACCCGGTCTACTGGCAGAACTACGTCCTGGCCGACCTCATCGCGGCCGCGACCCACCGGGCCCTGAGAGAGCGTTTCGACGGCGCCGTCCTCGGCAACCCAGAGGTCTTCAGGACCCTGGTCGCCGAGTACTGGCGACCCGGAGCGTCCCGGACCTGGCGAGAGAAGCTGGCCGGGCTCACCGGTCGGGACCTCGACCCCGCGGCCCTGGTCTACCGCTGGGGCCCAAACCAGGATACCTGAAGGGAGAGACTCTCTTGACCCACGAGCTGGCTAAGGTCGACCCGGAGATCCACCGGGCCATCCAGTCCGAGCTCGCCCGCCAGCGGGACAACCTCGAGCTGATCGCCTCGGAGAACTTCACCAGCCGCGCCGTCCTGGAGGCCCAGGGCTCGGTGCTGACCAACAAGTACGCCGAGGGTCTCCCCGGCCGGCGTTACTACGGCGGCTGCGAGTTCGTCGACGTGGTCGAGGAGCTGGCCATCGAGCGGCTGAGGCAGCTCTTCGGGGCCGAGCACGCCAACGTCCAGCCTCATGCCGGGGCTCCGGCCAACACGGCCGTCTATCTCGCGGTCCTCAATCCCGGGGACACCGTCCTCGGCATGGACCTCACCCACGGCGGGCACCTGACCCACGGCCACCCGCTCAACATCTCCGGCCGCTACTTCAACTTCATCCCCTACGGGGTCGCCCGCCAGAGCGAGCTCCTCGACTACGAGGCCGTCGAGGCCCTGGCCCGCCGGTTCAAACCGAAGCTCATCGTCGCCGGGGCGAGCGCCTACCCCCGCTACATCGATTTCGCCCGCCTCGGGGACATCGCCGAGGCTCACGGGGCCCTGTTCATGGTCGATATGGCCCACATCGCGGGTCTCGTGGCCGCGAAGGAGCACCCCAACCCCGTTCCGCACGCCGACTTCGTCACCACCACGACCCACAAGACCCTCCGAGGGCCGCGGGGCGGGGCCATCCTCTGCCGGGCCAAGTTCGCCAAAGCCATCGACCAGGCCGTCTTCCCCGGCCTCCAGGGCGGCCCTCTCATGCACGTCATCGCCGCCAAAGCCGTGGCCTTCCGGGAGGCCGCCACGGAGGAGTTCCGCCAGTACCAGCGCCGGGTGAAGCTCAACGCCGCCCGCCTGGCCGCGGTCCTGACCGAGCGCGGCCTGCGTCTTGTCTCGGGCGGGACCGACAACCACCTCCTGCTCATCGACGTCACCGCCGGCCGTCTCGCCGGGCGTGGCCTCACCGGAGCGTTGGCCGAGGACATCCTGGCCGGGGTGAACATCACCGTCAACCTCAACACCATCCCCTTCGACGCCAAGCCGCCGAAGGTGGCGAGCGGCATCCGCATCGGCACGCCGGCCGTCACCACCCGAGGTATGGGCGAGCGCGAGATGACCGTCATCGGCAACCTCATCGCCGACGTGCTCCTGGACCCCGAGAGTGAGACTGTGACTACCCGGACCAGGGCGAAGGTCGCCGAGCTCTGCCGGGCCTTCCCCCTCTATCCGGGGCTCGGCGGGGCGTCGGAGTGAGGCTGCGGTCGAGGGACGTCCGAGCTAGGCCGCGGTCCCGGGACCCCGGCCGCCTCCTCCTCGTCTTCGCCCACCCGGACGACGAGTCGTTCTTCACCGCCGGCACCGTGGCCCGCCACGTCGCCGGAGGCGGGGAAGCCCTCGTCGTCTCGGCCACACGGGGCGAGCGGGGAAGCCAACCCTCCGTGCCGGTCTGTCCCCCGTCGGAGTTGGGACGCGTCCGGGCCCGCGAGCTCGGGGCCGCCTGCCGGATCATGGGAGCCCGGGGACCCGTTTTTCTCGGTTATCCGGACAGGGCTCTCGCGGAGGCCGACGCGGGGGAGGCCGTGGCGCGGATAGGCCGCATCATGGCCCGCTTCCGCCCTGACGCCGTGGTCACCTTCGGTCCGGACGGGATCTACGGCCACCCCGACCACGTGGCCATCCACGCCCTGACCCTCCGGGCCTACGATCGCGTTCTCGGGCGAACCGACCGGGAGGCGGGAGGGCGAGAACCCCGCCTCTGGTACGCGGCTCTCCCGTCAGCCGTCTGGCGCTATCGGCCCCACGACTGGACGGCCGCCGCCCGGCAGGAGGGGCCAGGCCCCGGCCCCGAGGGCGGAGCGTCCCCCCCGAGGGGACGCCTTGCCGCGGAGCAGGGCCTCCCGGCGACGGCGCCGGTCCGGATCCCGGTGAGCCCGGGGCAGCCCGAGGCGGCGATAGACATCTCGTCCACCCTCGAGACCAAGATGGCCGCCCTCCTCTCCCACCGGACCCAGCGACACAACGTCGAGCGGGCCTACGGCGGGCTCTACGACTTCGAGCGGGGAGCGCCGACGGGTCCGGAGGCGGCCGCCGTCCTCAGCCGGGAGTACTTCACGCTCGCCCGCGGCCCGCGTCCGTCCTTCGTCCTGGAAGAGAGCCTGCTCGAGCCGGGAGAGCAGGGTAAGGGAAGGGGTCGCCCCTAGTCGGCGCCGAACCCGAGGCGGCTCTGGAGCCCGAGGCGCAGCCCCTCAACGCGGCGACCCTCGAAGCCGAACTCACCGGCCAGGATGGTCGTCGCCTTCTCAAGCGGCGTTCCGGCCGATCTCAGCTCACTCACCCGGCCGAGGAAGTCCTCCAACCAGACCCGCTGCTCGGTGAGAACCTTCCGGCCTCCGGTCGCACCGTGCCCCGGGATGACCGTCTCGACGTCCCAGCCTTCGAGCGTTCTGAGGGCGGCCAGCCATCTCTCCGGCCCCATCGAGCCGACGAAGGGCGGGCGTCCGCGGAAGACGAGGTCCCCAGCGAAGAGGACCCGCTCCCCGGGCACGTGGACAACTGTCGAGCCTTCGGCGTGCCCGCCGAGCTCGACGACGACGACTTCCGGGTCCCACGGGAGAGTGATTCGGCAGTCGAAGATGAGGGTCGGAAGCTTGGGCCGAAGCCCCTGCCGTTCCAGCTCCTCACCGTAGCGCTTCAGGTCGCGGCGGAGGCCGCGGGCCGTACCCGAGCTGACGATGACCCCGCCGGCGGGGAAATCGGTGCTCCCCAGGACGTGGTCGAGGTGCTCGTGGGTGTAGACCGTGGCCGTGATGCGGCCGGCCTCGGACTCGGCCACCGCGGCGAGGTCCCGGCCGTCCTCGCGGGTCAGAAAGGCGTCGATGACCAGGGCTCCAAGTTTCGTCCTGACAAAGCCGGCGTTGACCCCGCCGTCGGCGCTTGGACCGGCGAAGACCGGACCGGCAACTCTGACGATCTCTGCCACCGCTATCTCCTCCAGACGATCTTCTTGCGGAATTCTCTTCCGGCGCAGCGCTCTTCTTGCGGGGCGCTCCCCCAGCGGGACGCCCGCGGGGCGCTCTTCTTCCCCTTCCCCGGGCCCACGCTACCCTAATACCCCCTGACGCCCGGCGAAGTTCCACCCCGGCTCGGTCTTCCGGGCCGGCGCGGAGTCAGCTTTTCGACACTCGGCAAGCTTTCCGAGACCCGGTAAGCTTTTCGAGACCCGAAGGAACCTTCCTCTCCGGCCTCGAACTACTCAGCTCACCGGGCAGGCCCAGGCCTCACCGCCGCCCGTGGACGCCGGGCCAGCGAGGAGGTTCCCTTACGAGCCAACCAATCCCGTCCACGAGCCAGGGCGTCCCGCCCGCCGGCGGGCCCTCTCCTCCACCCGCGGGCGAGGAGGCCCGGTCGCCGGCCGCGGCGGCCCTCACGGCCAGGATGGATGTCCGGCGGGCCATCTTCCACCTGGCCTGGCCGGTGTTCCTGGAGAATGTTCTCCACACCGTCACCCAAATCGTCGGGATGATCATGGTGGGGCACCTCGGCGCCGCGGCCATCACCGCCGTCGGCCTGAGCTTTCAGCCGCTGTGGCTCGTGATGGGTTTCTTCATGGGCCTCGGGGCGGGGACCACGGCCCTCGTGGCCCGCTTCACCGGGGCCGGCGAACCGGCCGGGGCCAGCCGGGTCGCCCACCAGTCGCTCCTTCTCGGCGCGGCCCTGGCCGTCGTGTTCGTCGCCGGGACCATCCCCTTCGCCCGGCCCATCATCGCCTTCATGGGAGCCGAGCCGGACGTCGTCGAGCTGGGGGCGGTCTATCTCCGCTACCTCATGCCCGGACTCGGCCTTATGGCCGTCTTCACCGTGCTCACGGCCGCCCTGCGCGGAGCCGGCGACACCCGGACCCCGATGTGGATAAACACCGGGGTGAACTTTCTCAACGTCGCCCTCGCCTGGGGGCTGATTTACGGTCACCTCGGCCTGCCGGCCATGGGCGTGGCCGGGGCGGGGCTCGCCGCCACCGTGTCCCGCTCCCTCGGGACCCTGGTGCTGGCGGTCATGGTCTTGTCCGGGCGGACGGTCATCGACCTCGGGTTCGGCGGCCGGGAGCGGAACCGGACCTTCTTCCGCGTCGATCCCGGGGTGATGACCCGCATCGTCCGCATCGGAGTCCCGGCCGCGCTCGAGCGCGTCGTCAACAGCCTGGGAATGCTCTTCTACGCTCGCGTGGTCGCCACCCTGGGGACGGTGGCCTTCGCCGCCCACTCCCTGGCCCTCAATATCGAGTCCCTCTCCTACATGCCCGGCATCGCCCTCTCCGTAGCCGCCACCACCCTGGTCGGCCAGAACCTCGGGGCGGGTCGTCCCGACCGGGCCGAGGGCAGCGGCTGGGAGTGCGCGCGTCTCGCCCTGTGGGTGATGGGCCTCATGGGCCTCGTCTTCTTCCTCTTCCCGGCGGCCCTCCTCCGCCTCTACACGAGCGACGCGGCGGTCATCACCCTCGGCGTGGTGGCCCTCCGGGTCGTCGCCTGCATCCAGCTTCCCGAGGCCCTCGGCTTCGTCCTCAGCGGCGCTCTCCGCGGCGCCGGGGACACCCGCAGCGTCCTCCACATCACCGCCTTCGGGGTCTGGGTCGTGAGGCTCGGCGCCTCCCTCCTGCTCGTGAGCGTTCTCCGGATGGGGCTCCTCGGGGCCTGGCTGGCCATGGCCCTGGACTGGCTTGTCCGGGCCGCCTACCTCATCGCCCGCTTCCGGCGGGGCCGGTGGAAGGAGGTCTCCGTCTAGCGTGGAACCCTGTGTGCACAGAGTTGTTCACCAGGGCGCCGGCCGGGCGGCCGCCCGCCGGGAGGCACCGTCAAGGTGACCGCGCTCAGGGGGAGGTTCCGCCGGTGAAGCGAGTAGTGAGCATCAGCCTGGGGGCGTCGTCCCGGGACCACAAGGCCGAGGCGGAGTTTCTCGGTGAGAAGTTCCTCATCGAACGGGTCGGGACGGACGGCAGCATCGACAAGGCCAAGGAGCTGCTCCGGGAGCTTGACGGTAAGGTCGCCTGCTTTGGCATGGGCGGGATAGATTTCTACATCCGGGCCGGCCGGAAGAAGTGGATGCTCAAGGACGCCCTCAAGATAGCGTCCATACCTAAGGTCACCCCCATCGTCGACGGAGGCGGGGTCAAGGACACCCTCGAGAAGAAGGTGATTCTGGAGCTCGAGCCGGTCCACGGCATCCCCGTCCGGGGCAGGAACGTCCTCATCACCGCGGGCACGGCCCGCTACTCGCACGTGGAGGCCTTCATGGCCGCCGGGGCGAAGCCGCTCTTCGGAGACCTCATGTTCGCCCTCGAAGTGCCCATCAAGATTCGGTCCGTGAGGGCCCTGCACGCTCTCGCGGCGGTCATCGCCCCCATAGTCGTCAACCTTCCCATCAGCGTCCTCTACCCCACCGGGGAGAGCCAGAGCAAACCCAAGCGCAAGTTCCGGGATGTCTACGAGTGGGCCGACATCCTCTCCGGAGACTTCCACTTCATCAACCGCTACGCCCCCGAGCGCCTGGACGGCAAGGTCATCCTGACCAACACGGTGACGGCCTCGGACGTATCCCGGCTCAAGGAGAAGGGCGTCTCCTACCTCGTGACCACAACGCCCGAGATCGGCGGGCGCTCGTTCGCCACCAACGTCATCGAGGCCCTCCTCGTCGCCATCTCGGGCAAACGGCCCGACGAGCTGACCGAGAAGGACTACTACGACCTCATCGAGAGGGCTCAGATACGGCCGAGGATTGAGAAGCTGAACTGACCCCTGGTCCGCTTGGTTCTTAATGGGCCCGCGCTGGAATGAGGGTGGTTCCTTCTCTCGCCGCTGCGGGGGTGCTGGTATGGGCTTCTCGCACCTGCTCCTCCGTAACTGGCGGAACTTCACATCAGTTGAGGTTACCCTCCCAGACCGCGTGTTCCTCATCGGGCCCAACGCCTCGGGCAAATCGAACTTCCTAGACGTGTTCCGGTTCATGAGGGACCTTGCTGTTCCCGGCCGGGGCCTTCAGGAGGCGCTTCGACTCAGGGGAGGGGTCGGTAGGGTTCGCAGCCTGGCCGCCCGAGCCATGTCCGACGTCATTATCGACGCCAGGGTCGAGCTAGACGACGGTTCGTGGCGGTACTGCCTCACGTTCAACCACGATTCGAAGATGGTAGCCGCCGCACAAAGGTCCCCGGGTCTCAGATCGTGTTTTCGCGCCCTGGAACAGCTGGCGAGGAGCCATCCAGGTGTCCGTGAGCAATATTTGGTTGACACCTACACGCGCTAGGTGCTACCCTTTTCGCAACAGCACCGAGGGGCTATGACCGGGACTAGTAGGCGAGAGCCGCAAGGCCCCAGCGAGCCGGGGACGGTGGGAGCCCGGCGCCGGAGGCGCGCTGAATGGACCCGTGAGCCGCAGGCCGAAAGGGATAGGGCGGACCGCCCGGCCGTCGAAGGCCGGACCCGGCCGGAGACCCGGCCCCGCCCTCCCGAGTAGACCCTGCCGGTCGCCCTCCGTTACCAGGGATAGGGTATAAGAGCGGTCGCGGCCGACCCGGGCTCCGCCGGTGCCCGGGAGCGCCGTCCGGTCCGTACCCGAGAACGAGCGAGGCGTCCCCGCCCCTCCCGGCGGCGGGTCGTCTAAGCGGGGTGGCACCGCGGAAGCTGAGGCTCCCGTCCCCAAGGGACGGGAGCTTTTCTTTTGGGCTCGGCGCCGGAGACCGGCTCGGCCGCGGGGACCACCGGCGGTTCACGAGAGAGGCGACACAGAAAGCAGAAGGGAGAGGAAGGCAATGCGCGACCAAGGAAGCGAGAAGGACCGTAAGTTCATCCTCACCGAGAGGGAGATGCCGACAGCCTGGTACAACGCTCTGGCCGACCTGCCGTTCGAGCTGGCGCCTCCTCTCCACCCGGCGACCCTGAAGCCGCTAGGACCGGAGGATCTCGCCCCCCTGTTCCCGATGGCCCTCATCGAGCAGGAGGTCGCAA
The DNA here is from genome assembly GCA_020725405.1 of Symbiobacterium sp. Classification (GTDB taxonomy): domain Bacteria; phylum Bacillota; class Sulfobacillia; order UBA995; family UBA9673; genus DYFB01. The sequence continues at coordinate 26,790 of DYFB01000077.1, read as the reverse complement.
CCTCCCGCTACATCGATATCCCCGGAGAGGTCCTCGACGTTCTCCGCCTCTGGAGGCCGACGCCCCTCGTCCGGGCGAGGAACCTCGAGCGGGCCCTGGGGACCCCGGCCCGCATCTACTACAAGAACGAGGGGGTGAGTCCGGCTGGCAGCCACAAGCCCAATACGGCCGTCGCCCAGGCCTTCTACAACAGGAAGGAGGGCGTCCGCCGCCTGGCGACCGAGACGGGGGCCGGTCAGTGGGGGTCGGCCCTCTCCCTGGCCTCGGCCATCTTCGGCTTGGAGTGCAGCGTCTACATGGTCCGGGTGAGCTACGACCAGAAGCCCTACCGTCGCTCCCTCATGGAGACCTACGGCGCCGAAGTCGTGGCGAGCCCGAGCGACCGCACGGCGGCCGGCCGGGCCGTCCTGACCCGGGACCCGGCCTCGACGGGCAGCCTCGGAATCGCCATCAGCGAGGCCGTCGAGGACGCTGTATCCCGGTCTGATACGCACTACGCCCTGGGGAGCGTCCTCAACCACGTCCTCCTCCACCAGACGGTTATCGGCGAGGAGGCTTTGAGGCAGATGGACCTCGCCGGCGAGCGGCCGGACTTCGTCATCGGCTGCCACGGCGGGGGGAGCAACTTCGGCGGCCTCGCCCTGCCCTTCCTCCGGGAAGACCTGGGCGCGGCCCGGAAGGCGGCCGGCGACTCGGCCCAGGGCGCGGCCCGGCCCTTGTCCGGGACGCGGTTCATCGCCGTCGAGCCGACGGCCTGTCCGACCCTGACCCGGGGCCGGTTCGCCTACGACTACGGGGATACGGCCGGAGTGGCCCCGGTGGCCATGATGTACACCCTCGGCCACGGCTTCGTCCCTGAGGGCATCCACGCCGGCGGTCTCCGGTACCACGGGGCCGCGCCGCTCATCAGCGCCCTCTGCCGGGAAGGGTTCGTCGAGGCTCGCGCCGTGCCGCAGCTGGCCGCGTTCGAGGCGGCCGTTCTCTTCACCCGGACCGAAGGCATCCTCCCGGCCCCCGAGTCGGCCCACGCCGTGCGGGCGGCCGTGGACATCGCCCGCGAATGCGCGGTCTCCGGAGAGAGCCGGGTCATCCTCTTCAACCTGAGCGGCCACGGTCACTTCGACCTCGCCGCCTACGAGGCCTACCTCGCCGGCCGCCTCGTGGACCACGAGCACCCCCAGGAGAGGATAGACCAGGCCCTCCGGGAGCTGCCCCCGGTGCCGGGCATCGCGGGCCGGGCCGCGGGGGGAGGTCAAGGGAGATGAGGAGGCTCACCCTCGTCTTCGGCCTGCTCGAGGTGCAGGCTCTGGCCCGGCACGAGGAGGTCATCCCGGAGCACCTCGCCGCGCTCACGGCGGAGATAGCGGAGGACGGCGAGCTCAGGGAGCCGATTGTCGTCGACCGGCATACCCTGGTCATCCTCGACGGCCACCACCGGGCCGAAGCCGTGCGGGCCCTAGGCTGCTCTCTCATCCCGGCCTACCTCGTCGACTACGCCGACCCGGCCATCCGGGTGACCACGAGGAGGTCGGAAATCGCGCTGACCAAGGAGGCGGTCGTGCGGACGGGGCTCTCGGGGACCCCCTACCCGCCCAAGACCTCCCGGCATCTCCTGCCCGGTCGCCTCCCATCGCGGCCGACGCCGCTCGGGCGTCTGAGAGCTTGACCAGGGTCGGCGCCCGGGGTTACCGCCGCCTGAGGCAGGCGTCTATGGTTTCGGTGATGTCGCTGAGATCGAACGGTTTGGTTATCAAGGCCTGATAAGTACCGTTCGGCGGGAAGTCCTCCACCGAGGGGACGGCCCCGGTGACCAGGACCACCGGGACGTCCTTCAGGCGGGGGTCACTCCGCATTGCCTTCAGCACGTCGCGGCCGCCCAGGCCGGGCATGAAAAGGTCGAGAAGGACCACGTCAGGAGGTGGCGACTCTCGGAGCCAGTCTAATCCAGCCGCCCCACCCGACACGGTCACGGCCTCGTGTCCCTGTTCCCTGAGGACCTCCGACAGGATGAGGGCGATGGTCGCCTCGTCCTCGATGACCAGCACTCTAGCCATCGGCTCCTTCGTCTTCCCCTTCCGCTCTCTCTTTCGCCCGCGTCGGTTGCTCCTCCCCCGTTATCCTCTTCTCGTCAGCCGCTCCCGTCCTCCTCTCGCTTCTCTCGGCCCCGCCGCCCGGATCCTCGCCCTGGCAGACGGGCAGCTCCACCCGGAAGACGGCTCCCCGGCCCTCCGCGCTCGCCACCCATATCCGGCCCCCGTGGGCCCTAACTATCTCCCGGCAGACGTAGAGGCCCAGGCCCAGCCCGCCCTTTTCCGAGCCTACGAGCTCCCGGGAGCGGTAGAAGGGCTCGAAGACCCGGTCGAGTTCGGACGGTGGGATGCCCGCCCCCCTGTCGGCGACCGAGAGAGTCGCCAGCCCGTTCGAGCAGGAGAGACTGAGCACCACCGGCTCGTCGTCGGGGGAATAGGTCAGTGCGTTCGTCACCAGGGTCCGCACCATGTCCCGGAGAGGCTCGGGGTCCCCCCATATCCAGCAGGGGCCGTCACAGCAGAGGCCTTCCAACCGGATGCGTTCGGCGACCCCGGCCACACGCAGGGAGTCGAGCGCGCTGAGCACGGTGCCGGTAAGATCGACCCGCTCGAGCTCGGGTCCGATCTGTCCCTCCTGGACCCGGAAGGCCTCGAGGATAGCCGAGAGGAGCGCGGCCAGCCTCTCCGTGTCCCGCCGGAGGAGGGGGACCAGGTCGCCGACCGGCTGACCCGCGGCCACCCGGCGTTCGAGAAGGGAGACGAGCCCGCTCACGCCGGCCATGGGGTTCCGGAGCATGTGCGCGGCGACCTGCAGGAAGCGCAGGCGCTCGGTTATGTCGAGGAAGACGCCGAGGCCGCCCTGCGTCCCGTCCCCCCAGGGGGCGAGCGACAGGCTGATATCTATGGGCGAGCCGTCGCGGCGGCGGCGGCGGACGATGAGGCCGGAGAGGGACTCGCCGGCGAGGACCCTCGCCCACAGGGCCATGGCCTCGTCGCCTTCCTCGTCGGGTACGGCCGGGCTCTGCCGGCCGAGGACTTCGGCCTCCGTCCAGCCGAAGACCCGCTCAGCCGCCCGGTTCCAGAGGGTGACGTTGCCCTCGGCGTCCGCGGCGACAACGGGTAGGGGGACGCTCTCGACGAGAGCCCGAAACTTCCGGTTGCTTGCCAGGAGCTCCTTCTCCACCGCCTCTATCCGCGCGGCCATGCGATCTAGCGCCCGGGCCGCCTCCTCGAGCTCGTCACCGCCGGCATCGTCCGCCGGGTTCGCGTCCGGGCCGCCGTACGGACCGGCGATAGCGGCGGCCCGCTCCTGGAGGGCGGCCAGGCGACGGGCCAGGCGGTTTCCGACGGTGTGGGCCATGGCCAGCGATACCCCGCTGACAAGAAGCATGATGAGGAGGTCAGGGGTATCGGCGACCCGGGCCCCGGTCCGGATGCCACGGGCGGAGGCGTCGGTGAAGGCCGCCCCGACAAGCTCGTAGCGCCCACGGCCGGTCTCGGGTTCCCTGCCAGGGTAGGCCTCGTACGGCTCGGTCATGTTCACAGCCGATAGGAGGGAAAGGAGGATGAGGAGGACCAGCCCGACCAGCTGGCAGCGTACTCCGAACCGGAAGCGACTCCGCCTTGCGCCCGAGCGGAAGGAACCGGACACGCCGAACCTCCAGAAGACATGGGCCGTGATTATGCTGCAATGCTCCGGGCCCCCGCCCGCCCGCCCGCCCGCCGGGCGGCGCCTGCCCGGAGGTATAGTTCGACGCTGCGGCCCAAAAGCCTGCCTCTCCTCCCAAAAACCGACAACCCTGGGCAGGGATGGCTGACTCCCGGACGGTCGGGGCTAGCCCCCTGCCCGCCCCCCGGCCGTCGCCTCCCGGCCACCGCTGCCGAGGAAGGCGGCGACGTCCCGGTTGAACCGCCGGGCCTGCTCGATGATCAGCCCGTGGCCAGCCCCCTCGTAGAGGAGAAGCGTGGCTCCGGGGATGAGCGAGGCGAGAAGGCGCGCGTTATCGGGGTGGACGAGGACGTCGGCCGTACCGTGGACGACCAGGGTCGGGACGGTTATGCGGGCGGCGAGGGCGGCCCCGTCGAATCGCTCACAGGCCAGCCCCTGAGCGGCCACCGTCTCCGGGGAAGGGAGGTTCTCCCGGTAGGCCCGGGCCACGAGGGCGGCGGTGCGGGGGTCGCGGTCCCTGAACTCCCGGCCGAAGACCAGCCTGAGGCTTACCTCCGCCCCCCGGTCCGTCGGCATCCGCGTGATGTCGAGGAACTCCCCCCAGAGAGCCGGATCCGGGTGAACAGCCCCGGGCCCCCCGGGCGACGTGGCGCAGAGGACAAGACGCTCCACCCGGGAGGGCCGTCCGCCGGCCAGGACCTGAGCGATCTGGCCGCCCATAGACAGGCCCACGACGTGGGTTCGGGCTATCCCCAGCGCGTCGAGAAGGCCGAGGGCGTCGGCGGCAAGATCCTCAATACCATAGCCCGGGGGAGAGGCCTCGCTCTCGCCGGTTCCGCGGTGGTCGTAGGTTATGACCCTGAAGCGCCGCGACAGGGGCGGAACCTGGCGGGCCCAGGCCCAGCGGCCGAGGCCGAGACCCATGATGAGGAGGACGGGGGGACCGTCTCCCCGCGAGGAGTAGGCCAAACGGAGACCGCCGACGAGGACCGTGGGGCTCATGCGCCGGGACTTCGGGGCCGGCCCCGTCGTTCCTCTCCCCGCAAGGTCCAAGGAAGGGCCTGGGACGACGGAGAACTGACTCCCGGAGGCACCAGAGCCCGGGGGTCGGCTTCGCCGTTCACCCGGGAAGGAAGGCGAAACGGAGGGATGCCGGAGTGTCCAGAAGAGCGCTGGCCTTCGTGGACGAGGAGCTGCGCGAGCTGCACGAGACGAGCCTGTACAACGACATCCGCACCCTGGAGAGCGAGCAGGGGGCCTGGGTGGTCATCGGCGGGCGACGCGTGCTCAACATGTGCTCGAACAACTACCTCGGCCTAGCCGCCCACGGCCGCCTCAAGGAGGCGGCCAAGCGAGCCATCGACGAGTACGGGGTGGGCCCCGGCGCGGTCCGGTCCATCGCCGGGACGATGACGATCCACGAGCAGCTGGAACGGGAGCTGGCCCGGTTCAAGAAGACCGAGGCGACCGTCGTCCTGCAATCCGGCTTCAACGCCAACCTCGCGACCATCCCGGTCCTGGTGGGCCGGGGCGACATCATCTACAGCGACGAGCTTAACCACGCCAGCATCATCGACGGCTGCCGGCTCAGCCGGGCGGAGATCAAGCCCTATCCCCACCTCGACCTCGCCGCTCTCGAGGAGATGCTGAAGGCGGACGCCGGCGTCGAGGGCCGCAAGCTCATCGTCACCGACGGGGTCTTCAGCATGGACGGCGACATCGCCGACCTCCCCGGGGTGGCCCGCCTGGCCGAGGAGTACGGCTGCATCTCCATGGTGGACGACGCTCACGGCGAGGGGGTCCTCGGCTCCTCCGGGCGCGGCATCGTCGACCACTTCGACCTCCACGGGCGCATCGACGTCGAGATCGGGACGCTCTCCAAGGCCCTGGGCTGCGTCGGAGGGTTCGTCGCCGGCCCGACCCCGCTCATCGACCTCCTGAAGCAGCGGGGCCGGCCGTTCCTGTTCTCCTCGTCGCTTACGCCGGCCGAGGCGGCGGCCAACCTTGAGGCCGTCCGCCTTCTCGAAGCGAGCGACAAGCTCGTGCTCGAGCTCTGGGAGAACGCTCGCTACTTCCAGGGCGAGATGCGCCGGCTGGGGTTCGATACCGGGCGGACCGAGACCCCGATAACCCCGGTCATGGTCGGTGAGGCCGACCGGGCCCGCGAGTTCAGCCGGGCCCTGTTCGCCGCCGGCATTTTCGCCATGGCCATCGGCTTCCCCACCGTGCCGCGCGGAAAGGCCCGCATCCGGGTCATGATCTCCGCCGCCCACACGCGGGCCGACCTCGACTTCGCCCTCGAGGTCTTCCGGCGCATCGGGCGGGACATGGGCATTATCTAACCGGAGACGCTGCGGGACACCGCGGGCGGGGACGCCGCGGGCGGAGACGCCGCGGGGCAACGCGCGGATCGGCTCCGGCCGGCCGCGGGACCAGGGAAGGACGGATGCCGCTTGAGCTACGGGGACAAGGTGCTCGACCACTTCGCGAACCCCCGGAACGTCGGGAGGATGGACGATTCCGACGGCACGGGGGAGTCGGGCGACCCCGGGTGCGGGGACCTCTTCCGGGTCTACATCCGGGTGGCCGACGGCCGGGTAGCCGACATCAGCTTCGAGGTCCACGGCTGCCCGGCCGCCATCGCCTGCGGGAGCGCCCTCACCGAGCTCGCCCGGGGCCGGACCCTCGACGGGGCCCTGGCCATCCGGAATGAGGACGTCCTCGTCGCCCTCGGGGGCCTGCCCGACCCCAAGGAGCACTGCTCGAACCTCGGAGCCGAAGCCCTCCATCGGGCCATCTACGACTACCTCGGCCGCGTCACGCCCTCGGTGGCCTCCACCTTCTGGCTCGAGGCCGTGGGCGAGGTGACCCGGGTCGCCGAGGTCGGGGAGGACGTGCCGCCGGGGTTCCCGCGCCTCGCGGAGATAACGGTCTTCCCGCGCTTCGCCCCGGCCCTGGAGGGCGTCGAGACGGCTGGCCGGCCGGAATCCAGGGACTACCCCTACCTCTGGATAGCCTACTGGATGCACGAGGTCTCCCGCGAGGACCGCCGGCGGCTCAAGGGGCATCCAAAGGGAGACCGGTCCCGCCCGGAGCGGGGCGTCTTCGCCCTGCGGAGCCCGCACCGGCCCAACCCGATCGGTCTGTGCCTCGTGCGCCTGGTGGCCCGGCAGAATGGCCGGCTCCTCGTCGACGGGCTCGACGCCCGGCCCGGATCGCCGGTCGTCGACATCAAGCCCTGGTCGGACGCTGACGCCCGGCCGCAGGGGGCTGCGGGAGTCACGCCCGGAGCGCGGCCCTGAGAGCCTTTTCGAAGCGCTCCTCGTCCTCGCGGCTTCGCGCCCGCGGCCCGCGCGTCCGCCCTCCCGCCCGGCGCACCTTGGCCTTGACGTGCCGCTCCTCCAGAAGGAGGTCCACGGTCTCCGGGCGGAAGGTGTAGCCGCCGGGGGAGACCGCCCGGCAGCCCTTCGCCAGGACGAGCGCGGCAAGCCCCCAATCCTGGGTGACCACGACGTCGCCGGCCCGAGCCGCGTTGGCCACGGCGAGGTCGGCCGCCTGGGGCCCAGCGTCGACGACGACATGCTCGTGCCAGGGACCCCAGGGCTCGATAACGTGGTTGACGGAGGCCACGGTCAAGACCTGGTAGCCGAAGCCTGGCTGGAGGCGCCGCACGGTCTCGACCGCTCCCCGCGGGCAGGCGTCGGCATCGATGACGACGGTCCGGCGCGGGGTCCCGCCGCTCACGACCGGATCCCCTCCCGGTCAAGCCAGTCCGCGCCGAAAAGACCGAACGCCAGCCCGAGATGCCCGAGCCCGAGCAGAACTCCGCCGGTGACGTCGCTGAGATAGTGGGAGTTGAGGTAGATACGGCTCACCCCGACCAGGAGCGGGTAGAGGACGACGGCCCAGCCGAGGGGGGTCTGGGCCCGTCGAGAGAACCCGAGAGCCGGGGCCAGCCGCCAGACGACGTAGGCGAGGACGAGAGCCGTCAGCGCGTGGCCGCTCGGGAACCCCGCCCCGTGCCACAGGGGATAGAGAAGGGGCTCGGGGCGCGGCCGTCCGACAACGGCTTTCAGGGCTATCTGCCAGAGGGTCGAGGTCGCGACAACGGCGGCGGCGACGAGCACCCGCCGCCGCGCCCGGCGCCAGCCGACGGCCACCACGGCCGCCAGGACCAGGGGCGTCACGTACTCCGAGCTGAGCCAGCTCATGACCAGCATAGTCCACTCGAGAGCCGGCAGGCGATAGGCAAGGACGAGGTCGCGGACGGCCGCGTCTCCCCAAGACAGCCTGCCAGCGGCCGCCGTGACCGTAATGGGGACGAGAGCGGCCGCCGACACGACGGCGAGGCCCAGCCACCCCAGGCGGTCACGCATCCAGTTCTGCTTGGTCCTTTCCACCGTTACCCACCTTTACCTGAAGGAATGGACCTACGCCAAGCGCAATCTTATGTCAACTCACTTGCCGGTCCGGACCACATCACCCGGCCGGTTCCACTCCTGACCGCTCCGAGGAGGTTCGTCATGAGACCGACGGCTTGTATCCGCAGGACCCGCGGGATTCCCGGCCGCCTCTTGGCCGCGGCTGTCGCCGCGGCGCTCGTCGTCACCCTCGCCGCCGCCGTAAACCACCCCCGGACGGCCCTCGCCGAGTCATTCTCCCGGAAGATGTTCATGGGCTACTGGGCGCAGTGGGGAAGTGAGCCCGAACCCATGAACTCCCTCAAGGCCAACCTGTCCAGGATTGACTTCTTCTCACCCTACTGGTACACCTTGAGGGCCGACGGCACCCTCTGGCCCCGCGAAACAGGTCACGCTGCCCTGGCCGACATGGTCCGGAAGAGCGGGCAGAAGGTCCTCCCCCTGATCAACAAGCTCAGCGACAACGGTGTCCTGATGGACCCCCGCCTGCGGCAGCGCTCGATTGAGAACATCTACAGAATGCTCGTCGACAACGGCTACGACGGAGTCAATATCGACTTCGAGGGCATGCCGCCGTGGACGCGTCCGGGCGTCACCGCCTTCATGGAGGAGCTGTCGGCGAGGCTCAAGCCGGCCGGCCTTCTCGTGACCATGGCCGTGCCGGCCAAGTGGTCGCCCGACGACTCCATCAACAGCTTCGCCGCGTGCTTCGACTTCGCCGCCCTGGGGAGGGTCGTGGACTACCTCGTCCTCATGACCTACGACCAGCACGGGACCTGGTCCGGCCCCGGGCCTGTCGCCGCCGCCGACTGGGTCGAGCGGGTCATCAAGTACTCCCTCACGGTCGTGCCCAAGGAGAAGCTCCTCCTCGGCCTCGCCGGCTACGGCTACGACTGGTCCTCCCGAGGCGTAAGCAGCGTCAGGGCCTGGCAGGCTCCAGGCCTGGCCGAGCGCTACGGGGCGACCGTCTACTGGCACGACACCTACAAGGTCCCCTACTTCACCTACTACAGCGGCGGGGTGAAGCACCAGGTCTGGTACGAGAACAGCCACTCAATCGACTTCAAGGTCGACCTAGTGAACCGCTACGACCTCGCGGGCGTGGCTCTCTGGTCGCTCGGGCAGGAGGACGCCCGGTTCTGGCAGGTCATCGCCGGAACAGCCGGAGCGTCGGGCGGGCTCGGGAAGCCCGCTTCGGCCCCCGGCCCCGGCCAGGGCGGCGGGACCACTCCTGCGAGCACCCCTCCCGGTGGCGGCACCCCGCCCGGCGGCGGGACCTCGCCCGATGACGGAGGCGCGCCCGGCACCACCCCGCCCGGCAGCTCGCCACCTCCGGCGGCTGACCTCCCGTTCGAGGACGTCGCCAGCGACCACTGGGCCTACACCGTCATCACCCGCCTGGCTGCCGCCGGCATCGTCGAGGGGACCGGAGACGCGCGCTACCAACCCGAGCTCCCCGTCACCCGGGCCGAGTTCGCCGCCCTGCTCGCACGGGCCCTCGACCTCGGACCGGCCCCGGCGACGACGCCCCCGCTCTCCGACGTTCTGCCCGGAAGCTGGTACTACGACTCGGTCCGCCGCGTCCTGGGCGCGGGGTACATGACAGGCACCGACGCCGGCCTCTTCGAGCCGAATCGCTGGCTCACCCGCCAGGAGGCGGCGGTCGTGGCCGCGCGAATCGCGGCCGGCCGCCCGCTCCCGGCCGGAGCCACACCCCCGCAGTACACCGATGCAACCCTCATCGCCGCCTGGGCTCTCGGCGGCGTGGTGGAATCCGGTCAGAAGGGCCTCCTGCAGGGGTACCCGGACGGGACCTTCCGGCCGCTCCGGGAACTCACCCGGGCCGAAGCGGCCGTGTTGATGGGCCGCCTCAAGCCCTGACCTGACCGATGGTCGTCCGGCCGCCGGCGCGCCTCGCGCGCCGGCGGCTCGCATCCCGCCCCACCCTCGCGTGGCCAACTACCAGCTTCGGAAGAAGGGCGTGACTACCGTCCGCCCACCTCCGCCTCCTCCGGCGGCTCACTCCCCGGAGAGGCCAACCCCTCGACGACGAGCTCGTCACCCTCCAGGCGGACACGGGTCCCGAGGGCCCGGGAAAGGTCGGCCACTTCCTCGAGCAGGGCCCGGGCCCCGGCGTCACCCGCGGGACAGGGAGTGAGGCTCCGCCGGTCCATGGTCATGGCGCGAAGGCGGCACTCGCCCGGCGCCCATGTGCCGGCCGGGTCACGCACGAAGGTTACCAGGGCGGCGACTGCCCGGTCCGGAGACTTCTCCGAATCGAAGAGGAGGTTGCCGAGGCTGTAGAGGATGAGCCGTCCCCGGTAGATCTCGAGGCCCTGGGTGACGTGGGGATGATGGCCCACGACGAGGTCGGCGCCGGCGTCGATGATGTCCCGGGCAAGGGCCCGCTCGGCCGGGGCAGGCCGGCGCACGTACTCGTAGCCCCAGTGGACGGAGACGACCACGATATCCGCGCCGCTGCCCCGGGCCGCGGCGACGGCCTCGAGGACGCGGGCCCGCTCGGTGAGGAGGGCCGTCCCGGGCCGGTCGGCGCCGGCCCCCCACATCTCGCGGTGGGCGACGGGCACGGCGAAGGTGTCGGTGAAGGCGAGGAAGGCGAGGTCCGCCCCGCCGGCCCGCACGATCCGCGGAGCGTAAGCCTCGCCGGCGTCGGCCCCGGCCCCGACGGCCGTCACACCCGCCGCCGACAGCCGGGCCAGAGTATCCAGGAGCGCCGCGGTACCGAAGTCAAGGGCGTGGTTGTTGGCCAGAGAGACGACCTCAAACCCGCCTTCGCGCAGGGCCGGAGCTGCCGGCGGCTCGGCCCGGAAGGTGTAGCGCTTGCCGCTCAGGGCCTCGCCGACGTCGGAGACCGGGGACTCGAGGTTGGCGAACCCGAGGGCGGGGCCCCACCTGTCCCGCAGGTCGAGCCAGCCGGCGAACGTGCGGGCCGCGCCCTCCGCGGCCAGCGTCCGGCCCACGGCCAGGTCGAGAAGGAGGTCCCCGCCGAGAAGGAGCGTGACCGGACCACCGGAAGCGGCCGACGGGGCGCCCGGACCGGAAGGGGATGACCCGTCCGGCCCGGCGGACGAGCCGGCGAGAGCGCCCGAAGGGCCGGCCGGTCCGCCGACCGTCGGTCCGGCGAACCCGCCGGCCGGCGGCCAGGGCTGGAACGGCCGGCTCGGGCTGAGGGCGGCCAGGCCTACGACGACGGCCAGAAGAAGAGCCACCGCCGTCGCCGCGGGGGCCACCGGCGCAGGGTTGAGGTCCCTCCGTTGGGTCCGATTGGTCCGCACGGGGCGAGATTAGCAATCGACCCATGAAGTTCCTTCAACCGGTGGCCGCGGTACCGCGCTCGGAGTCGCAGGCGGCGGTGGAGCGCTGGGGCGGTAGGGTGGTCAGGGAAGAAGGATACCCATTTTCTCCTGGACGGTCCGGAGGGTCACGGCGGCGACATCAGCCGCGCGCCGGCTTCCTTCGCGAAGGATGTCCCGCAGCTCGGCCGACCCTATCAGCTCCCGGTAGCGGGCCTGGATGGGCCGGAGGGTCTCAACGACAGCCTCGGCCACGGCCTTCTTGAAGTCGGCGTACCCCAGACCGTCGAACTCGGCCTCGGCCTCCCTGACCGTCTTCCCGGCCGAGAGAGCGTAGATGGTGAGAAGGTTGGAGATGCCGGGCTTCTCCTTCGGCCTGTAGCGGATTTCGCGCCCCGAGTCCGTGACCGCCCTGGCCAGCTTGGCCGCCACGACCTCGGGCGGGTCGAGGAGGGCCACGTAGCTGTCAGGCGTCTCGCTCTTGGACATCTTCCTCGTCGGGTCGTCGAGAGACATGATGCGCGCCCCGACCTTGGCGATCATCGGCTCGGGAACGACGAACGTCTCCCCGAAGCGGTTGTTGAACCTCACCGCGATGTCCCGCGCCAGCTCGAGATGCTGCTTCTGGTCGTCGCCCACGGGGACCAGACCGGCCTGGTAGAGGAGGATGTCAGCGGCCATCAGGACCGGGTAGTTCAGGAGCCCGGTGGTGACTGTCTTCCGGTTTCGCGCCTTGTCCTTGAACTGGGTCATCCGCGAGAGCTCGCCCAGGTAGGTGAGGCCGAAGAACAGCCAACAGAGCTCGGCGTGGGCGGGGACATGGGACTGGACGAAGAGGGTCACCCTAGCCGGGTCGAGACCGCAGGCCAAGAGGAGCGCGGCGACCTTCTCGGTCCTCGCCCTCAGCTCCCCGGGGTCCTGGGGAAGGGTCAGGGCGTGGAGGTCCACGACGCAGAAGTAGCACTCGTGCTCGTGCTGCAGGACCACGAAGTGCCGCAGCGCCCCGAGGTAGTTGCCTATGGTGAGATCGCCGGAGGGCTGGACGCCCGAGAAGACCCGCGCCATGGGCAAATGATACTCCGCTGTCTCGGAGCGTGTCAACAAGGCCGCTCGGGGCCGGAGCAGCCCTTCACGGCCCCTGCGCACGGGGCATAGGCTGGGCTGGGAGCGTCTCCGGCCAGCGCCCCACGCCGCCCGCGGGAGGTGAGGGCCATGGTCGTTGTCATCCTCGCCGGAGGTCTCGGCACGCGCCTGTCGGAGGAGACGGCCGTGCGGCCCAAACCCATGGTGGAGGTGGGCGGCCGGCCTCTCCTCTGGCACATAATGAAGCTCTACGCCCACCACGGGCACACGAGCTTCGTCCTCTGCCTCGGCTACCGGGCCGAGGTGGTCAAGCGCCATTTTCTCGAGCGCTACCACCTCACCCGCGACCTCACCCTCACCCTGACCGACGGCCGCGTCCGCATCCACAGCGGAGGCGAAGGCGAGGACTGGACGGTGACCCTCCTCGACACCGGGGCCGAGACGCAGACGGGGGGACGCCTGCTCCGGGCCCGCCCCTTCACCGGCGGGGGAACCTTCCTCCTGACCTACGGTGACGGCGTCTCCGATGTCGACATCGCCGCCCTGGTCGCCTTCCACCGGACCCACGGCCGCCTGGCCACCCTGACGGCCGTCAGACCGCCGTCCCGCTACGGAGAGCTCGAGCTCGACGGTGACCGGGTCTCGTGCTTCACCGAGAAGCCGGCGGCCGCCGGAGGCTGGATAAACGGCGGCTTCTTCGTTCTCGAGCCGGAGGTCTTCGACTACCTTTCCGGGGACGACACCGTCTTCGAGACGGGTCCTCTCGCCCGCCTCGCCCTGGACGGCCAGCTCATGGCCTACCGGCACCACGGCTTCTGGCAGTGCATGGACACGCTGCGGGACGTCAACACCCTTAACCAGCTCTGGGCGTCGGGCCGCCCTCCCTGGAAGGTCTGGGACTGACCCCATGGACTTCTGGCGGGAGCGGCCGGTCTTCGTCACCGGGGGCACGGGGTTCGTCGGCTCCTGGCTCGTCCGCGAGCTGGTCGACCGGGGCGCCGAGGTCGTCTGCCTCGTCCGCGACGAGGTCCCCGCCGCCCACCTGAACGCCTGCGGCTACCGGGCCCGGGTCGCGACCGTGACAGGCTCTCTCGAGGACCACAGGCGGCTCGAGCGCGTCGTCAACGAGTACGAGATCGACACGGTCTTCCACCTCGGGGCGCAGACCATCGTCGGGACCGCCCACCGGTCTCCCCTGTCCACCTTCGAAGCCAACATCCGGGGGACCTACAACCTCCTCGAGGCCGTCCGGGCCCACCGGCGGACGGTGACCCGCGTGGTCGTGGCCTCGACCGACAAGGCTTACGGACAGCACGAAGTCCTCCCCTACACCGAGGAAGCCCCTCTGCAGGGCCGGCACCCCTACGATGTGTCCAAGAGCTGCGCCGACCTCCTGGCCCAGGGCTACGCCCACACCTACGACCTCCCCGTGGTCATCCTGCGCTGCGGGAACGTCTACGGCGGGGGCGACCTCAACTTCAACCGCCTCGTCCCGGGGACCATCCGTACGGTCCTGCGGGGCGAACGGCCCGTCCTTCGGAGCGACGGCCTGGCCACCCGGGACTACCTCTACGTCCGCGACGCGGTGGCCGCCTACCTTCTGGCCGCCGAGCGCCTCCAGACCCTGCCCCGGCCGGGGGAAGCCTTCAACGCCGGGTGCGAGGTCCCCGTGACCGTCCTCGAGGTCGTCCGTCTCATCCTGTCGCTCCTGGACCGCCCGGACCTCGAGCCGGTCATCCTCGACTCGGCCGCGGCCGAGATACCCCGGCAGTACCTATCGGCGGAGAAGGCCCGCCGCGTGCTCGGCTGGCGCCCTACCTACAGCCTCGAGCGGGGTCTCCGGGAGACCACCGCCTGGTACCGGGAGTTTCTGGCCGAACGCTGACCGGTCGAGCGTGAGCCGGCGGGTGTCACATTCGGCGCTTGGCGCGGGAAGGAGATGCAGTTTGTTTCTTGCTCGATCTGTAAAGCTCCCAGATCAGGCGGTAGTTGCGGAAGTTCCTGGGGTGAACCTCAACAGGGTTGAAGGCTCGCCCGTCTGAACTCACCCGAGAAGCCCTGGTGTCTGCTGGCATATTGGCTTTCGATGCTGCGAGGGACCTGCTCGTCTAGACCCGAACCCCCATTTTCTCCAGGAGATAGCGGGCCCGGGCCGAAGCCGTGTGCTTCTCCCAGCTCAGGCGACGGCCGGCGGCGGCGATACGGGCCAGGCGGTCCGGATCGGCCAGGAGCTCGCGGATTTTCGCCACCATCTCTTCGGGCGTGTCCCAGAAGACCGCGCTCTCCCCATCCACGAAGTTGTCGGGGATGAGGATGGGGAGCCGCTGGCTCAAGAGGAGCGCACCATGGTAGGGGATTTCCCAGTAGCGGAAGGTATCGTGGGCCGCGCCGCGGGTCGAGACAGCTATCTTACTGCGGTTCAGTATCCAGCAGAACTGCTCGCGCGGCAGGTCCGCGTCCATCAGGACCATGAACCCGGCCTTGCGGAGGAGCTCGGCGCAGCGGATCCGCACGTCGCGCGTGTTCCGGGCGACGAAGGAAACGGCGATGTCGCGCGGGACGTCCTCCGGCAGCATGACCCGGGGCGGCGCGGCCATCGGCAGGGGGTATACCCCGGGCTCCTGGTGTTCCGGGAGGAAGTCCATTATGAAGCGGTGGGTGTAGCGGATGTCCGTGGGCCAGGGGACGAAGTCCTCCTCCCCGTTGAGGATGCCCACGGGCTGATCGGGGAACAGGTCCTCGATGCTGCGCCAGGTCGCGATAGCCTCGGCGCGCGCGCTCCCGATCACCACGGCGGTGACCTCGTTGCCGAGCTCCATGAGCCGGCTGCGCCCGATCGGCTTGCGGTGCGGCTCTTTGGCCGCCGACTCGGGGTAGAGGTTGTACTGGAAGCGCGAGTAGTCCTTGTAAGGGTAGCAGTAGACGTTATCCGGACCGAGGAGCTCGTCGAGGCCCTCGTGGATGATGTCCTCGAGGAACCTGATTTTGGGGCTCGTGATGTACAGGATGGACGGCGCCACCGGCCGGTCCCCCTCTCTCCCCGCCCCGCCCCGTTCCGGGTTCGCCCGGGGCCGGGACCGACGGGCCGGCCTGAGCGGCGGCTCTCATCTCAGAGTATGAAGGAGGCGACTCCCCGGGACACGGCCCGCGAGCGGCGGAAACGAACGCCGTTCCGCAGGGCTACATAATATGCCTAAGGCATCCTGAGCTGGGGCGCCCTGAAGGCGGTGGGCCTGATCGGCAACCGAGGAGATCGGAACGTGCACCTTCTGCTCATCTGCCCCAGTTGGGGGCGCCGCTGCGGCATCGCTTCTTATACCCGCAATCTGCGGGGCGGGTTCTCCACCCTCGGAGTGACGAGCGACGTGGCCACCCACCCGAAAACGATCGGCACGTATCTCGCGGAGCGGGCCTACGACGGCATCCTCCTCCAGCATGAGTACAGCCTCTACTACTTCAACCTCGTTCAGGTCCTCCGGCTTCTCGAGCCCGTGGCGAGCCCCCTCATCATCACGATGCACAACACCGACCAGAGCGGCTGGATGGGGGCCCAGCACCTCTTCCTGTTCCGGAGCCGGGCGAGATTCGTCGTCCACTCGGAGGTCGCCCGGAGGAACCTTCTCAGCGGGGCGGTCCGGCCGGCCCGGTCGAGTCTCGCCGTCATCCCGATGGGCTGCCCGGACTACCGCGCGCAGTTCGGCGACCGCTCCCAGACGCGGGCCGAGTTGGGCCTCCCCGACGGCCGCTTCGTCGTCGGCTTCTTCGGCTTCGCCGCGAGGCACAAGAACATTCCCAACATCGTCGAGGCCGTCCGCAAGGTCCCGGACGCGCTCGGGTACATCAGCGCGACGCCCCACCCGGTGAACCCCCGGGCCGTCGACCACATCTACGTCGCCTGCGGCCTCAGCCGGGGCGACCCCATGCGGAACGCTGTCGACAACGTCATCCTTGTCCACGAACCGGTCCCCGACGAGGACCTAGGACGCTACCAGCACGCCGTGGACCTCATCGTCCTGCCCTATTCCGAGCACGGCACCTCCGTCTCGACCTCGATGATGGCCCACGAAGCTATCGCCGCCCGGCAGGCGGTCGTGACCACCCGAGCCGTCTACTTCGCCGACCTCTCGGACGAGGTCCTCAAGATACCCGACCCGCGGCCGGACACCATCGCCGCCGCCATCAGGCTGCTCAGGAATAACTCCGGCGAGCGGGAGGCCCTCGTCGAGAGAGCCGCTCGCTACGTGGAGGAGAACGCCTGGGACCGCACCGCGGAACGGTACCTCAACCTGCTGATGAAACCGAACTGGGAAGGGTGACCCATGCAGCGCTTCAGACTCGGGGCTGTGTTCGTGAACTTCCGGCGCCCGGACCTGCTCTTCGCCGCCCTCAACACCCTTGAGACGAGCCACAGGCTGAGGCTTTTCATCGTCGACAACTCGTCCGGGAGGCTGCCGTCGCTCGCCGCCTCCTGGAACAGGGGGATAGAGTCAGCCCTGGCCTGGGGAGCCGACTGGGTCCTCGTCTCCAACGACGACGTCCTGTTCCACCCTCAGACCGTCGACCGTCTCGTCGAGAGAGCGGCCGAGCGGGGCTACGGCTTTCTCTCTCCCCTTGACATCAAGGTCGAGCACAACCTGGGCCCGCAGGACCTGGAAGGCGTGGAGCTCCCGGTTCCGGGCGAAGACCGCCAGGAGGCCAGCTACTCCTGCTTCCTTCTGAGCCCGGAGCTCTACCGGGAGATCGGGCCCTTCGACGAGACCTTCGCCCCGGCCTACTTCGAGGACGCGGACTACAACCTGCGCCTGGGCCTCGCCGGGAAGCCCGGGATGACCACGACCTACGCCCCCTACTTCCACTACGGGGGCGCGAGCGGGGGCATATCGGCGGAGATAGGCCGCCGCAACCGCGAGCGCTTCATCAACAAGTGGAAGGACACCGTTCCCTGGGTCCGGGCCTTCGCCACGACCGGGGGTCTCCTCGCCGAGGGTCCGTAGGGCCGAGGCCGTGAGAGGAGGTGATCGGGTGACGGTCCTGACCCTGCCGAATGAGGACGAGCTGGACCAGATCGAGGGCTGGCTCTCGATTGACGAGGGGCGGCGGCTGGCCTATCTTGCCTCCATCACCCCGGCGCACCTGGCCATCGTGGAGCTCGGGAGTTGGAAGGGCAAGTCAACAGCCTGGCTGGGCCTCGGCAGTAAGGCCGGCCACGGCGCGCGGGTCTATGCCGTAGACCACTGGCGCGGCTCCGAGGAGCACCAGCATCTCTTCTGGGACCCGACGGCGACGACGTTTCCTGAGTTCCGGTCCAACATGGAGTGGCTCGGTCTCACGGACATCGTCACCCCCATCACCGGGAAGACGGCCGATGTCTGCAGGATCTGGACGAAGCCCGTGGGC
The DNA here is from genome assembly GCA_020725405.1 of Symbiobacterium sp. Lineage (GTDB taxonomy): Bacteria > Bacillota > Sulfobacillia > UBA995 > UBA9673 > DYFB01. Next base: position 8,876 of record DYFB01000077.1, on the reverse strand, counting down.
CTTCTCTTCATCGACGCCGCCCACGACTACAAGTCGGTGAAGGCCGACTTCCTGGGCTGGTCGCCGTTCATCGTCAAGGATGGGTGGGCGGCCTTCCACGACGCTGGCGCGCCCGGTCCGTCCAGAGTCATTCAGGAGTTCATCCGGGAGTCGCCCGACTGGTCCGAGCCCACGCCGCACGTCATGTTCAGTGTCCGCAGGCTGACGCCGCGGCGCCCGCCCGGTTAGCCGTCCCACCGGGCGACATTCTCGGCGTACCACCGGACCGTCTGAGCGAGACCCTTCTCGAAGGTCCAGGCCCTCGTCCACCCGAGGGCCTCGGCCTTCGAGGGGTCGACGGAGTAGCGGTAGTCGTGCCCAGGACGGTCGGCCACGAAGCGAATCAGTTCCCCGGGGGCCCCGAGGAGGTCCAGGATGCGGCGGGCCACGTCCAGGCCGGAGATTTCGAGCCGGGCGCCGAGATTGTAGGCCTCCCCGGCGGCCCCCCGGTGGAGGACGGCGTCGATACCGGAGCAGTGGTCCTCGACGTGCATGTAGTCCCGGACGGCGCTCCCGTCCCCGTAGAGGGGGAGGGGTAGGCCTCGGAGGGCGTTCACCGTGAAGAGGGGGATGATCTTCTCCGGGTACTGGCAGGGGCCGTAGGTGTTTGAGCCCCGCGTGGCCACGACGTCGAGCCCGAAAGACGCGCCGTAGGCCCAGACGAGGTGCTCGGCGCCGGCCTTGGTCGCGGCATAGGGGCTCCGGGGCCGGAACGGGTCGGTTTCGACCGACCGCCGGTCGGTCCCCGCGAGGTCGCCGTAGACCTCGTCCGTGGAGACCTGGAGGAAGCGGCCCACGCCGTGCCGGCGGACGGCCTCGAGGAGGACCATTACCCCCTCGACGTTCGTCCTGACGAACGGCCTGGCATCGGCCAGAGACCGGTCCACGTGCGACTCGGCCGCGAAGTTGAGCACGGCGTCGGCTCCGGCCACGACCCGGTCCACGTCGTCGGGGTCGGCGATGTCGCCGCGGATGAAGGTTATGCGCCCCATGGACTCGCTCAGGTTCGCGAGGTTCCCGGCGTAGGTCAGCTTGTCGAGGACGACGATCTCCCACTCCGGGTGGTGGTCGAGAGCGTAGCGGACGTAGTTCGACCCGATGAAACCGGCGCCGCCGGTCACGACGACCCGCCTGAAGTCAGCCACGGTCATCCTCCCACAGCCCGGCGCCGAAGTGATCCCAGGGGAGGCGGGCCTCGTTGGGGTGGACCGGGTCGAACTGCGACGTCACGGCGTAGACCAGGAGGGCCCCGGCCGGGCCGGCCCGGTAGCCGTGGGCCACACCCGACGGGATGTGGAGAAGAGCCGGCTCCTCCCCGGAGAGGATATAGCGGCGCCGCAGCCCGGCCGTCGGCGACCCCTCCCTCACGTCAACGAGCCAGACGGCCAGAAGACCGTCGACGACACACCAGAGCTCGTCCTGCCGCTCCCGCGGGTGAAGGTGGAAGGCGTTCAGCCGCCCGGGCGCGGCGTAGGAGAAGGAAACCTGACGGACCTCGAAGTCCCCGGGGACTCCGACGTCGGTCTCGGCCCTTCCTCCCGTCACCCGCAGGTACTCCATGAACCAGCCCTCCAGGGCCCGGTGCTTCCGCAGCGGACGGTGGTAGACGCCCTCGAGCTCCGGGCCCCGGCCGTAGTCCTGGAAGGTGAGGGCCCTCGCCACCTCAGGCAGGGGGGTCACCCCCCACCCCATCCCCGTCACCCCGGTCCCCACCCCGTCCCCGTCACCCCGGTCCCTCCTCCCCGAGCCAGCCGGCCTTCAGACCCCGCCAGCGCGCGATGTCAAGAGAGATGTCCTCCGGCAGGTCGACCGCGGCCTCGGACCGGCGTCCCGGCCGGACGTCGGGACGCCGGCGGCGGGCGAGCTCGAAGGCCGTCTTCCTCTCCGTGGCGATGTGCAGGGTGTCGTAGGGTATTTGCCGCCACTTCACTATGGCCAGGGCGATGTCCGGCGCCACGACGTCGACGTAGTCCTGGCTGGTGTAGAGGTCCACGAAGGCGACCGGGTGCGGCCAGTCGCGCGGCCGGAAGCTCGTGCGGATGACGAGGTGACGGGGCGCCAGACGGGCGACCTCCTCCGCGGCGAGCTTGCTCAGGGCGTAGTAGTTGCGGACCGGCCCGGGAGGCTCGTCCTCCCGGTAGTAGCCCCGCGAGCCGTGGAAGACGTAGTCCGTGGAGATGTGGATGAGGGCGCAGCCGTGGCGGGCGGCCTCGCGCACCACCGCGGCCGTCCCCCGCACGTTGACCGCCCAGCACTCCTCCCGGTCGCGCTCGGCCCGGGCGACGTCGGTGAAGGCGGCGGCGTGGACGACGACCGCCGGCCGGTGGAAGCCGAAGGCCCGGCCGACCGAGGCGGGGCGGGTAAGGTCGAGCTCGGCCCGGGACGGGGCGACGAGGCCGGGAAGAAGGCGGAGGAGTTCCCGTCCCAGGCGACCCCCGCCTCCGGTGAGGAGGATGGAACCCGCCGCTCCGCCCGGAGGCCGGGTCATAGGCTGACCAGGCTCCGGTCCCCCAGGACGAGGCGGACGGAGTGGCGGTGCGGGCGGTTGGCCCCGCCGCGCACGGTGGCGCCCTGCCCCAGGACGGATGCGTCAAGACGGCATGGGAGGTCGATAACCGCGGCCTCGTCGAGGATGATGGAGTACTCGACGTCGCTCCGGACAACCCGGGCTCCCCGCCCCACCGACGTGTAGGGGCCGACGTGGCTCTCCTCGACGAGGGCGCCGGCGGCGATGTGGACCGGGCCGCGGACGACCGACCGGACCACCCTGGCCCCGGTTTCGACGACGACTTCCCCGCTCACCTCGGAGTCGACCGCGTCGCCGTCGAGGCGCCGGCTGAGCCGGGAGAGAACGACCCGGTTGGCATCGAGGAGGTCGCCGGGCTTGCCGGTATCCTTCCACCAGCCCTCGACCCGGTGGGCGGCCACCCGGAGGCCGCGGTCGAGAAGCCCCTGGATGGCGTCGGTTATCTCGTACTCCCCTCGCGAGCTCGGCCGAAGGGTCTCGATGACCTCGTGGATCACCGGATGAAACACGTAAACCCCAACCAGGGCGAGGTCCGACGGTGGGTCCTTGGGCTTCTCGACGAGCCGGACGACCCGGCCCTGCAGGTCGACCACGGCGACGCCGAACTGGGTCGGGTCCTCGACCCGGGTGAGCAGCACCAGGGCGTGGAGGTCGCCGCTCCGAAAGACCTCGACCAGGCGGGAGAGACCTCCGGAGAGGAGGTTGTCGCCGAGATACATGAGGAAGGAGTCGCGACCGAGGAAGGGACGGGCCGTCTTCACCGCGTGGGCCAGCCCGAGCGGAGCTTCCTGGAGGATGAAGGTGAAGCTGACCCCCCAGGCCTCGCCGTCGCCGAAGGCTTCCTCCACCTCCGCCCCCGTCTCCGGGCTGACGACCACGCCGATGTCGCGGATGCCGGCCGCGGCGAGGTCGTCGATGGCGTAGAAGACGCTGGGCCGGTTGGCGATGGGGATGAGCTGCTTGGCCCGCGTATAGGTGAGGGGGCGCAGGCGCGTTCCGCGACCGCCGCACAGGACCAAACCCTTCAGCTTGTCACCGGCCACCCTGGACGCCCTCCACCGGGGCCGGACGACCGGCCACGACCGCCCGCCAGTAGTCGAGGAGGTCGGCCATGGTCTTGGTGAAGGGTATCTCCGGGACCCACCCGGTCCTCGCCCGGAACCTGGCCGCGTTGCCCTCGAGGATGGGCACGTCCGAGGGACGGAGTCGTTCCGGGTCGACCTCCACCCGGATGGGGACGGCGGCCATTCCGAGAACCATCTCGAGGACCTCTCGAATGGAGTAGCTCCGGCCTGAAGCGATGACGTAGACCTCTCCCGGCTCACCGTGTTCGAGGGCCAGCCAGTAGGCCCTGACCATGTCGCGGACGTCGGTGAAGTCCCGGCGGGCCTCGAGATTGCCGCAGTGCAGGACGGGGGGGCGCCGGCCGGCCTCGACCTCGGCCACTTGTTTGGCGAAGCTCGATGTCACGAAGACCTCCCCCCGGCGGGGCCCGGTGTGGTTGAAGGCCCTGGTCCGCACGGTATGCAGGCCGTAGGAGGCGTGGTACTGGTAGCCCAGGAGGTCCTGAGCCACCTTGCTGACACCGTACGGGCTGAGCGGGCGCAACGGGTTCGACTCGTCTATCGGCACCTCGTCCGGGTGGACGAGCCCGTACTCCTCCGAAGAGCAGGCTATCTGAAAGCGCGTCTCCGGGCTGTGCCTGCGGACGGCCTCGAGGAGGTTGAGCTGGCCGAGGACGTTCGTCACGATCGTCTCCTCGGGGGCGGTCCAGGAGGTGGGGACGAAGCTCTGGGCCGCGAGATGGAAGAGCCGGTCCGGTCTCGTCAGGGCGATGAGGGCCTGGACGGAGAACGGGTCGCGGAGATCGCACTCGACCAGTCGCAGGCGGCCCTCGAGGTGAATGATGTTGTCAAGACGGCTCCGCGTGCGGCAGGTGCCGTAGACCTCGACCCCCGGTTGGGCGAGGGCGTACTCCGCCAGATGGCTTCCGGCGAAACCGGTGACTCCGGTGATGAGAACTCTCACACTGCCGCACCCCTCAGGGAAAGCCCTCTACCAGCATATGAGGGGTGCAGCTGAGGCGTTTACATAAGACGCGGGGCCGGGAGGAACAGCTCGGCGAACGTCCGGACCGCCCCGGTGTGCCTTCCCGGGCAGATGACGTGGTGGTTCCCGAGCGGGCGCTCGAGAAGACGAAGGACCTGCTCCCGTCCTACGTCCACGGTGACCTGGGTCCGGCAGAGATCCTCCCGTGGGAGTCCGGGGTCCACCGCCGAGGCCGTCCCCCTCGCGGAGGCGACGCCGCCGGACAGGCCGGGCAGGCCGGGCCCGGTCACCGTCCCATGGAAGACCTCGAGGCCGCGGAGGTCCGGGCCGCCCACGCGGGCCACCGTGACCTCCTGGTCCGCCAGGCGGCCCTCCACGCCGACGCCGGTCCTCGACTCGAAGTGCGACCTGAGCCGGAAGGACGTCACGAGTCCGAGGGGGACGGTGCAGTGGGCGAAGGTGACAAGCCCCCTCTCAGGGTCGAGGTCGGAGGGGTTGGCCATGAAGCAGGGGCGCCCGGTCAGGCTCTGTAGGAGCATCATGGTCAGGGTCGCGGGGATGTCGCCCTCGCAGGCGGCCGTCACACCCTCGTCGTTCAGGAGCGCCAGAGCCAGGCAGCCGGTGTTGCCCAGGGGCTCGAGGAGGTCGAAGCACCTCAGGGTCACGGCGTCGAGGCCGTGCTCGGAGACCACCTCGCGCAGGGCCCGGGCCAGCGCGAGAGCCCCGACGAGGGCGTCGTCCGTCGGTTCCACCACCCCGAGGGCCCTCTCCCGGAGGGAAGCGGCCTCGCCGACCAGGTCCGGGCCGGCCAACCGGCGGGCCCGCGCAATGAGGTCGGTCAGGGGAAGCTCCACGACGGTCGGGCCCCACACCTCGCGCACGAGCCCGGCTGGCGTGGAACTGGCCACGAGCCAGGCCGACGGGCCGCCGAGAAGGCCCAGCCGGGCTGTCCTCAGGAAGGACGCTGTCCGCCCCATCGTCCACAGGGCGACGAGTTCTTCCCGCCACCCGCCGCGCTCGAAGACGACGATGCGCCCCGCCCGGCCGACCTGTCTCAGGCGGGCCAGAATCTCGAAGCAGGCCGGGAGGGAGTTCGACTGCGGCAGGGCCAGCAGGACGACCGGGACCCGGTCGGGCGGGGCCGGGCCGCCGGACGAGCCCGCTCCGGGGTCGTCGGGCCGCTTCTCCCGCTCCCGAGCGGCAAGCCAGTCGAGCACCCGGGCCTCGGTACCGCCCGTGAGGACGCAGGCTACCGGGAGGGCTGCCGGGCCTCTCCCCCCGGCCGGGAGACACCTCTCGAGCTCACGCCTTACGCGGGCCGCGGAGGCGGCCACTTCCTCCCGGTCGGCGATGGGCGACGAGAAGAAGGCCAGTTCAGGCGCTCCGACTTGGTCGGCTCCCCGTCGCGCGGCTCCCCGTGTCGTCACGTCGGCGCCCTCCTCTCCGGGCCGCTCCCTAGGCCGCCTGACCCTGCTGTGGGCCGAGGAAGCGCTGGTAGAGGTATGAGGCCATCAGGAAGACCAGGCCCGAGGCCAGGAACATCAGTATCCGCCAGACGGTCTCCAGCCCGGCCAGGTCTACCAGCACGAGCTTGCCCGCGGTCACCAGCAGAAGGCTGATGCCGAGCCAGCGCAGGAGGGAAGCCCTCCTCCATATGCCGAGGGCGACCACCGCCAGTGACTGGACCAGCCAGGCGACCGTAACCCAGCGGGCGTCAAGTCCGAAGGGAACGGCGAAAGCCACGTAGCCGAAGGCCAGGACCAGCATCCAGTGGCCCAGGCGCGGGTCGCGCTGCTGGCCGCGGCAGCCGACGACCACCATGACCGCCAGGCAGAAGGCCCCCCAGCCCAGAAGAGCGAGGGCCAGCAAGCCTCGGTGCCCCCCAAAGAGGAGGGCGCCGGCCAGGGAGACGTAGAGCAGTGACGACACGACCGAACCGGCTATCAGCCACCCGTCGGCCGGTTCCCGCCGGCACAGACCGCCGGCCGGACCAGCGACCATGAAGAGGAGGTGAAACAAGGACAGGAACCACATGTAGGCGGCGAGTTCTCCCGGAGAGATCGCGTTCGGACCCGGATGGCTCGCGTTCAGGCCGGCAATGTAGAGAGTGTAAGTGAAGAGCAGGCCGAGCAGGGAAAGACCATGCCAGCGCTTGCCGAGGGACACGGCCAGAATGACCAGGCTGAAGACCAGTAGATAGGTGTAGAGGGCCACGTAGGCTCCAGCCCCGGAGGTGAGGAGCGGGGTCAGGTAGCCGCCGGCCAGGCCCACAACGGCAAAGGCGACCAGGTTGCGGCGAAGGGCAAGACCCAGGGCGAGCAAGGTCACCGCCGACATCAGGACCTTGGCGGTCAGGGGATCGATCAGGCCGTAGAAACTCAGAGCGGCATGGATGGTCACGTAAAAGGCGGCGATACCGGCCCCGCCGAGGCCGATCCCGAACCGGACCATCCGTCCCCGACTGAGGTAGTGCTCGCCGGCCCCCAGGAGCAGCACCCCCGTCGCAAGACCGATGGCGATCCGTCCGTACTCGCTCACCCAGCCATGGTCGAAGGCGTACTTCAGGAAGAAGGCCAGGGCCGATACCAGGGCCACCGCACCGATGCGGTTAAGCCACAGGCCACCGATGCGGCTCTCCAGGCTCTCCGGTTCGCCCGTGGGCAGCCCCGAGGCCGGACCCGGAACGGGCGCCGGCGGGGCTGCCCCCGGAACGGCCGCCGACGGGGCTGCCCCCGGAACGGCCGCCGACGGGGCTGCCCCCGGAACGGCCGCCGACGGGGCTGCCCCCGGCCCGGCCGCCGACGGGGCTGCCCCCGGCCCGGCCGCTGAGGCTCCGGCCGGGGGTCGGACGGCGAGGCCAGACAGTTGACCTTCCAGTCGCCGGACCCGTTCGCTGAGGGCCTCCACTTCTCTCCGCAGATCATCAAGCTCCTTGTTGTCCATGGCGCACTCCTCACTTGCAGGCGGCAGCCGGATGGCGGATGCCTTCGGGAGCCCTGGTCGCTTATCCTGCCGGCCCGCGCCGCGGTTGAGGGGGGCGCGGCTTCGACCGTCGGCAAGGGGTGATAGTGATCTCCGACGACTGAACCTCGGGCGCCGGAAGGCGAACCCAGGCCGGGGCGCCCTGGCTTGGGCTGTTGCCAGGTTCAGACAGACTGCATATCTTGTAGGATAGAGTGCCCGTGGGAGTGAGGTCAGCGCAGAGCCGTATGCCGACGACCATCCTATTCCTCACGAGTCCCGATATATGCTTTCAGGAGGACATCCTGCACGAGGGCCTGGACGAGCTTCTCGGGCCCGAACGCGTCTACTGCTATCCCTACAAGGACTATAGCGTGTTCCAGTACAACTTCTACGATGAGCCGGCCGGCGGCCCCGGACACCGGAGGCCCGTGGAACTCATCGATATCCTCGACATGTGTGAGGCGTTCGACGCCGTGATCGTCGGGAGCATCCGGCCCGAGGCGGTGGCCGTGTGGCGGGAGATCCAGGACCGGTTCCCGCGCTGCCCGGTGGCCCTCCTCCACGGTGAGGAGCGCGGCGGCTGGCCGGCCGGTATCCGCTATACCCACCGCTTCAAGATGGAGATGTACTCGCTGGAGCCCGACCTCTTCCCCTTGCCTCTCGCGGCGCCGCCTCGGGTCATGCTCCCGGCCGATACGGAGAGGGACATCGCGGTCTCCTTCGTGGCCAGGCCGACCGTGGAGGTCCGCGTGTGGTGCGCCGAGCTCCTGCGCCGCCAGGGATACACGGTCTATCTGGGTGCCGACCTGCCGCGGGACCAGTTCTGCTGGATACTCAACCGGAGCAAGATCGCCGTCTCACTGCGCGGCGTGGCCTGGGACACCTTCCGCTACTGGGAAATACCCTACCACGGGGCCCTGCTCCTCAGCGAGCGGCTGCCTATCCTCATCCCCGACAACTTCGTCGACGGGGAGAGCGCCGTCTTCTTCGGCAGCCCGGGGGACATGCTGGACAAGATTGAGGCTCTCCTCGCCGACCCCGAGCGGCTGGCCCGCATCGCCGCAGCCGGGCAGGCGCTCTCCCGAGCGAAGCACACCTCAACCGCCCGGGCCCGCTACGTCCTCGAGAAGATGGGCATACTCCCGAGCTGACCCCCTGCCGGGCGATCGGGTAGGAGGGGAGCGTCTCGCTCCCCGTCCTCCCACACCACCGGACATGCGGGTCCGCATCCGGCGGTTCAGCAAGGTTGACGAAGTGTGCGGTATGTGGCGTGCAAGCTGATGAGGCCCTGGGCCTG